>NZ_JBFOCP010000048.1:28586-68764 GCF_040907855.1 Aeromonas sp. s4 | reverse complement strand
GACGGCAGCTACACCGATCTCAACGGCAACGTGGGCACTGGCGGCAGTGACGACACCGCGATCGACACCCTGGCCCCGAGCGTGGTGGTCCACATTGTTGACGACCAGCTGACCGTGGGCGAAACCAGCGACGTNACCTTCACCTTCAGCGAGAAGGTGACCGGGTTCGAGCTGGGCGATCTGACCGTGGTGGGCGGCACCGTGACCGGGCTGACCACCTCCGATGGCGGCAAGACCTGGACCGCGACCTTCACCCCGACGCCGGGCTTTGAAGGCACCGCCAGCGTGACCGTGAACAGCGGCAGCTACACCGACCTGGAGGGCAACAAGGGGACCGGCGGCAGTGACACCGCCGACACCGACACCCAGGCACCCAATGCCCCGACCGTGGTTATCGTGGATGATGCCAACAACGACCAGATGCTGACCAAGGCCGAGATTGGCAATGATCAGATCCAGGTACGCGCCGGGATCAATCACGCAGACCTGGTTGCGGGCGGCAAGGTGACGCTGACCATCAACAATGGCGGGGTGAACAGCACTGTCCAGTTGACGCTCAAAGCCGATGGCACCCTGCTGGCAAGCAATGGCAAGAGCTACGGCTATCAGAATGGCACCATCAGCTGGACGGAGACGACCCCGGCCAACGGCAAGTCGTTGACGGTGACGGCGACCCAGACCGACAAGGCGGGCAACGTCTCCCTGCCGGGCAGCGACAACGCGCAGATCCTGAATGAAGCGCCGGAGACAGCGAACAAGCAGGCAAACGGTCAGGAAGATGCCGCCAGCATCGCCATTCCGACCCTCAGTGGCAGCGACATCGATGGCAACGTGGTGAGTTTCACCATCAAGAGCCTGCCTGCCAACGGCATCCTCTATCTGAACGGGGTGGCTGTGACGGTGGATCAGAGCATTGCGGTGGCGGACGCCGGCAAGCTCACCTTCACTCCGAATGCGAACTGGAACGGCAACACCACCTTCAACTATGCGGCGGTAGACAACGACGGCGCCGTGGATGCGAGTCCCGCAACCGTGACCATCAAGGTGGATGCGGTCAATGATCTGCCGACGCTGACCATCTCCAATGGGGCTGTCGTCTCCGAAGAGGGGCTGGCAAACGGTATTGCCGACACGGTCGGCAACCCGGATACCACCAATGCCATCAAGGCGTCCGGTACCCTCTCGGTGGGCGACATCGACAGCAGCACGCTCAGCATCTCCCTGAACGGACCGGCCGGGCTGACGTCCGGTGGGGCCAAGGTCCAGTGGAGCTGGGATGCGGGCAGCAAGACGCTGGTCGGCTACACGGGGGCGATTGGCGGCGCCGATTACAAGGCGGTGGTCGAGGTCAAGCTGACGGCACCCAATGCCAGCGGCAAGGGAGAGTGGACCTATGACGTGACCCTCAAGGGCCCCCTCGACCACGGGGATACGACCTCGGAAGACAAGCTGTCGTTCCAGCTGGATGTGGAAGTCTCCGATGGCAGTGGCGTCACCAAGGGCAAGCTGGATGTCAGCGTCGAGGACGACTCCCCCATTGCTGGCAACAGCGATGCCGTTTCCGTGGTGAAGACCGATATTCCGAATGTGCTGACCGGGCTCTTCGACCTGACCAAGTACAGTGGCAACCAGAGCACCCTGAACATGGCGGGCTTTACCATCAGCGCCCTGGGCTTCAAGTCGGCAACCGATTCCTCACTGGTAACGGCGGATGTCAACGGCTCCAGCTCGGGGCTGGGGGTGGCCAGCGGTGCTGCGCCTTACCACAACCTTGCCAACGAGATTGACTTCCGTCACTTTGCCGACGGATCGTCCGCCTCCGAGCAGCTGATCGTCAGGCTGGATGCGGGCAAGGTTGCCTACGGCGCCAACATCAAGTTCAGCAAGATGTTTGGCGGCGAGCTGGAGAGCGGGGTCGTGGAGTTCTATCGCGGTGGTGTGCTGATCAGCACCCTGGTATTCAACTCCAACGCATCGGGTGGGGAGTTCAACCAGAACTTCCAGGTGCAGCAGGGTGGCTTCGATACCATGGTGATCAAGGCGACCAACAACGGCAACACCAATACCTCCGACAACAGCGACTTCACCGTACAGAGCATCGAGTTCCTCGGTGCCAACACGGCGCAGGCCATCGCCTATGGTTCCGGCACCGTGACCCCGCAGTGGGGGGCGGACGGCAAGGGCTCCATCGGGCTGGTGCTGGACCCGGCGACCTTCGAGAATGGTCTGCGGACGGCTTCCGGCTCAGCCATCGCCATCACCGCCAGCGGGGCCAATACCCTGCTCGGGAAGGATGCGGGCGGCAACCTCGTCTTCAAGCTGGAGTTCACGCCAGCCACCGGCAAGTGGGAGTTCTTCCAGTACCAGCGCATGTCCAAACCCCTGGGTGATGGTGACATCGACTTCCAGATCCGGGTGGTGGATGGTGACGGTGACGCCAGCATTGGCTCCTTCGCCACCAAGCCTCTCTTCACGCCGCTGGTTCAGGGTGTCTCCAGCGAGAGCGTGACTGAAGGGGGCAACCTGTTGCACAAGGTCACCTTGTCCGATGCGACCCAGGAAGCGACCGAATACGATTTCGCCATTCGCGGATCGGGCAACAACCCCGCCTCCAACCAGGACTGGGGCAATGCCCAGTTCAGCAACGGCGTGACCTACAACAGCACCACCGGCAAGATCACGGTACCGGCGGGCGTGACAGACTTCACGGTGACCATCCCGACGGTGAACGATCGTCTGGTCGAGACGAACGAGACCCTCTCAGTGACCATCGGTGGTCAGAGCGGGACCGGTACCATAGTGGACAATGATCGGGCGCCGACGGCGGCTGGCGGCCACAGCGCCGGTGCCGAAGATCAGCCCCAGGTCCTGACCTGGGCCCAGTTCGGTGCCAGCGACGATCAGGACGCGACCGATCTCGGGGTGCAGATCAACACCCTGCCGCTGAACGGTACCCTCGAATACCTCAATGCGGCTGGGCAGTGGGTTGCGGTGCAAACCGGATCCCTCATCTCCTATGCAGAGGTGAACGCAGGCCATCTGCGCTTCGTGCCCGGTCTGAACGAATCGAGCACCCATGCCGCCAACGGCAACGGCGCCGTGGTCGGCAACATGAAGGGCGACTATGCCAGCATCGGCTATCAGATAAGCGACGGTGCCAACCTCAGCAACGGCAGCAAGCTGGTGATCGACGTGGCGGCGGTGGCCGACAAGCCGACCGTCAACCTGAGTCTGGTGGGCAACGGTATTCCCCTTTACAACCTGAGCTTCCCGAGCGCGGGGATCACCACGGGCCAGTTCCAGTCCGGCAACTTCGACAAGGGGGCCCTCGGGATCACCAAGACCCTGACCGATAGCTCTTCTGGGCAGGATCAGGTCAATGGCACCAGCGGCAACGACTACATCGTGAGCCAGAAGGGTGGTGGCGACAGCCTGGTCGGCAACCAGGGGAATGACATTCTGGTGGGCAGCGATGCCATCCAGGGCGATTCCCTCTATGGCGGTGAAGGCAACGACATCCTGGTCTCCGGTCTTGGCAATGACGGCCTCTATGGCGGGACTGGCACGGATATCGCCGTGCTGCCCGGCAATCGTGCCGACTACTCCATCAAGAAGGGCGAGGGTTATTCGAACAACGACAAGTGGTTCGACTTCGTCGTGTCCGAGCGAGGCGTCGGGGTGACCAAGGCCCTGCACGACATGGAATATGTCCAGTTCGCAGACGGCATTTACCAGATCAACCAGACCACGGGTGAGCTGACCCTGGTTCCGCCGACCAAGGTGGATTACCCGGTCGAGCTGACGGCCTCCCTCACCGACAGGGATGGCAGCGAGGTGTTTGACAGCCTGGTGCTGAGCGGCATGCCCAAAGGCTCCGAGCTCTACAAGGGCAGCCAGTTGCTGGGTACCGTCGGGGACGATGGCAAGCTGACCTTCACCGCGTCGGACAAGCTGTGGAGCAGCAATGCACTGGATCTGAACCTGAGCGGCCTGACTCTGCGGGTACCGGGTGACAAGGCGGGCCTGGTCAATCTCAAGGTCGATGTCATCGCCAAGGAGGTCGGGACCGATCTGACCAGTACCGCGACCGATGACGACAGCATCCGCCTGAGCTACTTCAACGCCACCGAAGGGGAGCCGGGGGACCAGAACCGGACCTATGGCAGCGAGCACAATATCGTGGTGGGGGATCTGGATGGCAGCGTGATGCTGCCGGGCCAGAACTACAACCTCGCCTTCATGATCGACACCTCGAGCAGTATCGGTTCGTCGGCGATGAAGACCATCCGGGATCAACTGACCCAGGTATTCAAAGAGCTCCAGGCGAGTGCGGGCAAGGAGGCGGCGGGCAAGGTCAACGTCTTCCTGATCGATTTTGATACTCAGGTCAATCGTTCCGTCAGCGTGGATCTCAAAGATCCCAATGCGTTGAAGCTGCTGGGTGATGTACTGACCAGCATGGATGGTACCTCGGGGCTGACCAACTACGAGGATCCGCTCAAGGTCACCTCCAACTGGTTCAACAGCGACCTGGCCAAGAACAACACCAATGCGAAGAATCAGGCCTATTTCATCACCGATGGGGCTCCGAACTCCTACTTCTACAACGAAGAGATCAATCCGGTGGTGAACACCAAGACCCAGGAAGGTCTGGATACCTTTGTCAACGTCAACAACTACGTACCGGGTACGGCTTTCTACGCCAATATCGGGGGCACCCAGCGGGTGATTGTGGATGCCAGCGGCAACGTCAAGCAGTGGTCACAGAACGTAAATGGTAACTGGGGCTCCCAGAACATCGGCAAGATCAAGGCGCAAGGGGATGGGACCTTCGAGATCTCAACCAGTTACACCTCGGGGTCGACCAACAGCACGGCACGGGACAACGCATTGAATGTGCTGCCGCTGCTGGAGGCAAACAATGTGGTGCTGGCGGCCATCGGGATCGGCAGCGGGGTATCGAGCGATATTCTCAAGCTGTTTGATAGCGACAAGGTCGTACAGTCCAATGTGTCTGCCTCCGATCTCGCCAATGCCATTCTGGGGACGCCGGTCAGCAACCTGCCCGGCGTTGACAGGCTGGATGGCGGTGCGGGCGACGACATCCTGTTTGGCGACGCGGTACGCTTCACCGGCATCAGCGGGGAAGGGTATGCGGCCATCAAGCAGTATGTGAGCGGCAAGCTGGGGGCCGGGTCGGTGACCGATGCCCAGGTGCACGCCTACATCACGGATCACGCCAGCGAGTTCGATCAGTCGTCGACCAATGACAAGGGTGACACCCTCCTCGGCGGTGATGGCAATGACATCCTGTTCGGTCAGGGGGGTGATGACTTCCTGTACGGCGGTGCAGGCAACGACACCCTGTTCGGTGGTAGCGGCAACGACACCCTCTATGGGGAGAGTGGCAACGATCGCCTCTATGGTGGCAGTGGCAACGACACCCTCTATGGCGGTACCGGCAACGACATATTGAGTGGCGGGCTGGGCAACGACATCCTGATCGGGGGGGCCGGCAACGACATCCTCATGGGGGATGCAGGTGCCGATACCTTCACCTGGCTGAAGGGGGATACCGAGGCTGGCAAGGTGGCCAAGGACTACATCGTCGATTTCAGCAAGTCGGAAGGGGACAAGCTGGATCTGAGCGATTTGCTCGACAGCGATGGCAGCAAGAGCGAGAGCTCCTTGAAGAGCCTGCTCTCGGTGTTCCAGGACAGCGAAGGGGTGCATCTGCAAGTCAAGGAGAGCAGTGCCGCGCCGGTGACCCAGGAGATAGTGCTGATGAACCACACCTTCGACACTCTGACGGGCGGTTCAGGGACGACTGCCAACCAGGTGATCGACTTCATGTTGCAAAACAACATGTTGGATATCAACAAGTAACAGCCAAGCGGGCTGGGCAAAAGCGGCAGAGCAATCTGCCGCTTTTTTTTATGGGGGATTTTTGGGTGGATGGGCGCAGACGAGGGGGGAGGGCNGGGCGCCCGGGGTAGACGGGATGATTACCAGAGGATCAGGCGTTGACCCCTGCCAGGCGGGAGCCGCGCTGGAAGCAGTTGGCCAGCAGCAGCAAGGTGGTGACACCGACGGTGCCGAGCACCAGCCAGGGCAACCAGGGTTGCCCCTGGGCCATGGCGTAGTCGTGCAGGGCGCCGCCCCCCACGTAACCCGTCATGCCCCCCAGCGCCAGCCCCAGTCGGCTGAAGCCCATGTAGCTGCCCCGCGCCCCCGGTTGTGCCAGCTTGGTCATCAGGGTTTCCCGCGCCGGCTCGGCGATGACGATGCCGAGATAGAAGCAGGCGAGCAGCAGGAAGACGGCGGGCAAGGTGGTGGCAAAGGCCACCAGCCCGATCCCCGTGGTCATCAGCAGCACCCCCGCCATCAGGCGGTTCTCCAGCTTGAAGTGGCGCTCGCCGAACCGGGCAAGGGGGTAGAGCAGGGCCAGGGAGATGGCCGTCTCCAGGGTGTACATCCAGCCCACCGCCGTGGTGCTGCCTGCCATCTGTTTGACGAGAATGGGGAAGATCAGCATGACCTGCACCCAGAGCGCGTAGTAGCCGCTTAAGATCAGCACCAGTCGGCAGAAGGCCTTGTCCGCCAGCACCTGGCCGAGGCCGTCCCGGATCGGCGTCGGACGCACCGAAAGCTTGTAGGGGGGCAGGATCAGCAGGTTGCACAGGGCGGCGCAGACGAACAGGCCGGCACCCAGCAGGCAGACATATTCAAAATCGAAGTTGAGCAGCCAGCTGCCGAGCAGGGCTCCCACCACGGCGCCGGCGCTCTCCAGCATCATCAGCAGGGAGATGTAGCGACCCCGCTCCCGTGGCCGGGTGAACTTGATCACCAGGGCGGCGCGGGGGGGATCGAACAGGCAGCCACCCAGCCCCGAGATGATGCAGGAGAGGATCAGTTCCAATCCGCTCTGGGCATAGGCCAGGCTGGCAAACCCCAGCGCCCGCAGCAGCATGCCGCAGACGATGAGGGGGCGCGCCCCGAACTTGTCGGCGAGGGAGCCGCCAAAGACCCCCAGCCCTTGCTGGGTAAGCTGACGCAGCCCCAGTGCCAGTCCGACCACACCTGCGGCCCAGCCCAGTTGGTCGACGAAGCGCAGGCTGATCATGGGCATCACCACGAAGAAGCCCAGGATCACCAGCAGGGAATCCAATGCCAAGAACCACCGCCCCAACCGCCTCGCCCGATCCACCATGACCCTGA
Source organism: Aeromonas sp. s4 (assembly GCF_040907855.1). Lineage (NCBI taxonomy): Bacteria > Pseudomonadati > Pseudomonadota > Gammaproteobacteria > Aeromonadales > Aeromonadaceae > Aeromonas > Aeromonas sp. s4. The sequence continues at coordinate 61,546 of NZ_JBFOCP010000048.1, read as the reverse complement.
TACCTCTGTTTGCTTCGCTGATATTGTTGTCTTTCTTGCCCGAACGGCGCCGTCACCAAACAGAGCCAAGGGGGATGACAACTCCTTGGCTCGGTGGCGTTCAGCCGGTTCATGACGATTGATGCTGCTATTCTGGTGGGGCTCCAGATATAGTGGTAGCCGACAACTGGCTATATTTCATATTGGATTTGGTTATGGCTATGACCCTCGACGATTTGCAACTGCTGCTGGATGTGGCCAACCGTGGCAGCTTCAGCAAGGTGGCCGCCATTCGCGGCTGGTCACAACCCATGGTGAGCCAGCGCATTGCCGTGCTGGAGCAGGAGCTGGGCCAGTCCCTGTTCCGTCGCCATCGTCGGGGGGCCACCCCGACCCCGGCCTGCGAGCAGTTTCTGCCTGCCGCGACTGCGGCCCTGAGCGCACTGGAAGGGGGGCGGCTGGCGATGCAGGGGGCGCCTGCATTGCCGCGGATCCGGCTCTCCTGCCTCCCCTCCCTGACCACGGCGGTGTTCGGCCCCCTGCTGCTGGCCCTGGTGGACGAGACCTTCGAGATCCGCTGCAACACGGATCACTCTGGCATCATCATGCAGGAGTTGCTGACCGGCGAGACCGACGTGGGCTTCATTCTCAAGTGCCCTGCCATCGCGGGCATCCAGCTCGAACTGCTTTACCGTTCCCCGATCATCGCCGTGGCCTGCGCCACCCACCCGCTGGCCGGGCGGCAAGGGCTGACCCTGCAGGACATTGCCAACGAGCGGCTGGCGCCCCAGCAGTGGGGGACGGGCTGCGACGAGCTGATCCTGCAGTTGCGTTTGCTGCGCCAGGTGGCGAGCCCGCTGCACGCCATCCAGCCAGCGAGTGCGGCGCGGGAGCTGGCGCTGGAGCACGGCTTCATCACCCTGATGCCGGCGCTCGCCATCACCCGGGATCTGGAGTTCGGTCGCCTGGTGAAGCTGGACGTGGTGGATCTGCCACCGGATCACTGGGACGTGATGATGGCCTGGCGCAGCGGCAAGCGCCCCAATCCCGCCAAGGAGCGGGTGCTGGAGGCGGCCCGTACCCTTGCCCGGCGCTGGTCGGGCAAGCGGACATAAAAAAGCGCCGGACCAGGCCGGCGCTCTTCGCTTATTCCCCTTGATGCCCGCTCAGACTCAGTAGCTGGCCTTGAGGGTGACGCCGGAGAAGGCGCTGAACCCGCTCAGCTGCACGTGCCAGGTCCCCGCCTTGGGGGCGTTCAGGGTACAGGTTTCGGCATTGCCGCTCTTGTAGGGGCGGCAGTCATAGCTGCTGGCGGTCGGCGCGCTGCCGAACTTCACGTAGAGATCCGCATCCCCGCTGCCGCCGCTGCTGGTCACCACCAGCTGGCTTCTGCCGGCGGGCACCTCGACGGTGAAGTTCAGCTTGCCCCCCTTGGCGGCGGTGAGATTGCTCACCGGTACCCCGTTTTGCAGCACGCTGCCCGGTTGGGGCGTGGTGCCGCCGCAGGTGGCATTGACCCCGACGGCGGTGAAGGCGGCTGCCACGTCGCTCACGCTGTAGCCGAGATCCGTGGCGGCCCTGGTCACCCCGCACGCCCCCTGATCGAAGGTGGTGTTGGGGCCCCAGTAGAGGCGGTTGGCCAGCACGAACACCTCGAACGCCTTGCGGGTTTGCCAGCCGCTGGTGTTGGCCAGCAGGTAGAAGGCGCGGTTGTAGACCCCGGAACTGTGGTGCACGTCGATGCCGTCATAGTAATCGCTGGCGTGGCCGATGGACTTGCCGTCCCGGGCCGGGTCCTCGAAGTAGCGCAAGGAGCCGTTGCCCTTGAAGATCTGGGCCCCCACCAGCCAGTCGTTGCTGCCCTTCATGTAGTATTCGGCCGCTTCCCCCGCCATGTCGGAGAAGGCCTCGTTGATGCCGCCAGACTGACCGGAGTAGACCAGCCCTGAGTTCTGCTCGGTGAAGCCATGGCTCACCTCGTGGGCTGCCACATCCAGGCTTACCAGTGGATAGAAGGTGGTGGCCCCGTCGCCGAAGGTCATCTGGCTGCCGTCCCAGAAGGCGTTCTCGTAGTTGCGGCTGTAGTGCACCCGCATCTTGAGCTTGAAGCTCAGCGGCGCCGTGTTGTACCAGTTGCGGTACATGTCGAACACCACGTTGCCGAAGTAGTGGGCATCGTTGAGAGGAGAGTAAGCACCGTTGATCTCCTTGACCGTGTTCTCCGGGCAGGTGAACTGGTGGATGGTGCCCCCCGTGGTGCCGTGATTCATGTTGAGGGTGTCCACGTTGGTCCCCGTCATGCGGCAGTTGTCATCCACCTGCAGGGGGCCAAAGTCGGCGCCGTAGAAATACTTGCCGGTCTTGACGTTGCCCCCCGGGCCGGTGGCGTCCTTGTGGTTGATCCCCTCCCAGCGTTTGAGCTCGCTGCCGGTCTGGGCGTCGATCATCACGAAGGGGCGGCTCGGTTCCTTGCTGGCGGCGAGCCAGGAGACCAGATAGACCAGTCTGGCCTGGCCGGTCTCATCCTGCATCACGAACAGCTTGACCTGTTCGTTGCTCCCCTTGGCACCGCTGCGAGCCTGGCGTGCGGCGTCGCTGGCGGAGAGGGCTACGGCCGGGCCCGTCAGGTCGGCATCGATCTTGCGCAGCATGGTGCCGGACACCTGATTGACCTGGCCCCCCAGCGCCTGATCGGCCACCAGAACCTGGCCCCACACCGGAATCCCCTGCCAGGTCTGCTCATAGCGTATCCGCTGCTGGCCATTGGGCAGCGTCACCGCCCGCACCTTGCGAAACTCGCCATCCCCGGCGCCAAGGGCGCCAATCTTGGCGGCGCCGCTCACCGCAGCTGTCAGGTCGGAGACCTGGTTCACTTCCACCTGTTCTGCCGCCATGGCGGCGCTTCCCCAGCAGGCCAGCATGACGGCCAAATAGACTTTGTTCATCTCGTCTTTCCTTAGTCGATGAAGATTACACGCCGGGTCCGTTGCCCGGCGCTCTTACACTAGTGGGAAGGGGGAAAATAACGGCCTGTCATTTGTCACAGGGCAGCGAAAACAGGTAGCACGATTCACTTTTACAGCGTCAATCATCCACAAATACTGGTAATGGCAGCATGTTGAACCGCTGTGAGGGGTGATTGATGACCTTGGGATCAAGGTGCCCGCATGGGGATCGCCATATGGGGGTTGCCAGCGGGGAAGCCGGTTGAAAAGTCCTTGGCAAACAAGGGATTGATTGACTACATTGGCTCCCATGACGGCAGATGGCCGGAGCGGAACCGGGGAGGAGTGGCGATGTTTTCATGGCAACTGGATGACGAGCTGGCGCTCCTGTTCCTGCAACCCGACATGGCCAGCGAGCTGTTTCGCCTCTGCCAGCGCAACCGCGATTACCTCTCCCAGTGGCTGCCCTGGGTGCCCCACATCCAGCAGCCCGCCGACAGCGCCACCTTCATTCGCCACGCCATCGAGAAGTTTGCCCGGGGGGAGGGGCTGACCACGGCCATCGAGTATCAGGGGGAGGTGGTCGGCGTCATCGGTTACAACCAGATCGATCAGGATCTCGGCAAGGTGACCATCGGCTACTGGCTGGCGGAGCGCTGGCAGGGGCACGGCATTATCACCCGGGCCTGCCAGGCCTTGATCCATCACGCCTTCGAGGAGATGGGGATGGAGAAGGTAGAGATCAGCGCCGCCCTCGAGAACGAGGCGAGCCGGGCCGTGTGCGAGCGGCTGGGAATGACCCAGGAGGGGATCACCCGGCGGGCGGAGCGGCTGGCGGACAGGGTGGTGGATCATGTGCACTACGGCCTGCTGCGGGACGAGTGGCTGAGGCTGAGGGATCTCTGATGACCTTCCTGTCTGCTTCCAACCTCCGGAGTGTGAGATGACGACGTTGCCCCACATTGCCACCCCTCGCACCCGGCTGACCGTGCTGACCCCGGAGCGGGCCTGCCTGATGGTGGATTTCTATCTGCGCAATCGCGCCCACTTGGCCCCCTGGGAGCCCAGGCGGGAGGAGAGCTTCTACACCCTCGCCCACTGGCAGACCCGCTTGCGCGACGGTTACGGCCACTATTTCGAGGGCAGTGCCGTGCAACTGGTGGCGCTCGATCCCAGGGGGGAGCGGGTGCTCGCCACCTGCAATTTCACGAACATTGTGATGGGCATGTTCAAGGCGTGCCACCTGGGCTATGCCATCGACAAGGAGCATGAGGGGCAGGGCCTGATGCAGGAGGTGGTGGCCGCCGGCATCGATCACCTGTTCCGGGAGCGGCGCCTGCATCGCATCATGGCCAGCTACATGCCCGCGAACCTGCGAAGCGGCGCGCTCCTCGAACGGCTGGGGTTCGAGCAGGAGGGGTACGCTCGGGACTATCTGATGATCAACGGCCGCTGGGAGGACCACGTCCTCACCGCGCTCATCAACCCCGCTGGCTAGCGCAGCCGTTGTCGAAAGGGGGGGCTGGCGGGTGACCGCCATCGCTTTTTCACTGCAAGATCGCACTATCTGTACGCCTCTCATACCCCTGGGGATAAAAGCGTGTAAAATTGCGCCCTGAATTTTCCCGGCCAGCAGACGCAGGCCGCGACTCCATACATGCAAGGCAGACATTGTGACAGAAGTAGATAGATTCGCGGACATTCGCCCCTATCGCGATGAAGAAGTACCGGCTGCCATCGAGCGGCTGATCCAGGATGACGAGTTTATCGGCGCCATCGCCAAATACCGCTTCGGTTCCCTGATGAGCTGGCTGGGTTGGGCCATTCGCCCGCTGATCCGCCAGTTCCTGCGCCACAAGTGGGCCAAGGTGAGCACCATCCATCAGGTACAGATGGGGGTGACCCGCTACATGACCCGGATGATCGCCACCTCCACCCAGGGAGTGAGCTTCTCCGGACTCGAACACCTCAAGAAGGAGCAGGGCTACCTGTTCGTCTCCAACCACAGGGACATCGCCATGGATCCGGCGTTCGTCAACTGGGGGCTGCACACCCACGGGTTCGATACCGTGCGCATCGCCATCGGCGACAACCTGCTGCGCAAGCCCTGCGCCACCGAGCTGATGAAGCTCAACAAGAGCTTCATCGTCAAGCGCTCTGCCAAGGGACCGCGGGAGATGATGAAGGCCCTCGGCGAGCTGTCGGCCTACATCGGCCAGTCGGTGCACGAGGGGCACTCCATCTGGATCGCCCAGAAGGAGGGGCGCGCCAAGGACGGGGATGACAAGACGGATCCGGCCATCCTCAAGATGTTCTACGTGGACGGCAAGAAGCAGAAGATCGACTTCGTCGACTACATGCGCAGCCTCAACATCGTGCCGGTGAGCATCAGCTACGAGCTGGATCCTACCGACAAGGCCAAGGCGCGCGAGCTCTACGAGAAGTCGGTCAACGGCAGCTACGAGAAGGGCGAGTTCGAGGACATCGAGAGTATCGTCGCGGGCATCGTCGGCCAGAAGGGGCGGGTACATGTCTCCTTCGGCGCCCCCATCACCGAGGGCTTCAGCGATCCGGACGAGTTGGCGGCGCTCATCGACAAGGCGATCTGGAGCAGCTATCGCCTCTTCCCGGGCAACTACCTCGCGGCGGATGTGCCCGGCAAGGCCAGCACCATAGAGCAGAGTGCCTTCCTGACTCGCCAGTCCGAGGTGCCACAAGAGCACAAGGCCATCTGGCGCGCCATGTACGCCAAGCCGGTGGAGAACGCCGGCAAGGCTTGAATGGCACCGGTTATCACCGGGTGATGCGAAAAAAACGGGAGCAGATGCTCCCGTTTTTGCGTCTGGTCAAAGTCGGGGGAGATTGGGTAGTGAATAATATTGTTTCAACTGGTACGATCATCGGGTGAATGGGCGAGTATCTCTTGGCAGGGGCGGACGAGTATGCAACAGTGACTCGGCGCCATCGGCTAGGAAGCGACAGCGCCCCCGTCTGCACGGATGGCAGACGAGACGATAAAAGGACCTTCAATGGTCCTTTTTCATTGGTGCACAAAGATAGACCACAGATATATCTAAGGATGCGAACCTCATGATCACCGGCAGTCTGGATACCTTGCAACGCACCCCCTTGCCCGCCCCCCTGAACCGTATCGTGGCCGAGGTGGTGCAAAGCGTTGAACGCTGGCTGCACGCCCCCCTCGGCAAGCAGGAGGTCGACGGCCTCATGCTGTTCTGCCTGGTGAGCGAGGATCTGACAGAGCCGGTGGCGGATCGCCGGGGCGAGTTTCATGAGCAGTATCTGGACATCCAGCTGCTGCTGCGCGGCGAGGAGTGGATCGGCGTGGGCCCTCACGCCTACAGCCGGGACGGTGCCGATCATCCTCACCCCGATCTCTGGTTCGTCGATGACGAGCAGACCAGTTATCTGGCGTTGCAGCCCGGCGACTTCGCCATCTTCTGGCCGGGAGAACTGCATCGCCCCCTCTGTACCCTGACGACCCCAGGTCCGGTCAAGAAGCTGGTCGTCAAGGTTCACCAGTCGCTGCTGACCGGCGCCTGAGTGGCAACCGGGGCCTGGAGTCCCGAGTGATTGGGCCAACAGAGGCCCGTTGCGAATCGCTGATTCGACGCGCGAGCCAGACGAACGGTCTGCGCCCAACGATTTGAAAAATTGGACGCACCCTCCTGCGACCATAAGCCCCCGGCAGGGGAATCCCATCCATCGCTGGATGACACGACACTGTCGGCGTAAAGCCGAAGCACAGGAAGATGTAGAACATGAGCAAGTTGGTATTGATCCTTAACTGCGGTAGCTCTTCCCTGAAATTTGCCGTAATGGACGCTGAAACGGGCGAGGACATGCTGTCCGGCCTGGCCGAATGCTTCAATCTGGATGACGCACGTATCAAATGGAAACTCCACGGGGTCAAGGGCGACGCCATGCTGGGCGCCGGTGCCGCGCACCAGGAAGCCCTCGACCACATCGTGGGCCACATCCTGCCCCAGGATCCCGCCCTGGCCGATCAGTTGGTCGCCATCGGCCATCGCATCGTGCACGGCGGCGAGCAGTTCTCCCGCTCCGTGCGCATCGATGAGGGCGTGATCGCCGGCATCGAAGCCGCCATTCCGTTTGCCCCCCTGCACAACCCGGCGCACCTCATCGGCATCCGTGCCGCCCTCAAGGTGTTCCCGGCCCTGGCCGACAAGAACGTGGCCGTGTTCGACACCGCCTTCCACCAGACCCTGCCAGAGGAAGCCTACCTCTACGCGCTGCCCTACAAGCTCTATCGCGAGAACGGCATCCGTCGTTACGGCGCCCACGGCACCTCCCACCGCTTCATCGCCGAAGAGACCGCCAAGGCGCTGGGCAAACCGCTCCATGAGCTCAACATCATCAACTGCCACCTGGGCAACGGTGCCTCCGTCTGCGCCATCAAGAACGGCGAGTCCGTCGACACCTCCATGGGGCTGACCCCGCTGGAAGGGCTGGCGATGGGCACCCGCTCCGGTGACATCGACCCTGCCATCGTCTTCTTCATGCACGACAACCTGGGTTACAGCGTGGACAAGATCAACCAGGTGCTGACCCGCGAATCCGGCCTGCTGGGCATGACCGAGGAGAGCAGCGACTGCCGCTACGTCACCGGCAACTACGCCACCGACGCCGGTGCCAAGCGCGCGCTGGATGTCTTCACCTATCGCGTTGCCAAGTACGTCGGTGCCTATGCTGCCGCCATGGATGGTCGCCTGGACGCTCTGGTGTTCACCGGCGGCATCGGCGAGAACGCCGCCATGGTGCGCGAGATGGTGCTGGCCCGACTGGCCCTGCTCGGCTTCAAGATCGACAAGGAGGCGAACAACGCCGCCGTGCTGGGCGGTGAAGGCCCCATCACCGTCGAAGGCAGCCGTCTGGCCCTGGTGATGCCCACCAACGAAGAGCTGGTGATCGCCCGTGATGCCCTGAGCCTGGTCGGCTAAGGCACCCTCTGGTGATGACAACGCCCGGCCCCTGCCGGGCGTTGTCGTTTCGGCAATAGTGATCGGCCTGTCATTTGACATGGGGGACCAGATGCGTACCCTGACCGCTGTGTGATATTGCGGAGGTAACGATGAAAGAGATGTTTTTCAACTGGTTGTCAGGTCTGGGGGTCGATGTGACCCCCATGATGGCCCTGGTGATCGCCCTGGGGTTCATCGTGCTGACCGCCATGGTGCTGCACCTGGTGCTGCACCGCATCCTGCTGGTGCGCCTGGTGGGGCTGCTTGGCAAGACCAAGCAGATGTGGCTGCCGCCCCAGTTGCAGCAACGCCTCTTCTACCGGCTCGCCTTCGTGTTCCAGGGCGCCGTGCTGCTCGGTCAGGCGGAGATCTGGCTGCCCAAAGCGTCCGAGAGCCTGGCGCTAATCGAGTTGCTGGCCCAGCTCTGGATCCTGCTGTTCCTGCTGCTGGCCCTGTTCGCCCTGCTCGACTGCCTGCTCTCCCTGAGCCGCCATACCCGGCTTGGGCGGGATCTGCCCCTGCGCGGCATCTTCCAGGGGGTGAAACTGGTGGCCAGCATCCTGGTGGGCATCCTGATGATCGCCCTGCTGCTTGGCAAGTCGCCCCTCTTCCTGTTCAGCGGCCTGGGGGCCATGACCGCGGTCCTGATGCTGGTGTTCAAGGACCCCATCCTCGGCCTGGTGGCGGGTATCCAGCTCTCCGCCAACCGCATGCTGAGCGTCGGTGACTGGCTGCAGATGGACAAGTACGGGGCGGACGGCGAGGTGACCGACATCGGCCTCACCACGGTCAAGGTGTCGAACTGGGACAAGACCATCACTACCATCCCTACCTATGCCCTCATCTCCGACTCCTTCAAGAACTGGCAGGGGATGACCGAATCCGGCGGGCGCCGCATCAAGCGCAGCGTCAACATCGACATGACCAGCGTGCGCTTCCTCACCTCGCAGGAGCAGTTGCAGCTCAAGCAGGCCAGGTTGCTGGCGCCCTACCTCAGCCGCAAGGAGCAGGAGCTCAGCAGCTACAACCAGCAGCTCAGCGATGCCATCAGCTGCCCCATCAACGGTCGCCACCTCACCAACCTCGGCACCCTGCGCGCCTATCTGGACGCCTACCTGCGGGCCCATGCGGGCATTCGCAAGGACATGACCCTGATGGTGCGCCAGTTGGCACCGACCACGGACGGCCTGCCGCTGGAGATCTACTGCTTCACGGCGACCACCGCCTGGGCCGAGTATGAAGGGATACAGGCTGATATTTTCGACCACATATTTGCGATAATTGAGCAATTCCATCTGCGTTTGCATCAGTCGCCAACCGGTTATGACATGCACAGTTGGAAAAACGGCTGATCCCGCTTATGACAAGGTGCCGTGGCGCAGCGCGGCACCGTATTTAATCACCGACCCGTCAGCACGTGGCGGTTGAAATTTGCATGGCAGAGGAGAAAAATGGCGGCCTTCTCTTCGCCCCGGGCGCGCCCGTCGCCTCCGCGCTGGCCAGAGTGCTGAACCACCCCCTTTATCACAGGAAAGTTATGAAGCTCCTCCACAACACGGCGGCCGCACTGTGCTGCTCCCTGATCCTGGCCGCCATGCCCGCCCTCGCCATCGAATATGCCCTGCCCGCAGCCAACAGCCGCCTGGTGGGGGAGAACCTGGACTACGTGGTGTCCCCGGAAGAGGCGGGCCAACCCCTGGAAGCGGCAGCGGCCAGATTCCAGCTCGGCTTGACCAACATGCTGGAAGCCAACCCCAAGGCGGACCCCCTGCTGCTGCAGGCGGGCGAGAAGCTGGTCGTGCCCCATCAGCTGATCCTGCCGGATGCCCCCCGTGAAGGCATCGTGCTGAACGTCGCCGAGATGCGCCTCTACTACTACCCCAAAGGCAAGAAGGTGGTGGAAGTGCTGCCGATTGGCATCGGCCAGCTCGGCACCGACACCCCGGAAGACTGGGTGACCAGCGTGCAGCGCAAGAAGGCGGGCCCGACCTGGACCCCGACCGCGAAGATGCACGCCGAGTACGCCGCCCGTGGCGAGACCCTGCCTGCGGTCTGGCCGGCCGGTCCGGACAACCCCATGGGGCTGTTCGCGCTCTACATCGGCAAGATGTATGCCATCCACGGCACCAACGCCCAGTTCGGCATCGGCCTGCGGGTGAGCCACGGCTGCGTGCGTCTGCGCAACGACGACATCGAGTACCTGTTCAAGCAGGTCCCGGTCGGTACCCGCGTCCAGTTCGTGAACCAGCCCATCAAGGCCTCTGTCGAGCCGGATGGCCGCCGCTACCTGGAAGTGCACCAGCCTCTCTCCCGCAACCAGGAGGAGTTCAACTCCAGCCTGCCGGCCCCGCTGCCCATGTCCACCGCCGTGACCCGCTTCATCGCCCACGCGGACAGCGACTCCCAGCTGGTCAAGCAGGCCCTGGAGCAGCGCAGCGGCATGCCCATCGCCATCAACCGCTGATCCCGCCCGTCGGTATTCCGAGCCCCGGCCACTGTCGGGGCTTTTTTATGGCGCGGGGGAGGGGATCATCAGGGTAAACCCTTGGCAGGTCGGGATAAAATCCGGCCTTATTGCAATTGAGTGGTTGCTTGGTTAGGTGTTAAACGTTTTTCATGTGTTTTTTATTTGTTAAAAGTGGTTGTGGTCCGGCGATCTGCTGATTACTCTAGGCCGGTTTTTTTAAGGAAGAGTCCGTCGCAAGAACGGGCACAGACGTCACATAACGGAGTTTTGAATGACAGCTAGCACCCCCATGCTCATCACCTTTCTGGTGTACATCCTCGGGATGGTGTTGATCGGCTTCATCGCCTATCGCGCCACCCGTAACTTTGACGACTACATTCTCGGCGGCCGCCGGATGGGGAGCTGGGTGACCGCCCTCTCCGCCGGTGCCTCCGACATGAGTGGCTGGCTCCTGATGGGCCTGCCTGGCGCCGTCTTCATCGGCGGCATCTCCGAGAGCTGGATCGCCATCGGCCTCATCATCGGCGCCTACTTCAACTGGCGCTGGGTGGCCGGTCGGCTGCGGGTTCACACCGAGAAGAACCGCAATGCCCTGACCCTGCCGGACTACTTCACCTACCGCTTCGAAGACAAGAGCCGGGTGCTGCGCATCCTCTCCGCCCTGGTGATCCTGCTGTTCTTCACCATCTACTGCGCCTCCGGCGTGGTGGCCGGTGCCCGCCTGTTCGAGAGCACCTTCGGCATGAGCTATGACACCGCCCTCTGGATCGGTGCCGCGGCCACCATCACCTACACCTTCTTCGGCGGCTTCCTCGCGGTGAGCTGGACCGACACCGTGCAGGCGACCCTGATGATCTTCGCCCTCATCCTGACTCCTGTGTTCGTCATCATCGCCGTGGGCGGCATCGACACCGCCATGGTGCAGGTGGCGGCGCAGAACGCCAGCAACCTCGACATGTTCAAGAACCTGGACTTCATCGCCATCATCTCTCTGATGGCCTGGGGCCTGGGCTACTTCGGCCAGCCCCACATCCTGGCGCGCTTCATGGCGGCGGACTCCCACCACTCCATGGCCAGCGCCCGTCGCATCAGCATGACCTGGATGGTGCTGTGCCTGGGTGGCGCCGTGGCCATCGGTTTCTTCGGCCTGGCCTACTTCTCCACCTTCACCGGGCAGGCGGGTGGCGTGACCGCCAACCCGGAGCGCGTCTTCATCGAGCTCTCCAAGATCCTGTTCAACCCCTGGATTGCCGGCGTGCTGCTCTCCGCCATCCTGGCGGCGGTCATGAGTACCCTCAGTTGCCAGCTGCTGGTCTGCTCCAGCGCCATCACCGAGGATCTCTACAAGCCCTTCCTGCGCAAGAACGCCTCCCAGAAAGAGCTGGTGTGGGTCGGCCGCGCCATGGTGCTGCTGATCGCCCTGGTGGCCATCGCCGTCGCCACCAACCCGGAAAACCGGGTGCTGGGGCTGGTGAGCTACGCCTGGGCCGGTTTCGGTGCCGCCTTCGGCCCCGTGGTGCTGCTCTCCGTGCTCTGGTCCCGCATGACCCGCAACGGCGCCCTGGCGGGCATGCTGGTCGGTGCCCTGACCGTCATCATCTGGAAGCAGTTCGGCTGGCTGGGTCTGTACGAAATCATCCCGGGCTTCCTGTTTGCCACCCTGGCCATCGTGCTGTTCAGCCTGCTGGACAAGGCCCCCTCCAAGGCCATGCAGGATCGCTTCGCAGAAGCCGAGCAGGAGTTCCAGAGCCCCATGGCAGACGCCATCGCGGCAAAATAACCCCCGCCTCGACGACAAAAGCCCCGCAACTGCGGGGCTTTTTAATGGGCAAAACATGCCCATGGCAGGGATTAGGCGGGGCGCCTGCCCAGCCGCTGCACATCCTGGCGGGCGGCGGCCCCGGCCTGGCTGAGCCAGCGCTGGCGGGCCCCCTCATCCGAGGTGTGGACGGGCCCCAGATGCTGGCGGTGGGTCAGTCGGATACCGCACAGCCCCAGCACCGGCTTGTCCAGGGTGCGCTCCAGGGGGGCTCCCTGCCACCAGCGATAATACCAGGGGGGGCTGTCCATGGTGAGCAGCAGGCGCGCCGTCTTGCCGGCGAGCAACTGCTCCGGGTGCGCCTTCCCCGGCTGGTAGCGAAAGGCGAAACCCGGCAGCAGGGTGCGATCCAGCAGCCCCTTGAGCCGGGCTGGCAGGTGGCCCCACCAGACGGGGGCGACGATCACCAGATGGTGGGCTTGCGTCAGGCTCTGCTGCACCGCCTGCAGATCGGGCTCGAGGGGCTGCACCTCGTCATAGCCATGGTGAAGATCCGGCGCGAAGGCGAGCTCCCCCACGTGATGCAGGGTGACGCGCGCGCCCCCTTGCTCGGCACTGCGGGCATACTCCCGGGCGAGGGCGTGGCAGAGGCTGTCGGGTTTGGGGTTGCCGTTGAGAACAAGCAGGTTGGGGGTCATGGTATGGCTCCTTGAAGTGAGCCCCCATTACACCCCTTGTCCCATGGGACAGAGTCAAGCCACCTTTTGCCTCCGATCCGCGGCGGCGGGATGATCCCGCCCGTCGGGGGATTGCCGCGCCGGGGCGCCATAGCGGCAGGGGTGCTGCGCCAGCAGCGTGGCGCACTGGCTCAAGCCCTGATGCTGGCGTTGCAGCCGGGCGACCTCCGCCTCGATCTGCGCCAGCTTGTCCGCGATAAGCTGCTCCACCTTCTGCCAGGGGAAGTGATCGAGGCTGGTGACGCCCGCGAGCAGGGGAACCAGCTCCCCGAGCTTGCAGCCAAGCCGCTGGGCCTCGCGGATAAAGCCGACCCACTCCAGATCCTCGGCCCGGTAGACGCGATACTTGCCGCGCCGCCTGGGCTCGGGCAGCAGCCCGAGCTGCTCGTAGAGGCGGACTGCCTTTGGGGTGGTGCCCGCCAGCCGGGCAAATTCGCCGATATACATGGTGCTGCTCGCAAAGGTTGTTCGAGTAGGGGCTCACTATAGGCCAGTGGCAGGGGGGATTACATCCCCAGGGGGGAGGGGGGGCCCTTGGCGCGGCGCAGGGGCAGTTAATTGCGCAACCGCGCTCTGGATGTGACTTTGCCCCATAGAATGCGAGGGCCTTGCCCTCGACGGGGTTTCGCCCGCCCTTCGGGCCGGGGCGGGAAATGGCCGCGCTGACCCCTGATGGGGTCAGAACGGGCGTGAATGGACTGGTGATCGCCACTATAAGAGAAAATGTGGTCATCATCGGAAAACCCATAAGTTCCATTTATAGTGATTCTGTCTAACCAGACAGGGCCCTAGGTGGCCGAAAGGGGTTCCCTCAGGGGATTTTCCGATCCTGAAGGAGGGGGGAATATCTCTATTTGTAGGTCTGATTAGTGAAGCGTAATCAGACGATCGCGGTAGAATGATCGTTGGAAGGACGCCTGATAATTATCCGGCACCTATGTGCTGCTTGATTCGCGTATTTTAGAGAATTCTTTGTTAGACCATATGTTCAACAGAACCATCAATGTACTCAACTCTATGAATAGAGTATTCTTGTATTTTAGAGTCGAAATACATTACAACTCTTATTACATTTTCACGCTGAGCGGTTAAATTTGGCAATTCAGCTTGAACCTTTTTTATCGCTATTTTTATTGCTTTTGGTGAATAACAAATTTCTTCCTTTCCTTTTTCACCAATAAATCTAATTTCAATTTCACTATTTTGGTAGTCAATTAACTGAGCATGCTGTAAACCTAGATTTTCTTTCTTTAGTTTTGGCCATTGCTTCTCAATGAAGTCATCTATTTTTGGTGCAATTATCTTGTTGTATGTATGCTCCCAAGCTGGAGATAGAATGAATAATATTGCAGGGGCAAATATGGCTATTAGCTCAGGGGTGTTGTTCTTTTTTATCCACTTGCCAATATTGAGTGTATTGGATAATGAAAGTTCCTCTATTAATATTTTGTCATTGTATAGTGGATATGGTAAATACAACAATGTATTAGGGTTTTCAATTTCAATGAGAGGTTCTATGCCTGAAATACTAAATCCACCAATAGCATCCTCAACATCACCCTCGTTCAAATATATGTCACCAATTAATTGCCATTCATCTGATATACTTGGATGCTGTATTAATTTTAAGTTCTCGATATGGCCGACTGTTTTTTTTAAAATGTCATGATGCTGGTTCATTGGTATGCGGCAGCCTTTATATTTATCACAAAAATCATTTAGAAATTTATAACTTAATTTCTCACCTTGTCTGTCTTGGAGCGTTCCCCCAAGGATTTGTTCTTTTATAACTAACATAAAATATTCTCTAGTTATTTAACATCAGAATAAGCCAAGCCAAAAGGTAGGCGATATGAGTGTATTTTTGTATTTGTGCTTTATGGTAACCCATTATTTTTCATTGAATATCCATATTGCTTATATTTACATGAAAGCAGTGGCAGATATTTAATGAATTGCCAGAGTTGTACAATAAAAAGCTTCACCCTGACTTCTTTATCATTTCAGGATGGTAGAGTGTGTCTTAAAGGCGACGCTACCACCCTGGATCTCAGCCTCCAGTCTGCTACGCGTAACCTACTGGTGGGTTGGCATGACTCATGGAATACTCCGACGAGGGGGGATTGTCAATAGGATATATTAATGGCCCGCGAGTAAAGAAAAGGGGGGGGTAGCGAATTGCCGGGCAAGATAAAAATGGGTGGCAGCCCATCAGCGAAAGAATAACCGTTGAAAGGGCGACTGATAATTATCAGAAAACATGTGCTCTGCCCAAATGTCGCCCGTTCGAGCATGCTTTAATAATTTAACCTATGGGCATCAATAGGCATTCTTTACAATGTCATTTTTATTTTCAAATAATCAATGTAAATTATAAATATTAATCCAAGCCTGTCTTGGAAACACTCGGATATGACCGTGCATCACTATAGATATTTGCTGAGGTTTTTGTTTTTTTACTTTCTAAATGGTGTCGAGGTTCTCTTATTTTGATGATACTCCTTTTAGTATTAGAAATATAATTATTGCAACACCGAAGACTGGGATCCCAATACCCGTGCCCAATAACGCCAAACCAACAGCACCAATAAGAAAAGCTCCAATTATAGCAATCAATCCTGTAATTAAATTTTTCCCGGAGTTACCGAAAATAAAAATCATGATAATTATTGCAACTATGGCAAATACAATAGGCATAAATAATCTCTATCAAAGTTAATATGGTTTAATAAATTATGGGTACATCTTTTCTAGTAAGGTATATTTACTTATCGTCCTACGACGAGATCCCAATCATGGATTTTCCAACCTTTTTTAAAACTGAATTTCTACCGACTCAGCACTGCGCTTTGCCTCGCCGTGATAAACTGCTTCGATATTATTGCCGTCCGGATCGAGGACAAAGGCGGCGTAATAGCCGGGGTGATAGACCCGCTCGCCGGGGGCGCCGTTATCCTGGCCGCCGTGGGCCAGCGCTGCCTGATAGAAGCGATCGACTGTGGCGCGGTCCTGCGCCTGGAAGGCGAGGTGATGGCGACCGGTCAGTGCGCCGAGCGCTGCCGTGCTGTCGATGGATGTGACAAACAGCTCGTCAGCCCAGAAGTAACCCTCACCCGCGCCGCCGATTGGCACATCGAGGGTGGCCAGTATGGCCCTGTAAAAGCGCTCGCTAGCGGTCAGGTCTTTCACCACCAGCTGGAGATGGTCGATCAGCCGACCCCGATGCAGTGTGTGCGTTTCCATACATTCACTCCACTCGACATGGTTGAATCAGTCATTTACCTCTGACCGGTTGTGCCCTTTGGCGACGCTACCGCACTGGATTTCAGCCTCCAGCTTGCTGCGATTGACCAAAGGGGCGTGGTTGGCATGGCTCATGGGAGACTCCGACGAGGCGTGTGTTGCCAATTGGCTATATTAACGGCCCGCGAGCGAAGGGAAAGGAGGAAATGGCGAATTGCCGGGCAAGATCAACAAATGGAGGCCAGTCCGAAAGCCTGGCGTCCGGGCTGGATTGGCGAGAGGGGGTTGGGGATAGGTAAAAGGGGGCGAGCGGCCACCAACTGGTGACCCACTTGCTGCCTGTACGGGAGTGGTTGCCCGGCCTCTGGCCGGGCGGAGGATCAGTTGCCCGGGATCTCGCTGCAGTTGAGGGTGGGCTGACCGTAGCGCTCCAGCATGGCGTCGCTCCCCTTGGTCCAGAAGGTGAGGTTTTGTCCCTCGTACCGGGCGCCGCTGGCGCTGGGGGTCTCATAGGCGAGCACCTGCTGCTGGTCGTTCCCCTCGCTCAAATTGATCATGGCGGCGGGCCGCTTGGCCTCGTTGTAGAAGTAGGTGGAGAGGGTGAGGCTCTTGCCGCACTGGTAATCAATCGGCGTCGGCACCCTCAGTTGGCCGCCTTTTATCTGCAACTCGGTGATCCGCAACTGGTAGCTCTCTTCCACGCACTGGCGCAGGTCGCCCGCCTTCCAGCAGTCGTTGCGCCCCTTGATCCAGCCGCGCTGGATGGCGCGCTCGCTCTTCTGCTGCTCGGGGGAGAACCCGGCAATCGCCTTGGGATAGAGGGCTGACAGCTCGTTATCCAGCGCAGCCAGTCCGGCATCCTTGCAGATGAGGGTTTCGGCGGCGCCTTTCGCCTTGGCGCACTCGAAGGACGGGGTGGCCGCCGTGGCCAGCAGAGGGGAAAACAGCAGGGTTCCAAGCAAGATCTTGTTCATCGACAGGGCTCCAACAGGGGGCATGATGCCCCGTGACCAGAGCACACTTTACACCCGAAGTAGGCAGGAGCACCCCGTGTTTTTGGGTGCCGGGCGGCCCTGCATGGCAATCAGACGCCGGCCAGCGCCAAGGTCTGGCGGCTGCGCCACAGCCGCTCGTGGAAGAAGAAGACGACGGTGTTGATGGCAGGTTCGATCAGTGCCATCACGCCGCCGGTGAGCAGCTCGCCACTCAGCAGGTAGGCGACACCGAAGGCCACCGAGAAGTGGACCAGGGCGAAGCTGCTGGTCTTGGCCTGCAGGCTGTGGTCGGGCTTGAGCTTGTGCCAGCCAAGGTCGTGGAAATAGAAGGCGACCGTGTTCACGGCGGGCTCGATGAGGGCGATCAGGCTGGCGGTGAGCAGTTCGCCGGTCAGCAGGTAAGCCACGGTGAAGGCGACACAAAAGTGCAGGATGGCGAAGCTGATGGTCTTTTTCATGGTGGTGTCTCCTCTGGCGAGGAAGGCAGTATCACCCAGAATCACATTAAATGAAAACCATTCTCATCTATCGGCGAAATAGAAAATGCCTATCGACCGGGGGAGGCCCCACCAGATTGGGAGTTGCCCGGGAACGCAACGGCGCTAGAGTGTGCCTTTTGCCATGAAAAAGGAGCTTTCATGACCATCAACTCCAACCTGTTTGTTCTCTTCATGCTGCTGCTGATGATCGTCGTCGGCGTGGTGGCCTGGCGACTGGCCCGGCGCAAGAGCCGCCACCCGGGGCTTGTCACCTTCCTGTGCGTGCTGCTTTGTCTGTTCCCGCCCGTCGCCCTGCTGGCCTTGCTTGTGCTGGCGCTGTGGCGGGATATGCCCGTCAGGGCCTGATGTTTGCCTGCACGTGAAAGCCCCTTTCGGGGCTTTTCTACTTGGAATGTCCCGCGCAGCAGGTGGCCGGTTGGAAGGGGCAAGATCGGGTGATGGCCCTACCTGCCGAGGCCAGCGATCCGAGCATGGGCCTCGCGCATTCCCTGCTCCGCCCCGTGGGGGCGCAGATCCATCCCCTCTGCGTAGACGAAGTCCACCGGGATGCCCATCAGGCCGAGCACGGATTGGAGGTAGGGGGTGACCGCATCTGTCGTCTGTCCCTGATGCACGCCGCCGCGGCTGCTGAACACCAGGGCGTTGACCCCCTCCACCAGCCCCATGGGGTAGGTGTCGGTGTAACGGAAGGTCACCCTGGCCCGCGCCACCAGATCGAACCAGTTCTTGAGGGGGGTCGGCACGTTGAGGTTGTACATGGGGGCGCCGATCAGCAGCAGGTCGGCGGCCTTGAGTTCGGCAATCAGCCGATCCGACAGCGCCACCGCCTGCCGGATGGCCTCATTGGCAGGTTCCGCCCCCCGCAGGGCGTGAAACAACGGGCTGTCGAGGGCGGGCAAGTCGAGGGCGGTCAGGTCGCGCACCACCATCTGGTCCTGATGGCCCTGCTCCCGGCGTGTTTGCAGGAAGCGCTCCATCAACTGGTTGGTGCGGGATGCGGGGCCGTTGAGGCTGGATTGCAGCAGCAGGATCTGGCTCATGAGGGGAACTCCATCTGAAACGTGTGAAGAATGAAGGGAGCTTACCAGTCATTTTTTTCCGCAGTGCTGATAGTATTTCGCCATATTGGTTCCAAAAGGTATGCAATAGATGGCAAACACGCTCAACGGCATCGATCTCTTCGCCACCGTGGTGGAGGCGGGCAGCTTCGCCCAGGCGGCGGAGCGGCTTCACCTCACCCGCTCGGCGGTGGGCAAGGGGGTGGCGCGGCTGGAGCTGCGTCTCGGCGTGCAACTGTTTCATCGCACCACCCGCAGCCAGAGCCTGACCGAGGAGGGGGCGCTCTTCTATCGCCACTGCCTGCGGGCGCTGGAGGAGGTGCGTCTTGGGGAAACGGCGCTGGCCAGCAACAAGCTCACCCTCAACGGCAGATTGAAGGTCTCCATGCCGGTGCTGTTCGGCCAGCAGTGCGTGGCCCCCATTTTGCTGGCGCTGGCGAAGGCGCATCCCGGGCTGGCCCTGGAGCTGTCGTTCAGCGATCGCAAGGTGGATCTGGTGGAGGAGGGGGTGGATCTGGTGATCCGCAACGCAGAGCCGCCGGACAGCCTGGATCTGGCGGCGCGCAGGCTCGGGGAGCACGGCATGACGCTCTGCGCCTCGCCCGCCTATCTGGCCGAGCGGGGAGAACCTGTGACCCTGGCTGAGCTACCGGATCATGAGTGCATCGCCTATCTGCGCCAGGGGCGGGTGCTGTCGTGGTGGTGGCAGGAGGCCGAGGCATGGCGCGAAGTCCAGCCCAGAGGGCGGTTGCAGATGGACGATCTCAACGCCATCACCCAGGCGGCCATCGCGGGCTTTGGTCTCGCCTGGCTGCCGACCTGGCTGGTGCGGTCCCACCTCGAGCGGGGCGAGCTGCGCGAGCTGCTGGCCCGGTTGCCGGGTCGGCGCTATCCCATCAATGCCCTCTGGCCCCACAGCCCGCACTTGCCGCTCAAGACCAGAATGGCCATCGACTGGTTGGCGAGCCGGCTGCCCGAGCAGCTGGCCAGCGTGAACGTGCCGGGTAATGAGCCCCAATGAAAAAGGGCCTGCTGTGACAGGCCCTTTTTCATTTTCTGTGGTTCCGAGGATCAGGCCTCGGCCTTATTCAGCCACTCCACCCTGTACTGGGCGCCGGTGCCCTGGGCCAGCCTGGCGCACAGGGGTTTCAAGAAGGCTTCGATCTGCTCGTCCAGCATCCAGGGGGGGCTGACGATGAGCATGCCGGAGCCGTTCATGCCCCAATCGGCAGTTTGGCCGGCCACTTCCAGCTCCGCTACCAGGACGTTGCCGAAGTTCTCGCGCTTGATCGCTTTGAGCATGTCGCGGGACTTGTCCGCCTCTTGCCCGAGGATGGGATACCAGAGCGCATAGATGCCGGTGGCCCAGCGCTTTTGCGCTTTTTTAAGGGTATCGACCACGGCGAAGTAATCTTCCTTGAGCTCATAAGGCGGGTCGATGAGCACCAGGCCGCGGCGCGGGGTGGGGGGCAGCAGGGCTACCAGCCCCTCGAAGCCGTCGCGATGGTGGACGGCGACGCGGGGGTCGTACCCCATGTTGGCGCGAAGATCCTCCACCTCGTTGTTGTGCAGCTCCATCAGCGCCAGCTTGTCCTGATCGCGGATAAGGCGGCGGGAGAGCTCCGGCGAGCCGGGGTAGTAGTGCAGCTGGCCATCGCTGTTCATCTCCTCGATGGCACCCAGATAGGGGGCCATGGCAGACCACTGGGCCCGCTCATCCCACAGGCGGCCTATGCCGTCGGCGTATTCCGCCTTCTTCTGGGACCAGTCGCCGCGCAGGTCGTAGAGACCGCCACCGGCATGGGTGTCCAGCACGATGAAGGGTTTCTCCTTCTTCTTGAGGGACTCGATGATCAGGGCCTGGACGGCGTGTTTGAGCACATCGGCGTGGTTGCCGGCGTGAAAGGCGTGGCGGTAGCTCAGCATATGAGATCTCTGAGGGGGCCCTGCTGGGCACCCAGTAACGATAGATAGTGAAACAGGTTGCGGCTGTCGCCGCGAAACAGGGCGAGGGTGCGCAGGGTCTGCAGCAAGACCCCCTGTTGCAGCCGCTCCAGCTCCAGTTCGTGGGCCAGCATGGTCTGGTACTCCTCGGCCCCCACCCGTGACTTGGCCTGCTGGCGCAGGGTGCGCCAGGGGAGCAGCACCGCCTCGGTCTGTACCAGGGCCGGTTGCAAGTCCGTGAGGTCGACCGGGATCCGGAGCAGGTCGAGGTGGTGCAGCAGGAGTGCCAGGTTGACGTTGCCCCCCATGCTTTGCACGTGGAGCCAGTCCTGGCTGCGCTGGCCATAGGCGCCTGTGCTCCATGTCCAGAACTCGGAAGGGGTGGGCAGGGCGCCGGGGCTGACCCGCTCGCTGGCCATCAAGGCTTCATCACGCAAAGAAGGCCTGCTCCATGGTTTCCAGCTCCTCGGAGAGGCTCATCCACTCCAGCTCGACGTGCTCCAGCTCCTCCTTGAGGGGGCCCTGGGACTTGAGCAGCTCGGAGAGCTTGCCCTTGGCGCTCTCTTCATAGATGGCGGGATCGGCGAGCTGGTGCTCGATGTCGGCGAGCCTGCCTTGCAGCTTCTCCATGCTGGCCTCGAGCTTCTCGAGCTTCTGGCGCAGCGGCCGGGTCGCTTGCCGGAACTGGGCCTCAAGGCGCTTCTGATCCTTGCGCGCCACCGCCGAGTTGGCGGAGACGGTGCCATCTGCCGGCTTGGCATTGGCCTCTTTCTCCTGCTCGCCGAGCCACTTGTGGTAGTCGTCGAGATCCCCATCGAAGGGCTCGACCCGGCCGCCGTGGACCAGATAGAAATCATCCGTGGTGGTGCGCAGCAGGTGACGGTCGTGAGAGACCACCACCATGGCGCCCTCGAACCCTTGCAGGGCCATGGTCAGGGCGTGGCGCATCTCCAGATCCAGGTGGTTGGTCGGTTCATCCAGGAGCAGCAGGTTGGGCTTTTGCCAGGTGATGAGGGCCAGCACCAGACGCGCTTTCTCACCGCCGGAGAAGGGGGCCACCTTGTCGAGTACCTTGTCGCCGTGAAAACCGAAGCTGCCGAGGTAGTTGCGAAGCTCCTGCTCGGTCTTGTCCGGGGCCAGGCGCACCAGGTGATCGAGGGGGCTGTCATCGAGGCGCAGGGTCTCGAGCTGATGCTGGGCGAAGTAGCCGATGCTCACCCCGGCGCTCACCTCCAGCTTGCCCGACAGCGGCGGGTTGCTACCGGAGAGCATCTTGATAAAGGTGGACTTGCCGGCGCCGTTGCGACCGAGCAGGCCGATGCGCGAGCCCGGCACCAGGTTGAGCTTGATCTTCTCCAGGATCACCTTGTCGCCGTAACCGGCGCTGAGGTTCTCCATGGCGATGAGCGGGGTCGGCAGAGCGGAGGGCTCGCGAAACTCGAAGCTGAACTCGGAGTCGGCGTGGGCGGGCAGGATCTTCTCCATCCGCTCCATGGCCTTCAAGCGGCTCTGGGCCTGACGGGCCTTGGAGGCCTTGTAGCGGAAGCGATCCACATAGGATTGCATGTGGGCCATCTCCCGCTGCTGCTTCTCGTACATGGACTGCTGCTGGGCCAGGTGCTCGGCCCGTTGCAGCTCGAAGTCGGAGTAGCCGCCGCTGTATTCGTTGAGCTTGCCGTTCTCGATATGGATGATGCGATTCACCACGGAATCGAGGAAGTCGCGGTCGTGAGAAATGAGCACCAGCGTGCCCTGATAGCCCTTGAGCCACTTCTCCAGCCAGATGACGGCGTCGAGATCCAGGTGGTTGGTCGGTTCATCCAGCAGCAGCAGATCGGAGCGGCAGAGCAGCGCCTGGGCCAGGTTCAGGCGCATGCGCCAGCCACCGGAGAAGCTTCTGACCGGCGAGTCGAGCTGATCGCCGCCAAAACCCAGACCGTGCAGCAGCTCGGCGGCGCGGGCGCGAATGCTGTAGGCACCTATGGTATCGAGCTTGCCGTGCAGCTCGGCCACCAGCAGACCGTTGTCATCCGCCTCGGCCCGGGCGAGCTCGGCCTCCAGGGCGCGGAACTCCTTGTCGCCGTCGATCACGTATTCCAGGGCGGAGCAGTCCAGCGCCGGGGTCTCCTGGGCCACGCCGGCAATCTGCCAGCCGGCGGGCAGACTGAAGCTGCCGTTGTCGATGGCCAGCTCGCCCCGCACCAGCGCAAAGAAGGTGGACTTGCCACAGCCGTTCTTGCCCACCAGGCCCACCTTGTGGCCGGGGTGTATGGTGGCGGACGCATTGTCCAGCAGCGTGCGGCCGCCGCGGATCAGTTCGATTTGACTGGCAACTATCATGGATGGGTCTGCTTGGCTCGATTGAAGGAGAGAAACTGGCGCGGATCTTACGTGAAATGACACAAATTTGCACTTGAGGGCGGGGGGGATGGCTGCCGCCGGAAAAACGTGTCATAACAGAGACATCTGGGGGGCAGGAGGCTGACCATGTTGATTAAAGAGATCATGACGACCCGGGTCGCGACCGTTTCCATGGATGACAGGCTGAGCGTCATCAAGGAGATCTTCGAGCAGGCCCATTTCCGCCACCTCCTGGTGGTGGAAGAGGAGGAGTTGGTGGGGGTCATCTCGGACCGGGATCTGCTGCGTGCCATCAGCCCCTATCTGGACACGGATGCCGAGATGAACCGGGACACCGAGACCCTCAACCGGCGCGCCCACCAGATCATGAGCCGTGAACCCATCACCGTCTCCCCCGAACGCTCCCTGAAAGAGGCCGCCGGCCTCATGCTGGAGCACCAGATCTCCTGTCTGCCTGTGCTGGAAAACGGCGCCCTGGTGGGCATAGTGAGCTGGAAGGACCTGCTGAGGGTCATGCGCGGCTGGCAGCCGGTCTGACGAGGCGGGGAATATAAGCGGGGAGTCCGTGTCGCCCGGCAGGGCTCCCAGCTTCTCGCTTTTCTGAAAGATTAAACTGCATTCATCAAATTTTTCAGATCGCTTGTGTTGCAAAAATGATTTTCATGGTCATAAATTCTACCGCTGTCATTTCATGTGACACTATATGTCGCGGCGTCAGCTCGAATTGATGCTTTTATAATTAATCGTTCGCCGCTTCAGTTCCCATCAAGGTTTCCGGATCTACCTTAGGCCATCGGCACATCAACCGATCATCACGACCGAACTCTGGTCTGACAGAGAGTGCTTACACCTGAGGAAAGAACAATGAAAAAGACAGCATTGACGATGGCCATCTCCAGCCTGCTGCTGGCCGGTGGTGCACAGGCCGCCAACGTTTACGATCAGAATGGTACCAAACTGGACATCGGCGGCCGCGTCAACGGCATGTACTACGGCACCGATGACAACGCCACCGAAGGCGATGCCAGCTACCTGCGTCTGCACATCGCAGGTGAAACCAAGGTTGACGAGGATCTGACCGCGTTCGGCTTCGCCGAGTACAACCTGCCGGTCTCCGGTTCTGACAACGACGAGCTGCGTTACGCCTATGCGGGCATCAAGCACGATCGCTTCGGTGCCTTCAGCTACGGTCGCCAGGACGGTCTGTTCACCAAGGCGGTGAACAACTACACCGACGTGCTGCCGGAGTGGGGTGGTGATGGTCTGGGCAAGGACACCGAGGTGTTCGGCACCGGTCGCACCAACGGCCTGGCCCAGTACATGTACAACTGGCAGGGGCTGACCCTGGGTGCCCAGTTCACCGGCAACAACGACCCGCAGAACGCGAGCCGCAGCGAGCGCGTCGGCCCGAACAGCACCTGGAGCCCGAAAGGTTCTTCCGAGGGGTATGCCCTTTCTGCCAACTATGACTTCAACATGGGCCTGAGCCTGGGTGCCGCCTACAACCAGGCAGGCAAGACCGACGAGCAGGCCGAGAACGTGAGCTTCGGCGGCGACAGCGACGCCAAGCTGTTCGGGGTGGGCGCCAAGTATGCCGTCGGCAACCTCTACATGGCCGCCACCTACTCCCACGGTGAAGATCACCTCTTCGTGGATACCGGCTCCCTGCGCGGTTACGCCGAGAAGATGGATGGCTACGAAGCGGTCGTGCAGTACAACATCACGCCGAAGTTCAAGCCCTCCCTGGCCTACCTGCGTACCGACGTGAAGGACAGCGCTCACGGCATCGATGACACCGCGACCGAATACGTCTCCGTGGGTGCCTGGTACAACTTCACCGACAACTTCAATGCCTACGTGGACTACAAGATCAACCTGCTGGACGAAGTGGGTTCCACCGGCAAGAACAGCCTGAACAAGTCCACCGACGACATCGTCGCCGTGGCCCTGCAGTACAACTTCTAAGTCGTCCCGGACGCACTGCACATCCCAGGACCGGCCCATGTGGCCGGTCTTTTTGTTGCTGGCTGATCGCGCTGGATGACAAGAGCGGCACGCCGGGGTTCAGCAATGGCCCCGTGTGGTCGATACCCTTGTTGTCGGGGCCGGTGCATGGCTGTGCTTGCCATGAGGCAGTGATGGGGCGATGATCACGCCCCGTGGTCAAGATCCTATCTTTCCTCGACGCTTTTCATTATTTCTATATAGGCTTGCGTTGTCCCGACAGGGAAAGCGGGGCTGGTTGGCATGTCGCAGCTCCGGTGCGGGGCAATTTCGGGAAATGGACGTAAGGGCGTTATATGGCGAGCATATTGGATTCAGTGGATCAACGTACCCAGCTTGTAGGGGAGAATCGCCTGGAACTGCTGATGTTCCGTTTGGGTGCCCAGCAACTGTTTGCGATCAACGTCTTCAAGGTGCGGGAAGTGGTCAAGCTGCCCCATCTGAACAAGATGCCGGGGTCCCACCACAACATCAGCGGCGTCGCCAACATTCGCGGCGTCTCCATCCCCGTCATCAACCTGCGCGGTGCCATCGGGATGCGTCCCATGGCCATCGATCAGGAGTCCAACCTCATCATCACCGAGTACAACCGCACCATTCAGGGGTTCCTGGTGGGGCAGGTGGCCCACATCGTCAACATGACCTGGAAGGACATACTGCCGCCGCCCCGTTCGGCGGGTCGTGCCAACTACCTCACCGCCATCACCCGCATCCCGGAAGGGGGTGTCGACCAGATCGTCGAGATCATCGACGTGGAGAAGGTGCTGGCGGAGATCATCACCTATGACGTGCGCATCTCGTCCGAGGTGCTGGACGAGGAGATCCTGCCCCAGATGCAGGGACGCCGGGTGCTCATCGTCGATGACTCCAGCACGGCCCGCAACCAGGTGCGCGAGACCCTCGCCCAGCTCGGGCTCGAGGTCATCGAGTGCCAGGACGGCTTGCAGGCCCTCAAGTTGCTCAAGGGGTGGTGCGATGCGGGCAAGAAGGTGACCGACGAGATCATGCTGATGATCACGGACGCCGAGATGCCGGAGATGGATGGTTATCGCCTGACTCACGAGGTGCGCAGCGATCCGCGCATGTCCGATCTCTTCATCACCCTCAATACCTCCCTGAGCGGCAACTTCAACGAGGCCATGGTCAAGAAGGTGGGGTGTGATCGCTTCATCTCCAAATTCCAGCCCGACTTGCTGGTGGACGTGGCCCAGCAGCGGATGCGGCAGATCCTGGGCCGTTGAACCCGGCACGTCGAACCATGAAAAAGCCCCCGCCATGCGGGGGCTTTTTGCTGAGCAAGGGGAAGGCCAGGGGCCCGGCCACCGGGCTACTGAGTCAGCAGAGGCTCGACAAAGCGGGCGACCTTGTCGCGGATCCGGGGCTGGGCGGCGGCCGTCGGGTGCAGTCCATCGTTCATCATGAGTTCAGGGCGCAGCACAATATCATCCAGAAAGAAGGGCATCAGCGGCAGGTCGTTGGCCTTCGCAAGATCCGGGAAGATCTGCTCGAACTGTTGCAGATAGCGCGCCCCATAGTTGCGGGGCAGCAGGATCTGGGTCAGCACCGTCTTCGCCTGGTGCGCCCGGGTGAGCTCGATCATCTTGGTCAGGTTGGCCCGGGTGATGGCGGGAGCAAAGCCCCGCAGCCCGTCGTTGGCGCCGAGTTCGATCAACACCCAGTCCGGTTTGTGGGTTTCGAGCAGGGCGGGCAGGCGGGCCAGGCCGCCCTGGGTCGTTTCACCGCTGATGCTGGCATTGATGAGGGTGTGTTCTCCCCCCTGCTGCTGCCACTTTTCATTGAGCAGGGCAGGCCAGCTCTGTTCGGCCTGCATCTGGTAGCCGGCACTCAGGCTGTCGCCCAGTACCAGCAGGGTCTGGGCCTGGACGGACGCTGCCCAGCAGCACAGGCAACTCACGGCAAACAAGAGACGCATCATGCAGTCAACTCCCACGTTCTATTGTCATTACAGGTTCAGGCAAACAGGATACCCAAGATGAGTTCAACGCCCATTATCGCCGTCAGGGGGCTCGGTAAAACCGTTCGCCTCGGTCAGGAAAGCCTCACCATCCTTGAAGGGATCGATCTGCAAGTCAATACCGGCGAGACGCTGGCGCTGGTCGGTGCGTCCGGTTCCGGCAAGTCCACCCTGCTCGGTTTGCTGGCCGGTCTCGATCTGCCGAGCAGCGGCGAGATAGAGATCCTCGGCCACTCCCTCACCCGGCTGGACGAGGAGGGACGCGCCAGGCTGCGGGCCGAGCAGGTGGGGTTCGTGTTCCAGTCGTTCCTGCTGCTGCCCACCCTGAGCGCCCTGGAGAACGTCATGTTGCCGGCCGAGCTGCGGGGGGAGACCGACAGCGAGCCCCGTGCCCGGGAGCTGCTGGCCCAGGTCGGTCTGGGAGAGCGGTTGCACCACCTGCCGCCGCGCCTCTCTGGCGGCGAGCAGCAGCGGGTCGCCATTGCCCGTGCCTTCATGACCCGCCCCAGCCTGCTGCTGGCGGACGAGCCTACCGGCAACCTCGACAGCAAGACAGGGGAGACGGTGATCGAACTGCTGTTTCGTCTCAACCGCGAGCACAACACCACCCTGGTGGTGGTGACTCATGACCATGAACTGGCCCAGCGCTGCCAGCGACAGCTGGTGATGTCAGCCGGGCGGCTGGAGGCACAGACTGTCATGGCGGCCAGGGTGGGAGAGCTGTCATGAGTCAGTGGAGACAGAGCTGCACCAGGGGATCGCTGGCAGCAGCATGGACGGTGAGGGAGGCGTCATGAGTCAGTG
Source organism: Aeromonas sp. s4 (assembly GCF_040907855.1). Classification (NCBI taxonomy): domain Bacteria; kingdom Pseudomonadati; phylum Pseudomonadota; class Gammaproteobacteria; order Aeromonadales; family Aeromonadaceae; genus Aeromonas; species Aeromonas sp. s4. Next base: position 33,775 of record NZ_JBFOCP010000048.1, on the reverse strand, counting down.
GCGACTGGGATTGAAGCTGCTGCGCCGGGAAGGGTTCAGCGGCGAGCTGCGCTGGTTTGTGCTGGCGCTGGCGCTGAGCGTCGCCTGCGTGCTCAGCGTGGCTCTGGTGGCGGATCGGCTGGATGCGGGGCTCAAGGCCTCCGGGCGGGATTTCATCGGAGGGGACAGGGTGCTGCGCTCCGCGACGCCGGCACCGGCAGAGTGGCTGGCGCAGGCGCATCAGGAGGGGCTGGCCGTGCAGACCACGGTCAGCTTCAACAGCATGCTGTTTCACGGTGATACCCTGCAACTGGCCTCCATCCGCGCCGTGCCCGGGGATTTTCCCTTCTACGGCAAGCTGGAGCTCACTCCCCAGCGCGCCCCGGCGCCCGGCGAGATCTGGCTCTCCGCCAGGGTGATGCAGCTGCTCGGCGCCAAGGTGGGGGAGGTACTCGAGGTCGGCAACACCCGGCTGACGGTGGCAGGGGAGCTGGGCCAGGAGCCGGATCAGGGGTTCAGCCCCTTCCAGATGGCGCCAAGGGCCTTGATCCACAGCGCCGATATCGAGGCGACCGGGGCCCTGCTGCCGGGCAGTCGCCAGCAGTGGCGCTATCTCGTCAAGGGGCCCCGTGACGCCATCACCCGCTATGAGGCCTGGCTCAACCCCAGGCTGAGCGCCGGGCAAAAGCTCGTCAAACCCGACGATCAGGGTACCCAGGTGGGGAAATCCCTGGGCAATGCCGAGCGCTTCTTCCGTCTGGCATCCCTTGCCGGCGTGCTGCTCGGCGCCCTGGCCATGGGGATAGCGGTGCGCCATTTCGCCGAGCGCCAGACCAACATGGTGGCCCTGCTCAAGACCCTGGGGGCCTCGCGGCGCACCCTGTGGCAACTGATGGGCACCCTGCTGTTCTCCCTGACCCTGGTGGGGGCCCTGATGGGGCTGGTGGCGGGCAGCGCCATGCAGTGGCTGACCCTGAACCTGCTGGGGGATCTGCTGCCTGCGGATCTGCCGCCCCCCTCCTGGCGACCCTTCGCCCTGGGCCTCGCGGTCGCCTTCTTCATCACCCTGATGCTGGCGTTCGTCCCCTTCCTGAGGCTGCTCAAGGTACCGCCGCTGCGGGTGCTGCGCCGGGAGCTGGAGGCGGGGATCCCTCCCTGGCTGACGGTGCCCGTGGGGCTCATCGGGCTGTTTGCCCTGGTGTGGGGCTTTACCGCCGACATCAGGCTGGCCTGCGGGCTCATCGGCGGCATGGGGGTGTTGATGGCGCTGCTGGCCCTGCTCGCCTCCGTGCTGCTGCGCCTTGGCAGTCGGCTCAAGGGGCCCCATGCCCTGCGCCTGGCCATCAATCACCTCTCCCGTGAGCGGGGTAGTGGTCTGTTCCAGCTGGCGGGCTTCGCCCTGGCCCTGATGCTGTTCGGGCTGCTGTGGGCGGCGCGGGTCGATCTGCTGGAGGATTTTTCCACCCGGTTGCCTGCCGACGCCCCGAACCGCTTCCTGGTCAATGTGGCGGACAGCGAACGGGAAGGGATCCTGGCCGATCTGCACCAGGCCGGGGCCATCACCTCGGACTTCTACCCCATGGTGCGCGGGCGCCTGACCCGTATCGCCGGTGAGGCGGTGGGGGAGGATGCGGCGCGGGAGGGGGTGGACAGAGAGCTCAACTTCACCACCACATCGGCCCTGCCCGCCGACAACAAGGTCACTGCCGGTCAATGGCTGGCCGGCAAGGGGGAGGTCTCCGTCGACGAGGCACTGGCGGGACGGCTCGGCATCGCACTCGGCGACGTGCTCGGCTTCACCATAGAGGGGCGGGCGTTCGAGGCCAGGGTGACCAGCCTGAGGTCCATCAAGTGGGACAACATGAGGCCGAACTTCTACATGATCTTCTCGCCGGACGTGCTGGCCCCCTTCTCCCAGACCTGGCTCGGCAGCTATCGTCTGCCGCCTGAGGGGCGAGGGGCAGAGGTGGAACTCATCCGCCGCCACCCCACGGTGAGCCTCATCGATGTGGAGGATCTGATAGGCCGCCTCACTTTGGTCTCCGATCAGGTGAGCCGCGCCCTGGGGTTGATGCTCGGGCTGGTGACGGTAGCCGCCCTGCTGGTGCTGCTGACCCAGACCCAGGCCGGCATGGCCCATCGGCGCCGGGAGCTGCTGCTGATGCGCACCTTGGGGGCGGGCAGCGCCCTGCTCGAGAAGATGCTGCGCTGGGAGCTGGTGGCGAGCGGTGCCCTAGCAGGGCTCTGCGCCGCCATGGTGGTGGAGCTCTGCTCCTTCGGTCTGCAGTGGTGGTGGGAGGGGGCGCAGTGGCAGTTCCACTGGGCCATCTGGGCTGCACTCCCCCTGCTTGGGGCCGTGCTGGTGACCCTGGCCGGACAAGGCATGCGCCGCCAACTGCTGGCGGGTACCCTGAGCGACCGGCTCAGGGGGTTGGGGCAGGGGCTGCTCTGATGGCTCGACACATCCCGACCTAGGTCGGGATGTGTCATTGGGTCAACGGGGTGAGTGCAGCAGATTGTCCAGAGCGCCGGGCAGGGCCGGGAAACTGAAGTGAAAACCGGCCTGCTGCAAGCGGGCGGGCAGCACGTGCTGTCCGGTGAGCAGCAGATCCGCCGCCTCTCCCATCAGGAGTCGCAGGAGGGGGGCCGGTACGAAGAAGAGGTGCGGGCGATGGAGCGTGGCGGCCAGGGTCTCGCTGAATCGGCGATTGCTGACCGGTTCCGGGGCCGTGCCGTTGAAGATGCCGTCACACTCGCCGTGCTCGATGAGAAACAGCATGGCCCGCACCAGATCCTGCACGTGGATCCAGCTCATCATCTGGGTGCCGCTGCCCATGGGGCCGCCGAGGCCGAGGCGGTAAGGGGGCAGCATCCTGGGCAAGGCGCCCCCCTCCATGCCGAGTACCAGGCCGATGCGCAGGATGCAGACCCGGGTCTGGGCCGAGCGGGCCTGCTGGGCAAGCTGCTCCCACTGCTGACAGAGACGGTGGGTGAATTCGTCGTGAGGGCTCTGGCAGGTTTCATCCAGAGGGGCGTCATCCTGGCGGCCATACCAGCCGATGGCGGAGGCATTGAGCAGCAATCTGGGGGGCGTGCTGGAGAGTTTGACGAGATCCACCAGCTGTTCGGTCAGCAGCCAGCGGCTGTTGCAGAGCAACTGCTTGCGGGACTCGCTCCAGCGTCCGGCGGCGATGGGTTCACCGGCCAGGTTGATGACGATGTCCACGTCATTGAGGTGATCCAGCCTGTCCAGGCTGTCTAGCAGGGTGACATCGTGGCCGAGCAGCTCGTAGGCCCGGCTGCCCTGCCGGGTCAGCACGACTACTTCGTGCGCCACCTTGAGGTGTGCCACCAGACGGCGGCCGATAAACCCCGTGCCCCCCGTGATCAGTATCTTCATGTCCTGCCTCCCTGACGCTCTAGGGTCTACTCTAGAGCCTGGGTGCCCGATGGACAAGCTCCTGTTTTTATGAGCATTATGATTTTTGTCTCCCAAGACGCCGCCCCCTTTGTCCACGGGGTTGCCGGGCTTTGCGACCACGGGGGGCGCCGTGGCGCGGCGGTATCAGGGGCTCATTCCGGCTTGCCAAACGGGCGCCAGCGGGTAAACTCGAGCGCTTTTTCGCCATGTTCATGAGGGCCGTTATGCCATTTCGACGTTTGAAGGTGCGTCAATTCTACGTCCGGCTGCTCTGTGCCTTGCTGGCCGGTCTGTTGCCCATGCTCCTTGGGCTCGTCATCGTCATCTGGCAGACCGCCACCGGCGTGAAACAGGATGCGGTGGCGCGCCTGGAACATGCCAGGGTCATGTTCGACCGCACTCTGGACAATGCCCAGTTGGCGGCGTCGGCCCTCACCGGCAGCCTGGGCAGGCCCTGTCTCGAGGTGGTGCAGGGGCTCAGGGATCAGGTGGCCACGGTGCCGGATGTGCGCAGCGTCAACCTGGCCAGGGGGGATCGGATCTACTGCTCTTCCCTCTATGGCCCGGTCGATGGCGGCATCAAGCTGGATGACTATGTCGGGGGCAGGCTCGACCTGATGAAGGGCAACCCGGTCACCCCGAATCGCCCCCTCATCGCCTACCGGGAAGAGGTGGGCGAGTTCAGCGTGCTGGTGGGGGTCGACGGCTACTACCTGCTCAACATCCTGGACATGCTGAGCCGCAACTCCCCACTGGGGCTGGTGGTCGGCAACGAGATGCTGCTGCGAAACAGCGAACTCACCGACAAGCTGATCCCCAAGGATCGCAATGGCTATCTCGAACAGGTCTCGACCAGGTACCCGTTCAAGGTAGTGACCACGGTGTCGGTGGATGAGTACCGTGCCCACATCTGGGACTACTCCAAGGTGGGCGTCATTATCTATCCTCTGCTGAGCCTGCTGCTCGGGGTGGCGGTCTTCTGGCTGATGGGCCGTTCGACTTCGCCGGCCCAGGAGCTGAAACGGGCACTGTCCCAGCAGGAGTTCATCCCCTATCTGCAACCCGTGGTGAACGGGGAGGACGGCCAATGGAGCGGTTGCGAGGTGCTGATGCGCTGGCAACACCCCCGTCAGGGGATGATCTCGCCGGATCGCTTCATTCCCCTGGCAGAGGACAGTGGCCTCATCGTGCCCATGACCCGGCTGTTGATGGCGCAGGTGCGCGAACAGTTTGCGGGCAAGGCGCACCATCTGCCGCGAGGGTTCCACTTCGGCTTCAACATCAGCGCCAGCCACTGCAAGGATCTGAGCCTGGTGGAAGATTGCCGGGATTTCATCAACGCCTTCAAGGGGAATCCCATCAAGCTGGTGCTGGAGCTGACCGAGCGCGAGCTCATCGTGGCGGACGAGACGACGGACCGGCTCTTTGCCGAGCTCCATGCCCTCGGGGTCTTCATCGCCATCGACGATTTCGGCACCGGCCACTCCAGCCTGACCTACCTGCAGACCTTCCAGGTCGACTTCCTCAAGATCGATCAGAGCTTCGTCGGCATGATTGGGTCGGACGCGCTCTCCAGCCACATCGTGGAGAACGTCATCGATCTGGCGACCCGGCTCGGTCTGCAACTGGTGGCGGAAGGGGTGGAGAATCAGGTGCAGGCCGACTATCTGAAGGCCCGCGAGGTGACCTTCCTGCAAGGCTATCTGTTTGGCAGGCCCATGCCCATGAAGGAGTTTGTCAGCCAGCTGGCCGGGCAGGGGCGCTGAGAGGAAAGCGCGAGGCAAAAAAA
>NZ_JBFOCP010000048.1:0-28576 GCF_040907855.1 Aeromonas sp. s4 | reverse complement strand
GCTCAGAGCATGCGGGCCAGGGCGCGGCACAGACGCTGAACACCCTCTTCCGTGGTCGCCTCATCCACACAGGAGAAGCTCAGGCGCAGGGTGTTCTGGATCTCGGGGCGCACATAGAAGGGGGCGCCGGGCACGAAGGCAACCTTCTCCTTGATGGCCTCGTCGAACAGGGCCATGGCACTGACGCTGGGCGGCAGGGTCAGCCAGAGGAACATGCCCCCTTCGGGCCGGGTGTAGCTGACGCCGGGCGGGCAGTGGCGCGTCAGGGCGGCTTCCATGGCGGCACGCTGGCGGCCATAGACCTCCTTGATCTTCTCCAGGTGAGCGTCGAGGGAGTTGTCGGTCAGGAAGCGGTGCAGCACTTGCTGGCTGAAGGCGTTGCTGTGCAGGTCGGTGGCCTGCTTGGCGATGGTGACCTTCTTGCGCAGCCAGTCCGGCACCACCATCCAGCCCAGGCGGAAGGCGGGCACCACCGTCTTGGAGAAGGACCCGAGCAGCACGGTGTTGTGGGGGGCCAGCTTGGCGATGGGAGGGAGGTGTTCCCCCTCGAAGCGCAGCTCGCCATAGGGGTCGTCTTCCACCATCAGCAGATCGTGGCGCACCAGGCGCTCCGCCAGGGCTTCCCGGTTGGCGCGGCTGTAGGAAACACCGCTCGGATTCTGGAAGTTGGGCACGCCGTAGAGCAGCCTGGCGCTGGAGCCCTGCTCCAGCAGCGCATCCAGCGCGGCCAGATCCAGCCCCTCTTCCGCCAGGGTAATGGGCTTGAAATTCGGTTGATAGACGGAGAACGCCTGGATGGCGCCAAGGTAGCCCGGCTCTTCGATGATGAGATCCTGCCCCTCGTTCACCAGCACCTTGCCCAGCAGATCCAGCGCCTGCTGGGAGCCGCTGGTGATGAGGATGTTGTCAGGATTGACGGCCATGCCGTGGCGGCTCAGGTAGCGATCGGCGATGAACTGGCGCAGCGGGGCAAAGCCCTCGGTGGTGGCGTATTGCAGCGCGGCGGCTCCCTGCTCGCGCAGCACGTCCTGGCACGCTTGCTCGATGGCCTTGACCGGGAACAGATGGGGGTTGGGCAGGCCGCCGGCGAAGGAGATGATCTCCGGATTGGCGGCAACTTTGAGGATTTCGCGGATAAAGGAAGGCTCGACCTTCTCGAAGCGCTGGGCAAAAAACGGCTGCATAGGGTTCTCTCTGACTAGGTGGCGGTCGCTCCATTCAACCGCCAGGTTATCCGTTTGTATCAGATTTCAGAAATGAGGCAATGGCTGTCACAAAAATCCATAAAAAAGGGCAGGTTTGGCACCTGCCCGAATTTTATCGTCCCGACCCCGGTCAGGGGCGCAAAAACCCCTGTCAGGGGGGCATCGGGCGGGATGGGGGTCAGAGCCCCGGCGCCTTGAGGAAGCGGATCATCAGGTCGGTATTGGCCCCGAGCTGCTGCTCGATCCGGCCCGGGAAGAGCTCGGCCATCTTGTCGAGGCGATCATGCTCCGTGTGCCAGATCTTGCCCCACTGGGTCTCGCTGTCCCGGTCGCAGGCGCTCTTGGTGGCGTCGTCGTAGCAGTCCCACAGCGCCGGATTGGTGCTCTGGGAGTAGCCGTCATAGCCATCTTCCCCGTTGATGGTGAAGTTGGTGGCCTCCACGTAGGCGATGGGCACCCCCAGGCAGGCAAAGGGGGCATGATCGGACCAGCTGCCGGTCTCCCCTTCCGGGTAGCCGCTGTAGCTGGGGTGGATGGCAAACGGGGTGGCGGTCTGCTGGGAGATGGCCAGCAGGCGATCGCGCACCTTGGGATCGAAGCTGTAGCGGCTCGGGTCGGCGCAGTTGTACTCGGCCACATCGGAGTGGGCCGAGTGGACATAGACGATGTCGCCCCCGGCGATGGTGTCGTAGTTCACCATGGCCAGCAGCTTGGCGACGGCGTCGGTGTCGAGACTGGCGGCATAGGCTCTGGAGCCGTTGAGGCCGTTTTCCTCGGCGCCGAAGAAGGCGAAGCGCACCGTGTAGGGCAGGGTCTCTCCCTTGAGTGCCTCGGCAACCGCCAGCAGGGCGGCGACGCCGGCCCCGTTGTCGGTGGCGCCTTCGGATCCTTTCTTCTCGCCGGTGCTGTCATAGTGGGCACCGATGAGGATCACCTTGTCGCTCTGACCCTTGAGCTCGGCGACGATGTTCTGGGAGGTTCGGTCTGTGCCGCCCCTGGTGTAGGTGAATGGCTGGTTCTGCACTTCGTAACCCCAGCCGGCCAGGTGATCCTGGATCCAGGCGGCGGCGCGGGTTTCGGCCTCGGTGCCCGTGGGACGAGCGCCTATCCCTTCTGCGCCAGAGCTCAGTTGCACCAGAAACTCATGGGCCTGAGCGGCGGGGGCAGGGGGTTGGGAGTCGTTGTCAGAGGGGTTGCAACCGGCCAGCAGGGCAGGCAGGACGAGGGCCAACAGGGTTTTCTTCATACTGCAATCCTTTGTTGTATATGGTTTTATTTTTCCGCGTCAGGATGAACCTGACGTCCGGCAGATTCTGTGAAGGGGGTGGCATTTGTCAACCTTGCCGGTGGAAGTGGGCAGTCCCGGGGGATTTGTTGTGGGAAACACTTGCGCCTTGTGCCTATCTTGGGATAATTCGCTCCCCTGTTTTTGCGAACTGATGCAATAACGAGCGATCCATTTATGTCGGCTCTGTTCCAGAGCGATGCAATAACGAGCAATTTACTATGTCTGTGACCCAAGATGTGTTTAACGAAGACGGCAAGTTCATGCGCAAGATCCGCAGCTTCGTCCGTCGCGAAGGCCGCCTGACCAAAGGGCAGGAGAAGGCCCTGGAAGAGCTCTGGCCGGTCATGGGCATCGATTTCGCACCAGAGCCGCTCGACATGGTGGCCCTGTTTGGCCGCGAGGCACCCGTGGTGCTGGAGATCGGGTTCGGCATGGGCGCCTCCCTGGTGGAGATGGCCAAGAACGCCCCCGAGAAGAACTTCATCGGCATCGAGGTGCACTCTCCGGGTGTGGGCGCCTGCCTTGGCACCGCCCAGGAGGCGGGCGTCACCAACCTGCGCGTCATCTGCCACGATGCGGTGGAAGTGCTGGAGCACATGATCCCGAACGGTTCTCTCTCCTGCCTGCAGCTCTTCTTCCCGGACCCCTGGCACAAGAGCCGCCACCACAAGCGTCGCATCGTGCAGCCTGCCTTTGCCCAGGATATCCGCCAGAAGCTTGCCATCGGTGGCGTCTTCCACATGGCCACCGACTGGGAGAACTACGCCGAGCACATGCTGGAGGTGATGAGTGCCGCCGAGGGGTACGAGAACACCTCCGCCACCGGCAACTGGGTGCCCCGTCCCGACTGGCGCCCCCTGACCAAATTCGAGCAGCGTGGCCATCGTCTGGGCCACGGTGTCTGGGATCTGATTTTCAAACGAGTCAACTGAGTCAACGTATCAACTAAGGAGCTATCATGGCCAACCGTAGCCGCCGTCTGCGCAAGAAACTGCGCGTCGATGAATTCCAGGAAATGGGGTTCGACATCAGTTTCAACTTCCCGGTCGGCACCGCCGAAGAGACCATTGATGCCGTGGTCGATGCGCTGATCGACGAGGTGATTGAGCCTCGCAAGCTGGCCTTCGCCGGCTCGGGTCACCTGGCCTGGGAAGGGATGATCTGCACCCAGCAGCTCGGCAAGTGCACCGACGAAGACCGTTCCGCCGTTCAGACCTGGCTGCAAGGCAAAGGGCTGGAGGCCGTGGTGGTCACCGAGCTGTTCGATCTCTGGTACGGCGAGCCGGCCTGATATCTGACTGTCTCCCGGGCAGATAGAAAATCCCGCCGCCGGCGGGATTTTTGTCGGTGGGCTGGCCCCGCCTCGTTTCACGTCATGGAATAGCCAATGGTGTTGTCATCCGAATTACTGGCCAGCATCCTGGAAGAGGTGCGTCCGCTGCTCGGGCAGGGGAAGGTGGCCGATTACATTCCCGCCCTGGCCCAGGTGCCTGCCGACCGGCTGGGGATCGCGGTCTGTACCGTTGAAGGGGAATTGTTCACCGCAGGTGACGCTTTCGAGCCCTTCTCCATCCAGAGTATCTCCAAGGCCCTGAGCCTCACGCTGGCCTTGACCCTCTATCAGGAGGAGGAGATCTGGGCCAGGGTGGGCAAGGAGCCCTCCGGCCAGCCGTTCAACTCCCTCGTCCAGCTGGAGTTCGAGCAGGGCATTCCCCGCAACCCCTTCATCAACGCCGGTGCCCTGGTGGTGAGCGATCTGCTGGAAACGCGGCTCACCGCTCCCCGCCAACGCACTCTGGAACTGGTGCGCCGCCTGTGCGGCAACCCGGCCATCATGGCGGATCAGGTGGTGGCGCGCTCCGAGTACCAGCACTCCGCCCGCAATGCCGCCATCGCCTATCTGATGAAGGCCTATGGCAACTTCGAGAACGAGGTGGACAAGGTATTGCAGAGCTACTTCAATGCCTGCGCCATCCGCATGAGCTGCGTCGATCTGGCACGAGCCTTCGTCTATCTGGCCAACCGGGGTGTCCCTCTTGGCGAGAGCACGCCCCTGCTGCCGGCCCGGACCACCAAGCAGGTCAATGCCCTGCTCGCCACCTGCGGCCTCTATGACGAGGCGGGCGATTTCGCCTACCGGGTCGGCATGCCGGGGAAATCCGGGGTGGGGGGCGGCATCATGGCGCTGATCCCGGGGGAGCTTTCCATCTGCGTCTGGTCACCCGAGCTCAACAAGGCGGGCAACTCCCTGGCCGGGACGGCGGCGCTGGAGCTGCTGGCCGAGCGCCTGGGCCGCTCCATTTTTTAACTATCTTCACTATGCATCGAGACGACATCATGAAACGAATGACTGGACTGTGGCGAAGCTGCCTGACCGCCTTGCTGCTCTGGTGTGCCTGGCCCGCCCTGGCCGCCGAGCTGCCCCCGCTCTCCCTGGCGGATGCCAAGGGGAAGGAGGCGGTGATCCTGGATACCCGCCCGAGCTATTTCTACCAGGGCTGGCCCATGGACGGGGAGAAGCAGGGGGGCCATGTGGCCGGTGCCGAGCTGCTCTCCGCAGAGTGGAAATACAGTGACGAGGAGTGGCCTGTGGCGCTTGCGAGCAAGGGGCTGAAGGCCGACAAACCCGTCGCCCTCTATGGCACCCCTCGCGAGGTGGCCGAGGTGGCCCGTCTGCTGCGCCAGCAGGGCATCAAGCAGCTGTTCGAGCTGCAGGGATGGAAAGAGGCGCCCCGGGAGCACCTGGCACGCTGGCAGCAGCTGGTCCATCCGCTCTGGCTGGCAGACTTGCAGGCAGGCAAACCGGTCATCGCCGCCCCCAAGGGGGAGTGGAAGGTGTTCGAGGTGGACTGGGGATCCCCCAAGGCCTATCTGCTGAGCCACATTCCGGGAGCCGGCTACATCGACACCAACCGGCTGGAAGGGGAGCCGCTGTGGAACAAGGTCTCTGACGAGGCGCTCAAGGCGCTGCTGCTGGAGAACGGCATCCGTCATGACACCACCGTCATCCTCTATGGCCGCAACACCATGGCGGCGGCCCGTGTGGCCCATCTGATGATGTATGCGGGGGTCGAGGATGTGCGACTGCTGGATGGCGGGCTGGAGGCCTGGTTCGTGCAGCATCTGCGCACCGAGACCGGCCTGGCCAATACCTTCAAACCGGCCAGGGAGTTTGGCGTGGCCATCCCGGCCCATCCCGAGTACTACACCACCCTTGACCAGGCCAAGGCCCTGCTCAAGCAGCCGGACGGCGCCCTGGTCAGCGTGCGCACCTGGGACGAGTTCGTGGGCAATACCTCGGGCTACAGCTACATCAAGCCCAAGGGGGACATTCCCGGGGCCAGATGGGGTCATGGCGGGGTGGATGCCAACAGCATGAGCGACTTCCACAACCCGGACGGCACCATGAAGCCCGCCCGCGAGATCCTCGCCATGTGGGATGAGTGGAATATCGAGCCGACCCAGCAGGCCGCTTTCTACTGCGGCACCGGCTGGCGCGCCTCCGAGGCGTTCTTCTACGCCTGGTTGATGGACTGGAAGCGGATCAGCGTCTACGACGGCGGATGGTTCGAGTGGAGCATGGATCCGGCCAACCCCACCGTCACCGGCGAGCGCAAGCCGGGCAACTGAGACGGCAATGCCGAGCAGCGGAAATAAAAAAGCACCTTCATGGAAGGTGCTTTTTTGTCTGCAAGGCATGGTGAACCGGGATCAGAAGGAGGCCACGCTGGTCTGGTCGTAGAGGCCGTACTTCCTCGACAGCATCTGGCCGCCGTCCCGGGTCAGGGGGACCCAGCTGATGTTGGCGCTGTCGATGGTGGACTTGAACATCATCAGGTCGAACGGGATGGTGATGTAGAGGCCCTTGGTGAAGCTCCCTTCGCCGTACTCTTCTGCCGACACATTGGTGAAGGTGGCGAAGAAACCGGCGCTGATCCCCGAATCAAAGGTCTTGGCGAAGTTGAACGTGGCGCCATAGTCCCCCGCGAGGTAGCGACCCACCGAGATCTGGGCGGTCACCTTGTCCAGAAACGCCGGTTGCCAGTAGGTGGTGACATGGCCGGTGGCTATCTGGTAATCGGCGAGCTGGAGGGTGTTCTCCCAGTCCCGCTGCCTGACCAGGTTGAGATCGGCGCCGATGGCCCAGTTGCGGTTGAAGGGGCGATACAGGGCCTCCCCGCCGACACCGGCATACATCATCTCCAGATAGCCGCCATAGGCCTGGCCGTACCAGCCATCGGCAAACTTGTCCATGTGGGTGAGCTGCAGGTTGTTGAGCAGCACATTCGATGACGTCACGTACTCCCGCACCCAGGTACGGACCCGGGGCAGGGCCTCTCCATCGGGCGGCGGCTCGGTGTAATTGAACTTGTCGTAGTTGTTGACGAGGTTGACGAAGACGGTGCTGCTCACCCAGTCGTGCTCGGTCATGTGCCAGTCGGTGTTGGCATTCAACCCGAGCTGGTACATGTAGAAACTCTCGGCTCCCCCGATGGACTGGCTCAGCTTGGGCACTATCTTGAAATCCCATGAGCGGGGTTCGGCTCCATGGCGCAGTGTGCCTTCGACGGGGGCCGGTGGCTGGCGGCTGACCTCGATCTCTTGTGTCTGGCCTAGGGGGAGATCGCTGTTGGCACGACGCACGGAGTCGAGATCGACTCGGCTCTCCTGCAGGGGCATCCCCTGCTTCTGCTCGATGATGCGCAGCTCTTTCACCGTGGAAGGCAGGGCATTGACGGCCAGCAGGGTGGCTCGCTGCTCGCTTTGGGCCTGCTCCCTGTATCGGGTCTGCTCTGCCTCCAGCGTCAGGGTCTCCTTGTCACTGTAGAGTGAGGCCTGTTGCCAGCCCCCATTGCTGGCCAGCTGGGAAGAGAGCGTCGACCAGTCGACCTGCTCCAGGGAGTCGACCTGGCTGGCCTGATAGGCCGGAACGGGGGGATCCATGACCTTGGGCAGCGACAGGGAGGGATCGTTGAAGTTGGTATGCCATGTCAGCCCCCACATCAGGGTATTGCCGCGTTGATAGCTGAGGTGCATGTCGAACACATCGTAAGGTTGGTAGACGATGCCCACATTGATGGGGGTGCTCTGAACGATGGCCCCCGCCGACTCATGACTGTAGTCGTTGCCCTCGTATTCGAGCTTGAGCCTGAGGGGCTGCCAGGGGGTCTGGTACTCTATCCCTCCATAGAGGGCCGCCGGGCCATGGAACAGGCTGCCGAACTCAAACTTGCCGCCGCTGCCCGAGAAGCCGTCATCACGCTGACACCAGCCTTCACGGACTTCACAGAAGGGGTTCTTGATGTTGCCGCTCTGACCCATGTTTCCCCACGCCATTCCCAGGGTGAAATCAAGGTTCTTGTAGCGTTTGCTGGCGACGATGTATTCGCTGTCAAAGAGCCCGGTCCCCATCACATCGCGCAGTCCCACAGAGACCTGCGGGCGCCAGGTGGATTCGGTCCAGAGTCGGGCTTTGACATCCAGCCCCTTGTCCTTGTAGGTCTGGTCGCCACTGAAATTCTCGTCATTGCTGTAGAGCCGGGTGCGAATGTCGGTGTATCTCAGGGTGGCTTCCAGCCAGGAGAATGGCTGCATGGAGATGGACCAGCGCCGGTATTCCTGGTCATCCATGTAGTTGAATGAAAACTCGCCTTCCGGAGCCATGCGTGCCGTCGGCATCTGGAGCAGGCCCACGCCACCAAAATCACTCTGGGTGGGGAGGAGAGGCGAGAAGCTGTCCGTGTTGGCAAACGCGAAGGGGGAGGCAAGCAGCGAGAGAGTGGCGATTCTGGTCAGCATTACTCGGGTATCCGATTAGCAATCATGTCGGCAATACGGAGATTGATGTTCTTGAACTGGGCAGGCAACAGCGCCGGATCGAAACCGGCAAACAGGGTTGCACCCGGCATGGGCTCGATATGGTATTCGTTCCACACCGCGACGGGGGACAACTGGACGCGGCCATCCGGCTGGATGAGATAGACCTCGCCAGGGTTGGCGCCGGGTAGCAGACTGTGGCCCTGCCAATATTCAGCCAGCCCCTTGGCGGGTTCATGGGGCATGGACCTGCGACTGTTGATCAATCCCAGCAGGTAGAGGCTGGATGGTCTGCGAGAGAGATAGAGAGAATAGTCGCCAGACAGACGAGGGTTGTTTGCAGGCTCCACTCTGCTGAGATCCGGATCCAGCTTGATGTCAATCCGGCCGGCCACATCGAGCTGATCCAGCTCGCGCAGCAGTTGCTGGGTGGCCTGAACCAGACCGCCCTGATGCGCTCTCATCCAGAAAACCTGGAGGGCTTTCAGATCGCTGAGCAGCTGTTCTTTGGCTTGCTGTGCAGACTCATCTTGGGCGGGGGAGGAGATGATGGCGGCAGGCCAGTAGACGTCGCCGGGCAAGCCGGGCGCATTCAACAGTTGTTCCAGACGCTGGCTATCGGAGAGGGAAATGGTGGTCTTGCTGGCATGGCCGACCATCACCCGGGTGATGCTGTCGGCATGAAGCCAGGGGGCATAGCCAATCAGAAGCGAGAGTATGATTTTTTTCATGGTGCATAGGGCTTGGTGAAGACCATCTCGATGGTGCTGTTGTCAGGGCCGATGTGCTGAATGGTTTTTCTGACCAAGCCCGTTTTTTTGTCCAGCCAGTAATAATTCCGCCACGTCAGGTCATCCTTCACCGACTGGACCGTCTCTTCGTAGAGGGAGGTTGTCAGCACGGCGCCATTGATATCCAGATTTTCATCGACCAGCTGTTTGAAGGTGGTGTGGAGGTTTCTTCCGCTGTGGCGAAGTTGCACCCATTCGGCCAGATAACTGAATTGGGCATCGCCTGGAATGACGGCCTGACTCAAGGGATCCGGCATGGTGGCTGCGAAATAGCGAAGATCATTATCCAGCTTGAGCGTCTTGGTAATTCGACCATGCTCGGTCACTATCAAGCCTCTGTCGCTGCTGACCCAGGAGAGGCGATCCCCCTCGGCAAAGGCGAGCACGAGCAATACAGGTGGTCTGTCGTCAACAGTGAGCAATGCACTGGCATAGGGCAGCTTTTCGATGGCTTCCGGGGTAATGGTTATCTCATCATCCGCAGTGAAGATATATTTGAGCTGTTGATAGCTATCAACGTTGCTGTCTGCACAGCCAAACAACAACATTGATAGAAATAAAAGAATGCGCTTGATTAGCATGAAAGCATCACTGAATAAATAGAAAAACAATAAAGACTGCCCTGAGGCAGTCTTTATTTCATTATATCAACGAGCTGTGCTGGTGACAGTCGAGGGGTTGTCGTCGTTGTTGTTGCTGGCAACGGCAACGGCAACACCGATGGCAGCAGCAGCGGCTACGCCAACGGCGATGGCACCAGCGGTGATGCCACCGACAGCAGCAGCGCTAGCAGCACCGGCACCGGCAGCGGCGCCACCAGTGCTGGCGCCTGCGCCAGCAGCGACTTCTTCAGCAGCCATGGTCGGGCTGGACAGGGCCAGCAGTGCAGTCATAATCAAAACACTCTTCTTCATATATTTCCCTTATAAAATCAGAATAGTCGACGATCGTTCTACTCTATTGTGATGGCAAGCCATCGTTTTTGATCAATTTGCATCCATTATTTTTTATCATGACGGAATGCAAATCGAACCAAAATTATCATCACCCCCAACATGCCGCCCAAGAGGGCACCCAATACGACGATGAGTGCCCGTTTCGGTTTTATTTTCTCTTCGGCGATAACGGCAGGGTCAAGCACTTTAAAGACATATTCCTGATTGACTTCGGCGAGCATCAAGGTTTTGGTCTGCTCTTCTATCAATTGATAAAAGACTTTCTGCATATCGGCAACGGAAGTCTTGGAGAGTTGTTCGGTCAAATAGGCGATATTGCGTTTTGACTCCTCCTGATCCCGCTGTTTCATGGTGCTGTTGAGATCGTCGATCAACCAGTCCACCCACTGTTTTGCCAGTTGCGGGGAGTAGAAGTCGACGCTGACGGTCAGCAGCCCTGTCTTGGGGTCGCTGTTGAGATTGACCAGGCTCCTGAACGCCTTGATGAGCTCCCAGTCAGTGGGCCCGGGAGACCTGCCGGGCGGCATCTCGCGGACCCACTGTTGGGTCTGGGTGTCATAGACCTCGGGGTCGATGAGCAGCTCCCCCGTGGTTTTATCCATGCCGGTGGCGGCGATCAGGGGGACGGCCAGTTGATGGCGGCGAATGAACTCCCCGAGAAACAGCCGCGACTTGCCCACCTCGATGGCGATGGACGCCTTGTCTCCTCCTTTGTTGCCCAGATCGACCCCGGCCAGACTGGCCAGCCCGCCGAAGCGGGAGGCCAGCGCGGAGAGTCCTCCCCCCTGTTGTTCAAGGGAGGGGGTCAGGAGCGCTTCGGCACGATAGATGTTGGGACTCCACAGTGCGAAGGCAACGGCGAGACAGGTCGCGATCAATGTGGTGGCAAAGAGCCACCACTTGCCTTGCCACAGGGCAAGAGCCAGCTCTCGCAGGTCGATTTCATCGCTTGCCGGAGCAAGATCCCTCGGCAAGGGAATGACGTTCGCTTTTTGTGCTTCCATGATGATTTGATGAGTCCTATGGAATATGACTGGACGCGTCCAGCGCGTTACTTGATGGCGGACCAGGCGACGCCCAACTGATACATGATCTGGGTCGCCGAAGACATGATGCTCAGGTTGTCCAGATAGTCGGAATCCACCGGCACTATGATGGTGTCCCCCGGCTCCAGGCTCTTGCGTCCGCCAAACCAGCTGTCATTGGGCAGCATCACGCTGCCGTTGGCCTTGATGACATAGACGCGATCGGTATCGGCTTGTTTCTTGGTACCACCGGCCAGGCTGATGTACTCGTTGATGCTGGTCTCCTCTTTGTAGATATGGGAAGAGGGGAACTGCACCATGCCCGCGATGGAGACCACGTTCTGCATGGTCGGGATATAGAGTTTGTCGCCATCCTCAAGGAGGACGTCTGACTGCTTCTCTCCGGCCAGCAGGGCTGGCATGTCGATGGTCATGCGTCCGATGGCCTTGCTGTTTTCCAGCTGGTTGACCACCGACATGGCTTCGGCAGGGGAGCTGCTGTAGTTGGCAATGGTGCTCTGTCTGCGCAAGGTCATGGTCGAGATCTCCTGGCGAAGTTCATCGCGCAGCATCACCAGCCGCTCTTCCTCCTGCTTGCGCAGGGCCTTGCGGGCGAAGATGGCCCCGTTGGGGTTGGCGTAGGTCGTGATGCCACCCACTCGCTCGATCAGATCGTGCAGGCTCTCTCCCCGGCGCACGGTGTAAGTGCCCGGGAATTTCACTTCACCGAAGACCTGGACGGTCGCCTCTTCCCGCCATTGGGGATGGGGCAGGACGTTGATGTTGTCCTTGGATTGCAGCAGCGGTGAACCGTAAGGGCTGTTGGCGGTATCCAGCGAGAATCGTTCGTTCTGTACCAGGATGCTGTCGCCCCGCTCATTGACGCGGGAGAGTTCGACCACGTTGGCCTGCTCGTTGAATCCGCCGGCGGCCAGGATGGCATCGGACATGCGGCTGTTGTCGGTCAGCGGGTAGAGGCCCGGGTATTTCACTTCGCCACGCACTTCCATGATCTTCACCGGCTGACCCAGCGTAGACTGTGCCTTCAGGCGTTCGATGACAGGCGCCAGAAGGGCTTGCCGTGAATCGGCGACCACTGCGTCCGTGGCGGTCTTGTCGGACAGGGAGGATAGCTTGATCTGAGTGTCATTGCTGAGCTCGTCACTCTTGACATCGGCGCCGGTGGAAACATCGGTCCGCATCATGGCGGCGTTGTCCAGCTCTCTTGCCTTGGTCTTGAGATCCTTCACTCTCGTCGAGGTCGCTGCAGTCTCTCTGAGTCGGTCAGTGGCATCGTTGCGGAACACCAGCACCTGATCCCTGGCCTGGAGTACCACGTCGTCCTTGCTGCCCGGCTGTTGCAGCGCCTTGCCCAGGTTGAACTGGATCACGCTGATATTGCGCTGGGAGTCCACTTCCCTGACGACCAGGGCATAGCTCAGATCGGTCGCGGAGATGAGATCCCGCTGAACGCTCTTGAGCAGGTTGCTGATGCGGGTGCCCGGGGTATAGCTGTAGACGCCATCACGTACCACGGCCCCTTTGACGACGATGGCCTGACTGTACTCGGTGCTGCTCGGTTTGACCGAAATCTTGTCACCGTCCCGGATGCTGAACTGACGGTCATGGCCATTGGCCAGCGTCAGGTTGAAGACTTTCAGACCGGTGTCCGTATGGCGTTCTACCGAGACTTCCTGCAAGGCTGACGCTTTTACGCCACCGGCCAGGGCGAGCACGTCCGCCAGGGGGGCAGAATTTCTCAATTCGTAGATGGCGGGGCGCTTGACCAGTCCGCTGATGGACACTTCACTGCCTTTGGCCGGGACGAAGACGGTATCTCCCGCCTGCAGGCGAATATCCTGGCTGGTATCCCCCCAGACCAGCATCTTGTACAGATCCACATCGATGACTTTCTGTCCGGCCCGCTTGACCTGGATCTTGCGCAGGGAGCCGACGGTGTCGATGCCGCCAGCCGCCTGCAAGACCTGGGTGACGGTCGCCATGCCGCTGACATTGTAGGCACCGGGGCGATAGGCATCCCCCATCACAAAGACCTGCATGGCGCGCATGGAACCAAAGCTGATGAAGGAGTTGACGCCTATCATCTGCTCCTTGATCCGGGTTTCAAGGTCGCTTCTGAATTGCTGGAAGGTCAACCCACTGGCAGAGATGGGACCGAGACTGGGGAAGTCGATGAAGCCTTCGCGACCGACACTCAGGTCATAGACCGCGTTTTCCTTGCCATACAGCTGTACATGGATTTCATCCCCCGGGCCAATGACATAGTCATCAGCAACGGGCATGTCGGTCACGGGGGCATCCAGAATGGGTTCCCCGGCGAATACGTTGTAACCGAATGGTTGGAGCTCCCCTGGCTGGGCTACCCCTGCGATCAGCGGGCGCTGGGATACCTGGCTGTAGTCGACCTCCCGTGGCGCCGCCACCGGCGTTGACGGGGTGACAGGGGTCATGGCGCTGGCATTCTGGAACTGGTCGACAGAAATACCGTATTGCTTGGCCAGAGCCTGCTGCTGATCAGCGGGCAGGCGCTTGAATTGTTCCATCATCTGCGGGCTGATTTGCGGCGCAGCGAATACATTTAAACTAATCGCAGCTAATATCCATGGCGCTGTTATAAATTTCATTTTAGGTAAAGCCTTGCAATGTGTTTGTTCAGATTGCTGAAGATGGTGGGTAATAAATAGGGTGTTTACTCGGTCATCGAGTAAATTAGACTTTCTTTATATATCCGTGAAAAATAACAAGCCCCGTATATTAGAACATGCTTGTGTGACGTTTTTATATGCAAGGCACCCAGGTATATGGAAGGTCCGGGTATGCTCAGTGTTGTCAGCATGAGGAGCAAACCACCCGCAGGGGCAGGGATGGTATGACTGGTACTTGGCGTCAGCGTGTTGCCCCGTGCACGGTAATTATTGTGTCTTCACTCATTATGAGTGTCACAACGTCCATGCTGGTCGGGAGTAAAAAGACATGGCTACCGCATCCGAAGGGCAAATCGGCATGGGATGTATATTTTTTGTTATTTTTTTCAGGCTGACCGACAGTGTGCGTCGCACCCGATGGTCAAAGCGTCAAATTATTGATTGTGTTGGCAATGACAATGACATTTGTTTTCCGCGCGGAAATCTATCAAAAGTGTATTTTTTTGCAACATATATCAGACAATTCCTACAGCTGATATCGGATTATTCCTTTGTTTGATCAGAAGGCACATTAAATGGCTGGGTATGAGACCACATGTTGATAACTCAGCATGCCGGACGTAATGACTTTGTTTCTGGTATCTGTATGGGGGTGTCGTATGGATTTTGTCTGGTGGGGTTGACTTTTTGCTCTAATTTGTAGTTGCTGCAGTCTGAAACCCATGCTGAGCTAGGCTTCACCTATCACCGTCAGGGTGAGTGTGAAGAAGGGGAGAGTAATGAAAGCTGTGATGATGCTGATTTGTCTGTTGGGATTGGCGGGGTGCAGCTCCCAATACATCATGAGCACCAAGGATGGCAAGATGATTGCCACCGATAGCAAACCCAGGTTGGACGAGAGCACTGGCATGTATCGCTATTACGATGAAGAGGGGCGTGAGGTGCATATCAACAAGGACGACATCACCCAGATCATGGAGCGTTGAGGCTCTCCTCAAGCAACAAGGGCTGCCCGGGGGCAGCCCTTGTTATTTTTGGTGCTCATGCCGTCTGGGGCACCTGACGGTTGACCTGGCCAGCAAACAGCTGGTGGAAGCGGGAGTGGGAGTTGGCCAGCAGGCTCACCGGCGACCCCTGCTCCACCACGGTGCCGGCCTCCATCACCACCACCTTGTCCACCGACAAGAGCGGCTCCAGGTGGTGGGCGATCACCAGGTAGCTGGCCTCCGGCCGGTAGCGATAGAGCAGCTCCGCCATCTTGCGCATGCCGCCGTGATCGAGGTCCGAGGTGGCCTCGTCCAGCACGATGAGCGGTCGGCGCGACAGCAGGATGCGGGCGATCACCAACAACTGGGTCTCGCCAGCGGAGAGTTGCAGCCTGTCGAGATCCTCGTCCAGCCGCCCGGCGCAGCGCTCGGCCAGTCCCACCCGGGCAAGCGCCTGCTCAAGCATGGCGTCCTCATGCTCGGTCAGGGGCGCCAGATTGGCCCGCAAGGAGCCAAAGAAGGTGAGCGGGATCTGGGAGACGGTGTCGTAGAGATCGCGCACCGCCTCCGGTGCAAGTTGTGATAGTGGCTGATTGCCGTAGAAGATCTCTCCCTGGGAGGCGGGATACATGGCCTGCAATACCCCCAGCAGGGAGCTTTTGCCTGCCCCGGTACGGCCGCACACACCCACCTTTTCACCGGGGGCCAGCTCGAAGTTCACCTTGTGCAGCGCCCACTGGCTGGTCTGGGGGTAGCGCAGCCCCAGGTTGTCGAAGCGCACTGCGGGGTGAGGGGTGGCGAGGGCCTCTCCCTCCTGGCGTTCGCTTTCTATTTCGCTGTATTCGCGCACCCGCTCTACCGCGTTCATCACCTGCTCCACTTCGGCAAAGGTGCGGATGAGGGAGTTGAGCATGGCGGAAGCGGTAAAGGCATAGGTGATGGCAACCGCCCCCAGCAGCGGGCTGTTGCCAAAGGCCACCATGAGTGCCACGGCCCCCACCAGGGCGGCGGAGAGCAGGGTCTGGTGCATGCCGAGCCAACGGTTGATGGAGGTGGTGGTGTACCAGCTGCGCAGGTTGTTGTCATAGTGGTGCAGCACCTGGTCCAGCGCGAAACGCTCGGCCCCGGCCAGGCGCAGGGCGGGGGCGCCGCGGATGGTCTCGCTGATGCTGATGTAGAGCGGGGAGCGCAGCACCGAGGACTGGCGCCGCAGCTTGAGTTGCACCGCCCGGTAGCGGCGCTGCAACACATAGAGCGCCCATCCCACCAGGGGGGCGATGAGCAGCAGCAGGGGAATATTGATGCCGATCACCACCACCTGCAAGGCCACGGACACCAGCATGCCGAACAGTCCCACCAGCATGGAGAGCAGCATCTCTTGCGCCTCCCCCAGATCCCGGTCGAAGCGGTTGAGGATGCGCCCCTGGGGCACCTTGTCGAAGAAGGCCATGGGGGCGCGGCTGATGCGCCCCAGCATGCCGTCAAACAGGGTCCAGGCCAGCTTGAGGCCGAGTTTGTAGTTGATGACCCGCACCGCCATGATGCAGGCGAGGGAGCCCGCCCCCAGCAGCACATAGATGCCGAGCAGGGTCGTGACGTCGCTCACCTCGGCCTTGCCGCCGAGCCAGAGATCCGAGGCGATGCGCAGCCCTTCCTGGCCCAGGGTGAGCAGCAGGACGAGCAGGATGGCACCGGGGGCGGCGAGGCGCTGCCACATGAAGCCAAACAGCCCCCAGTCCACCTTGCCCTCCACCACTTTCTCCTCGCTGAACTGCTCCGCCTCCTGAGGGGGCACCGGCGGGGCGGGCTGGGGATGCTGGACAAGATCCGCCAACTGGTGGGCATCGAGCTCCACCAGGCGCTCCTGCTCGATGCGGATCACCCGATCGCACCTGGCCAGCACATCCGGGTCGTGGCTCACCAGGAGCCGGGTTGGCCCCGGCTTGAAGGCGAGCCCCTGCTCCAGTACCTGGGCCGCGACCATGGGGTCGAGCGCAGACAAGGGGTTGTCCAGCAGGAGGATATCGGCCCGGGCGTAGAGGGCGCGAGCCAGGGCGACCCGCTGCTGCTGGCCGCCGGAGAGGCGGGTGCCGAGCTCCCCCACCAGGGTTTGATCCCCGTGGCTGAGCAGCGCGAGATCGGCCGTGAGGGCGCAGGCGCCGAGCACCCAACGATAGCGCTCGGCGTGCCAGGGCTGGCCGAACAGGATGTTGTTGCGGATGGTGTCGTTCATCAGCCAGGGTTTATGGCCCAGATGGGCAACCCGGCCGTGGCGACGGATGCTGCCGGCAAACTCGCTGTCAAAGCCGGCAACCAGATGCAGCAGGCAGCTCTTGCCCGCCCCGGTGGCCCCGGTGATCCCCACGAGCTCCCCCGGTGCGATGGCGAGGTTGGCTCCCTCGAGCACCGGTTTTTGCTGGTGCAGGGCGGTGACGTTGTCGAGCCGCAGGCTGCCCACCGGCAAGCTGGGATCGGTGAGATCCCGATGCTGCTCCGGGCTGTTCAGGAACTCGCACAGCCGGTTGAAGCCGGTGTTGAAGTTGATCAGGGTGCGGATGAGGTAGGGCAGTCGCATCATGGGAATGCGCAGCACGGTAAACAGGGCGATGGTGGTGAACACCTGGGGCAGGGTGAGGGTGTTGCCCGACGCCAGGTAGGTGGTGAAGGTGGCCAGGGTCACCAGCAGGGGAGTGCTCAGCATCAGCCCTTCGTTGATGGCATCGAGCCTGAGCACCCTGCCCAGCACTCCCAACTCCTGCTGGCGCTTGGTGTTGGCCGCCCGGGTGAAGAAGGGGCCAAGCCCGTTCTGGCGCACCAGCCGCAGCTTCTTGATGTATTCCGCCAGGATGCCGTTGCGCTCGTCCTGTTGACGCTTGAGCTGCTGCTCCTGCTGGTTCATGCGCCGTACCACCCGGGTGGAGATGAGCAGCAGCAGGGCCAGCACCGCGAAGCCCACCAGACCGGCACTGCCCACCTGCCACACCAGCAGGGCGATGGTGCCGATGAGTTGCAGCGCCATGGTGACCGGCATGGCGGGGTCAGCCAGGATCCAAGTGATGTCCCACACGTCCCGGTTGATGAGGTTCTGAACCCGGCCGCCGGCCCTGTCGTCGAAGCTCTTGCCACCCTGCTTCATTACCTTGGCGAGCAGGGATTCGGCCAGCAGACGGCGGATGGGCACGTGCATCTTGAGGGCCAGTTGCAGGGAGTGCTCCGCCAGCATGCCGGCGGCGAGCACGGAGGCGAACAGGGCCAGGGCCAGCAGCAGCTTGTGGCCGGTGGTGGCATCGGTGCCGAGCTGGGTCATGCTGTGGTTGAGCAGCCAGGGGCTGGTCAGGGTGGCGAGCATGCCGAGCAGTTGCAGCAGGGTGAGCAGGCCAATCCGTCCCTTGTAATGGCGCCAGATAAAGGCGGTCAGGGGCCAGGGGCGCACCGGCTGGCGGGCAGTGAGCGCGAGGAAGGCGTCGGCGCGGCCGTCGCGCCTGTCTTCCGGCAGCAGGGGATAGAGATCGTCGAGACTGACCTGGGGCTGGGTGAGCCCCTTGCGCAGCAGCGGGCCGGTCCAGCGATAGAAGAGGCGACTCAGCCAGCCGGCCGAGATTTCCGGATGATCCAATGGGTGTCCTTGTTGTTTTGTGTTGCTTCCATGGGCGGGGCGGCTCATGGGCCGCCCTCGAACTTGTTGTCTTGCTGCGGGCGTGCGCCCGGCGGGATCAGTGATCCCGGTTCATGCGGATGAGCCGATCCAGGATCCGCTCGCCATCGACCCGCAGGCCGTTGTGTTCGTACTCGTTGGTGATCCAGGCGCGGCTGTTGCCAAGCCCCTTCAGGGTGTCGCGGCTGTAGTCAAACTCCACGTACATGTCCTCGGCATAGACGGCGCAGGCCACCGGCACAGTGTTGCGGGCCAGCTGCGCCGGGTCGTAGAGGGGACCCCAGTCCGCTTTCTGGGCAAGCAGGTGGGCGGCCTCCTTCAGGGGAATGAGCTCGCGGAACTGCTCGAACATCCAGGGGAAGATCATCTCGCCGGTAAAGGCGAAATCTTTGCCTGGCGCCCAGGCCAGGGCAGGGAACTCCCTTCTCACCCGCTCGGCCGCCCAGTTGCTGGCACTCCCTTCGCAATAGATGAGCTCGTGCAGGATGGCGAACACCGGGTTGGTGTTGAACGGCTGCATGGCCTGCACCTGATAGAGGAAGGCGGGGTTGAGGCGTTCGCCGATGAAGGCGTCTTCCAGCAGGTAGTAAAGTGCCTCGAAGGCGCCGCTGGCCCCCAGATCCAGCCCCTGCTGCTGCAACTGCTCCACCGTCAGACGTTGGCCGTTGGGCAGGCGCACATCGTAGTGGTGCAGGTGGTTGGCCAGCCGGTTGGCCAGGGCCTGGGCATGGGGGAAGCGGGTGAAGAAGGCGCGGTTCTTGTCCGCCACCCGCTGGTAGGTGGCGCGGTAGACCTCATCCGCACTGCGCCCGATGGGTGCCACGCCGCCGGTGAGGTAGACCTCGTGCAGGCTCCGCGGGAACAACGAGAGGTAGGTGAGGCTGCAAAAGCCACCGAAACTCTGGCCGAGCAGGCTCCAGGGGCGCCCCGGGCTCAGCACCTCGCGAACGTACTCGGCGTCGCGCACTATGCTGTCGGCGCGAAAATGGCCGAGGTAGTCCGCCTGCTCACCGGGGGTCATCCCCGCCAGGGCGTCAGCACTGATGGGGGTGGAGTGGCCGGTGCCGCGCTGATCGAGCAGCAGCACCCGAAACTCCTGCAGGGCCCGCTTGATCCAGCCGCCATCGGCGGTCGGGCGAGGAGCGCCAAAGCCCGGGCCCCCCTGCAAATAGAGCAGCCAGGGCAGGTCATCATCCAGCTTGTCCTTGCGGCAGAGGGTGCGGCCAAACAGGGTGAGGGTCGCCTCCTCATCGGGATGCTGGTGGTCGAGGGGCACGGTAAAAAAGTGTGGCTCGCAATGGATGCCATCCAGCACATAGTGCAAGGGGCTGCTCATCTGGGGTCTCCCTGAGGGTAGGAAAATCGTCGGCCTCATCATAGCCCTGGCGCAGGGGCGGGTCACGCCGGTTTTCCAGATTGTTAACAGAGATGTAGCCTGAGGTCGGTGCCGTACAAGGTGTGGTTTCGCCGCTGTTGACGGCGGGCTGCAACTGGACAAAGATGAGCCGCCTGCCGGGACGGGCAGGGATAGGTCAGCACCCCGGGTGCAGGAAACTGGATGGAGTTGGCTCGATGAAGCCGAGATGGATACGTGTTCGCAAGAGACGCACACTGAGGGATCCGGAGGGGGTGCTGCAGGCGGGTTTGCTGGTGTTCAGCGCCACCTGTGGTGCCACTCTGTTGCTGGCGGCCTGCAACGGCGGTTAGCTGAGTGAAACAGACCCGCTTGTCATGAGCGGGTTTTTTCATGCCGGAACAGAAGGTCGGGACCTGCCTGTAGCCCTTTGCTAGCGCGGGTTTGCGGTATGCAGAGCACGGCTGCTATGGTCAATTTACGACCGGATCCACAGAGGGAGGCGATCATGAACAGTCGTGAAAAAGTCCTGGCTCATTTGGCCACAGATCACCGGGTTGCAGGATTGACCGCTGGCGAGGCACTGGCTGGCATGAGCCACTCGATGAGTTCGCTCCTGCTGCAACAGGATCAGCACTTCTTCCGCCGCCATGCGGACGACCCCTGTCACGAAGTCGCCCGTGCCTGCTCGGCTGGACACGTATGGCATGGGGACGAAAACCACTACTAGCCGCGGCATGTGAGTAAATGACAGATGCAAAAAGGCCCGCTCATCTGAGCGGGCCTTTCGAATTTGGCTCCTCCTACTGGACTTGAACCAGTGACATACGGATTAACAGTCCGCCGTTCTACCGACTGAACTAAGGAGGAATAGTTGGTGCCCAGAGACGGAATCGAACCGCCGACACGGGGATTTTCAATCCCCTGCTCTACCGACTGAGCTATCTGGGCAACGGCGCGCATTAAACCCTTTCTGGACTGAGGTGTCAACCACAGGCCGCAGATTGATGTACCGTTCGCTCGATATCCGAGCAATCTTCCCGTGATTGGACCGGTTTCCCCGTTTTAACCATGAAAAGAGGGGCGCCTGCGGGGCAGGGTGGGCCGACGGCCAGCAGAACATCATGAAGGGGGGCGAGCTGCCTGACGTGCCGAGGGCCGCCCGCTGGCGCCAAGCCGGGAGAGGCGCCAGTTATCTTGGCCCATCGATTGAGCCTGCCGCGCTCTGCGGGTATGCTTTGCCGCACTCATCCCCTGGCCATGGTCCGGGCCGACGCGGCTGGCAGGGGTGACATCCATCCAACACCGCCTGGGGTTTATATGAATACCAATATGCAAGAGTGGCGCGAAGAGACCGCCGCCATCGTCAACGAGCTGCTGGCCGATGGCAGCAACCCGGATCTGGATTACGAGATTGAGCACCACTTTGCCTGCCAGAAGTTCGATCTGCTGGAGAAGGCGGCGGTCGATCTGTTCAAGGCCGGTTTCGAAGTGACCGACGCCGAGGAGATGGAGCTGGACGACGGCGCCACCATCTTCTGTTTCGACGCCATGGTGGAGTGCAAGCTGGACATCGACACCATCGTCGCCGACATCGAGAAGATGCTGCCCATCCTCGAGAAATACGGGGTGGACTACGACGGCTGGGGCACCTACTTCCAGGAGTAAGTGCGCCAGATCATGCACGCTTTGCAAAAACAACAAGGCCACCCTCGGGTGGCCTTGTTGTTGCTGGCTTACTGCTCCGGCAGCTGGTAGCTGCGGGCAAACTCGGCCGGTGGGAGGGGGCGGCTGAACAGATAGCCTTGCAGCCGATCGCAACCGACCTGCACCAGCCAGGCCTGCTGCTCCGGCGTCTCCACCCCTTCGGCGGTGATCTTGATGCCAAGCTCATGGCCCAACCCGATGACGGAACGCACGATGGCGGTGGTGGCCTGGTTGGTGGCCAGCCCCTGGGTGAAGCTTTTGTCGAGCTTGAGGGTCGCCACCTGCAGCCTGGGAAGATAGGCGAGGGAGCAGTAGCCGGTGCCGAAGTCGTCGATGGCGAGCTGGAAGCCCGCCTCGATGAGGCTGGCCAGGTTGCTCTCTATCTCGTCGGCATTCTCCATCAGCACCCCTTCGGTGATCTCCAGCTCCAGTTGCCAGGGGGCGAGCCCGTGGCGCGCGATGCAGTCGAAGATCTGCGGGCAGAGCTCGGGATCGCGGAACTGCAGGGGAGAGAGGTTGATGGAGAGCACCAGGTCTGGGGCCGCCACCTGCCAGCGGGCAAGCTGGGCACAGCCGAGCTCCAGCATCAGCTGGCCGAGCTGGCCGATGAGCCCCAGCTCCTCCGCCAGCGGGATGAACTCGTCGGGGGAGATCATGCCGAATTCGGGATGGGGCCAGCGGCAGAGCAGCTCTGCCCCGTGCAGCCGGTTGCTGTGGGTACAGATGATGGGCTGGTAGACGGCGGTCAGCTCGGCGGACTTGATGGCGAGTGGCAACTGGGCGGCGATGAGCTGGCGGCGTTTGAGCTTGGCATCGAGTGCGGGGTCGAACAGGGTACAGTGCTGCTGCTGGCGCTTGCCCTGGGCCAGGGCGGCCTCGGCGTGGCTCAGCAGACGCTCGGCATCCTTGGCCTTGCCATGGGCGATGCCGAGGAACACCGGGATCTGGATCCTGTGTTCTTCCACCTGATAGGGCGTCATCAGCTCCTGCTGCAGGTTGCGGCTCCACGTATCCAGAGAGAGGGGGAGCTCGGGCAGCAGCAGGGCGAAGTCATCCGCCGCGACCCGGCAGAGTAGGGACTGGGGCGGCGCCAGCCGTTGCAGGCGGCGGGCCACCTGGCTCAGCAGGCGGTCGGCGACCCGGATGCCGAAGCGATCGTTGATCTCGCGAAAATGTTGCAGATCCACCAGCAGCAGGCTGGCCTTGCGGGCCCCCAGATGACGGCTGGTCTGGAGGAAGTGGGAGAGCTTGAGCAGGCCGGTCAGGCTGTCGTAGTGCTGCTCCTGCTGCAACTGGGCCTGGGTGGTGCGCAGCCCGGTGATGTCGCGGCTAAGGGTAAGGATGCCGAGGGAGTTGCCCTCGTCATCCGGCACCTCGACCCGGGTGACCTCCAGATGGCGGCCTCTGCCCTGGGCATCCACCACGCAATACTCCCCCTGACCCAGGGTTTGTTCGACGGGCAGCCGGGGCGGGACGCGCCGACCCAGAGCCTCGCTTGCCACCAGCCCCATGAAGTCGAGAAAGGCCTGGTTGCAGTCGATGAGCACGCCCTGGTGATCCTCGAGACGGATGAGGTCGGGAATGGCATCCAGCAGGCGGCGTTGCAGCAACTGCTGCTGGCGGAAGGTTTGCTCCAGCTCCTTGCGCTGATCGATGGCGCTGACCATGGCAAACAGGGCGATGGGGTCGCCGTGCTCGTCATACAGGGGAACCTTGTTGATCTCCATCCAGCTGGCGCCTTCGCCGCTGTGGCAATGGAGCTGCTGGTGCAGCAGGGGTTTGCCGTCGGCCAGCAGGCGGTCATCTTCCTCCCGGAATACATCCCCCCAGGGCATCTCGGCATCGCTCTTGCCAATGAGTTCGCTCGGGTCTTGCAGGCCGGCTTCCCTGGCGAATGCCTTGTTGGCAAACAGGTACCGTCCGTGCTTGTCCCGGCAGAAGATATTCATGGGTAACTGGTCGATGATCTGCTGCAGCAGCGCCAGGGAGAGCGAAGAAGTCACGAGAGCACTCACGGGGGAGACTTCGAGCAAATCTATGATAACAGGTGGGTTTTGTAAAGCCTGGGTTAAGAGTACGCCATTTGTGCGGATCCCTGCTGACAGCCTGTGTCGCGATCGCCATAATAGCCGCCGGTTGGCCTATGGCCTTATGGATGAGAGAAGCAGCATGAAGAAGATAATGGGGGGCGCCCTGGCCCTGTTGATGGTGGGTTGTGCGAGCGACAACAACGGCGGCGAGCAGTATCGCTATACCCCGCCGGTTGCCAAGGCAACCAACAACACCCAGGAGATGGCGATCCCGGTGGATCTGGTGTGGGCCCGTGCCGAGAAGTGGTTCGGCGATCACGGCCTGAACATCGAGAACAGCCAGCGTGGTGCCGGTCTGATGACCGCCAACGTGGAAAACTCGGCCGATGGTCTGGAGTGGCTGGATTGCGGCACCATGGGGTCCAAGGTGGCGCTGGGCAACCCCAACCTGCAGATCAACCTGATCATCACCCAGAGC
Source organism: Aeromonas sp. s4 (assembly GCF_040907855.1). NCBI lineage: Bacteria > Pseudomonadati > Pseudomonadota > Gammaproteobacteria > Aeromonadales > Aeromonadaceae > Aeromonas > Aeromonas sp. s4. The sequence goes on along the minus strand of NZ_JBFOCP010000048.1, from coordinate 4,618 downwards.
GGCAACAACAGCGTCGCCACCGTGAACGTCAAGGGCAATACCCAGCTCTACTTCGTCGAGTCCTCCGGCGAGCGGGTACTGGCTCCCTCCATCACCCCGGTGTGCGTCTCCCGCGGCAGCCTGGAACAGAGCCTGTTCTCCACCCTCGGCAACTGATCCTGCCGGGTATCATGAAAAACCCCGTTGCACGCAACGGGGTTTTTTTATGCCTGCCCTGCACCCATCAGGGCGTGAGGGGAGGGATGACGCCAGAGGATCAGGGGGTCAGATCACCGTGATAGAGCACATGGTCGCCGGATTTGAGCACATAGCCCTTCCAGGGGAAGAGCTGATAGCCACCGCCCTGCCAGGACCAGTTGCCCTCTTCGCCCTGGCGGATCAGCCGGATCGGCTCGCCCTCTGGCAGGGTCAGCTCGGCCTGACTCTGATCGGCATTGAACAGCACGAAAGCGCTGACGGTCTGACCGGCATCGGTCGGATTGAGGCGAATGCCCTGCTCGAACAGCCGCACGCACTTGCCTGCCAGCGCCGACCATTGATAACCCGCGCTGCCGATGCAGCCATGTTCGTCGCGATCCGCGCCGACCAGGGGCTCCCTCGGTGTCGTGTTGCAGGCGGCCAGCAGCAGGGAGGCGGCCATCAGGGTCAGGGTGCGCATGCTTACTCCTTGGTGTCCCGTTCGATGACGATGTTGGAGAAGCCCAGCTCCTTGAAGTAGTTCTCCCGGTAATCCTTCACGCTCTTCTTGTCGCGGCGGCACACCTGGGCCAGCTGCTCTTCCATGGCGTGGAAGCGGGTCAGATCGATCCCCTCGGCGGCGGCAACGGCATCATAGATGCTGTTGAACTTGTCGTTGGCGTAGCCAATCTCCCTGGCCTGCTTCTTGTAGGTGTAGGTAATCTTGAACGCCATGGCGTCACTCCTTCTCTTTGGCCTGCTTGCGCTGGACGTACAGATAGAGGCTTTCGACCTTCTCTCTGGCCCAGGGGGTCTTGCGCAAGAACTTCAGGCTGGACTTGATGCTGGGATTATCGGTGAAGCAGCGGATATTGATCTGCTGCCCCAGCGCTTCCCAGCCATAGTGCGCGACCAGGGCGGTGACGATGGCCTCCAGGGTCAGCCCGTGCAGCGGGTTGTTCTTCTGGGAAGCGGGTTGATCGCTCATGCTTGCGCCGCCAGGGTGGCAAAGGGCTGACCCATGCGGGTGGTGACCCCGTTGGCCAGGTGCGGCTCGAAACCGGCCAGCATGCCCGGGCCAAACAGACAGACCACGGTACTGCCCAGCTTGAACAGGCCCATCTCTGCACCTTTTTGCAGGGTAATGGCCTCGTCGCCGCTGTAGTCCCAGCGCACGACGCGCTTCTCTTTGGTCGGCGCTATGTTGCCGGCCCAGATGGTTTCGATGCTCGCGACGATAGTGGCACCGACCAGCACCAGGGCCATGGGGCCGTGGGGAGTACGGAAGGTGGCCACCACCCGCTCGTTGCGGGCAAACAGATTGGGCACGTTCTCGGCGGTGAGGGGGTTGACGGAGAAGAGATCCCCCGGCACGAACACCATGCTCTCCAGCACGCCGTCCAGCGGCATGTGGATGCGGTGGTAATCCTTGGGTGCCAGATAGATGGTAGCGAAGTCGCCATCCTTGAACGGGGCCACCAGATCCTCATAGCCCCCCAGCAGCTCGCGGGCGCTGTAGTCGTGGCCCTTGGCCTGGATGATGCGACCTTGGCTGATGGGCCCGAGCTGGCTGACGGTGCCATCCACCGGCAGGGCCAGGGTCATGGCGTCTTCCACCACGGGGCGGATGCCGGGCTTGAGCTCGCGAGTGAAGAAGGCGTTGAAGCTCTTGTAGTGGGCCGGGCTCTCGTGCAGCGCCTCGCTCATGTCGACCTGGTACTGCTTGATAAAGGCCTCGATCACCCTGGTGGTGAGGTTGCCCGCTTCGGCGGCGGCAAGTTTGCCCACCAGGCGGGAGAGGGCGTGTTTGGGCAGGCAGTATTGACCGGCAATTTTCAGGTTGTCAGTGATGCTCATGATCTTCATCTGGGAATGAGTTGAACGGGTCACAGCCGCGCCTGTTGGCGACCGTGGCGGGCTTCCTGCATGGTTTCCAGGATGCGGTGGTAGTTGTGGAAGCGATCGGCGCTGATGGCGCCCGCTTCAACCGCGGCGCGCAGGGCGCAGCCGGGATCATCCTTGTGGGTGCAGTCGCGGAACTTGCAGCCACCCAGGTAGTCGCGAAACTCGACGAAGCACCAGGTGATGCGGTCGGCTTCCAGGTGCCAGAGGGCGAACTCGCGGATCCCGGGGGAGTCGATGAGATCGCCGCCGCTCGGGAAGTGGTAGAGCCGCGCCGTGGTGGTGGTGTGCTGGCCGAGCCCCGAGTTCTCGGAGATCTCGCCGGTGAGCACGTCCAGCCCCGGCATCAGGGCGTTGGTGAGGGACGACTTGCCCACCCCGGACTGGCCCACGAAGATGCTGATCTTGTCGGTGAGCGCCGCCTTGAGGGCGTCGATGCCCTCACCGCTCTCGCAGCTCACCAGCAGCACCTCGTAACCGAGCTTGCGGTAGGTCTCGAGCTGGTGCTCGATACGGGCGCGGGCCGCGTCATCGAGCATGTCGACCTTGTTCAGCACGATGAGGGGCGCTATCTCCACATCTTCTGCCGCCACCAGGTAGCGGTCGACGATGTTGGTGGAGAACTCGGGCATCACCGCCGAGACGATGATGATCTGGTCGATGTTGGCGGCGATGGGTTTGACCCCGTCGTAGAAGTCCGGCCGGGTCAGCACCGAGTGGCGCGGATGCACCGCCTCGATGACGCCGGCAGTCGCGGCATTGAGGCCGGGGCGCCACACCACCTTGTCGCCGCACACCAGGCTGCTGATGCTGCTGCGCCGCAGGTTGCTGCGGTGGATGGCACCATCGCTCGCCTCGACATCCGCGTGCTGGCCGAAACGGCTGATCACCACCCCTTCGATGGCGGGGCCGAACAGGGTGTCATCTACCACTGTGGTGTGCTCTTTTTGCAGCCGCCGCTCGCGGTTGGCCTGGACGCGCCTTTGTTGACCCAGATTGAGTTTTGCTTTCTTTGCCACGGGGTTTGCCAGTTTATGAACAGATTCAAAGCCAGTATGATACATGCAAATTGGCAAAATTCCGCCATTCCTCCCAATAGAGAGAGCAATCATGACAGTCAGCGCGCAGAACCTGGTATGGATCGACATGGAGATGACGGGTCTGGACCCCGAAGAAAACGTGGTACTGGAGATCGCCACCATCGTCACCGACAAGGACCTGAACGTGCTGGCCGAAGGGCCGGTCATCGCCATCCACCAGAGCGAGGAAGAGCTGGGCAAGATGGATGACTGGAACGTCAACACCCACACCAAGAGCGGGCTGGTGGCCCGGGTCAAGGCGAGTGAATACGACGAGGCCAAGGCCGTTGCCGAGACCCTCGCCTTCATTCGCCAGTGGGTGCCGGAGCGCACCAGCCCCCTGTGCGGCAACAGCATCGGCCAGGATCGCCGCTTCATGGTCAAGCACATGAGCGATCTGGAAGCCTTCTTCCATTACCGCAACGTGGACGTCAGCACCATCAAGGAGCTGGTCCGTCGCTGGCAGCCTGAACTGCTGGATCAGTTCAAGAAGAGCGGCTCCCACCAGGCGCTGGATGACATCCGCGAATCCATCGCCGAACTGCAGTTCTACCGCGCCCACGTCTTCAAAATCTGAGTGGCTGGCAAGGGTTTGCCGTCGTTCGGTTGCTAAAATCAGCAGTTCGGCCAGCTTTTGAGCGAACGGCTGCAACCAGACAAAAAAGCCCTTGCAATTGGAATGTCTGCTCTTATAATTCGGCTCCCGTACAGTAGCGCAAGCAACCAAATGCTGTACGGTCTGTTTTCAGGTTTTGCGGGAATAGCTCAGTTGGTAGAGCACGACCTTGCCAAGGTCGGGGTCGCGAGTTCGAGTCTCGTTTCCCGCTCCAAAATGTTTGCTGATGACGTTCCGATGCGGGAATAGCTCAGTTGGTAGAGCACGACCTTGCCAAGGTCGGGGTCGCGAGTTCGAGTCTCGTTTCCCGCTCCAATCATCAGCACAGCCTCAAGACAATCCATGTTGCGGGAATAGCTCAGTTGGTAGAGCACGACCTTGCCAAGGTCGGGGTCGCGAGTTCGAGTCTCGTTTCCCGCTCCAATATGCAGTGCCGGAGTCACCGCGTTGGTAGAGCATGTTGAGTGCTTGCCAAGGTCGGGGTAGCGAGCGCGAATCTCGTTGCTGGCTCCAAAATATGTAAGTGATATTCCGATGCGGGAATAGCTCAGTTGGTAGAGCACGACCTTGCCAAGGTCGGGGTCGCGAGTTCGAGTCTCGTTTCCCGCTCCAATCACTTGCAGATGACATTCTGTTGCGGGAATAGCTCAGTTGGTAGAGCACGACCTTGCCAAGGTCGGGGTCGCGAGTTCGAGTCTCGTTTCCCGCTCCAAACAGTGTCCAGTAGATATGTGTAAGTGATATTCCGTTGCGGGAATAGCTCAGTTGGTAGAGCACGACCTTGCCAAGGTCGGGGTCGCGAGTTCGAGTCTCGTTTCCCGCTCCAATCACTTGCAGATGACAT
>NZ_JBFOCP010000047.1:0-232724 GCF_040907855.1 Aeromonas sp. s4 | reverse complement strand
TTTTTCATGGCACCACCACCCTAGTCGCAGGTGGGCTGTACCGTGAAGGTCCGGCTCGAATCCACCGGTCCCAGCTCCGCCAGCAGACGGCGCCCCAGCAGCACCGGGTAGATCATCTTGCTGCGATCCCGCAGGGTGAACCACTCCTTGTAGACCTGGTCCCCGACGCAGACGGACATGGTCACCGTCGGGCGCTCCTCCATGCCGCCCGCCCCGCGCACGGTCACGCTGCGCTCCACCGGCCGCTCCACGCTCCGGCGCACCACCTTGTCGGTATTGGCATCGGTCAGCACCAGGTTGAAGCGCACCCAGGGCTTGCCATCCTTCTTGAAATGCTTCAGGTCGCGGGCATCCAGCGACGAAGTGAGGGCACCGGTATCGAGCTTCATCTTGACCGCCACCCCGTAGGGCATCAGCACCCCCTTCTCGATCCAGCCATAGCTGGTCTGGGCCGCCATCGCGCTGCCGCACAGCGCCCACATCATGGCTGCCGCCACCATTCTCTTGCCCATCTTGCTCTCTCGCCTTGTCAGTCTTGCGCCCAGATGTATCACAGCCAACTGCCGGGTCAACCGGATTCTGGCGCGCAGGGGAGCAGGCTCTGGACGCGGTGCCAACAGGCGACAATCCATGCCGGGCACGGCGCGTGAGTGGGGAATGCAGCAGGAAAACGAGGGGAGAACAGGGTGCTGGATGACGCTGGCGGCCATCCTCAGGTTGTGACGCCAAAGGCTACCACAGCGGTGTGTGAATTATCAGTCTTGTTCTGACGGGATTTTTGCCTACACTGCTGTAAACCGGAGGGCCTGAAAACCACCGGTTTTTTTGCGCCTGCCGAAAAGTTGCCACTGCAAAGTGACCTCTCACACAAGGCTCAATAAGGAATTCGCAATGCGTATCGAAGAAGACTTGAAGCTCGGTTTCAAGGATGTCCTGTTTCGCCCCAAGCGCTCTACTCTCAAGAGCCGTTCCCAAGTCAGCCTGACCCGCCAGTTCACCTTCAAGCACACCCAGACCCGATGGCAGGGCGTGCCCGTCATCGCCGCCAACATGGATACCGTCGGCAGCTTCGCCATGGCGCGTACCCTGGCCAGCTTCGAGATGATGACGGCGGTGCACAAGCACTACAGCCTTGCGCAGTGGCAAACCTTCGTCAATGAGACCGACCCGGCCCTGCTGGGCCATGTGATGGTCTCTACCGGCACCTCGGAGGAGGACTTCACCAAGACACGCCAGATCCTCGCGATGTCCAGCGCCCTGCGCTTCATCTGCGTGGACGTGGCCAACGGTTACTCCCAGCACTTCGTCGAGTTTCTGCGCAAGATCCGCGAGGCCTGCCCGAACCACGTCATCCTCGCTGGCAACGTGGTGACCGGCGAGATGGTGGAGGAGCTGATCCTCTCCGGCGCCGACATCGTCAAGGTGGGCATAGGCCCGGGCTCGGTCTGCACCACCCGGGTCAAGACCGGGGTCGGCTACCCGCAGCTCTCCGCCATCATCGAGTGTGCCGATGCGGCCCACGGCCTGGGTGGCCAGATCGTCGGTGACGGCGGCTGCACCTGCCCGGGGGATGTGGCCAAGGCGTTTGGCGGCGGCGCCGACTTCGTGATGCTGGGGGGCATGCTGGCCGCTCACGAAGAGTGCGGCGGTGAAATCGTCGAGGTCGATGGCGAGCCCTTCATGAAGTTCTACGGCATGAGCTCGGCCAGCGCCATGGACAAGCACGCTGGCGGCGTCGCCGAGTATCGCGCCTCCGAAGGCAAAACCGTGCTGCTGCCCTACCGCGGCCCGGTGGAGAACACGGTGCGCGACATCCTGGGCGGGGTGCGATCCACCTGCACCTATGTGGGGGCCAGCCAGCTGAAAGAGCTCACCAAACGCACCACCTTCATCCGGGTGCGCGAGCAGGAGAACAACGTCTACGGTAAGGAGTAACCTGCCACAGACCCCGTCACGCGCTGACGGTTAGAAGCCGACCAACCGGTGTGCTACCCTGCGCACCGGTTTTTTTGCATCTGGGATCCCGCGCCATGACAAGCCCTCTCCCCCCCTTCGACTGGGACATCTTCTGCTGCGTCGTCGACAACTTCGGTGACATCGGCGTCACCTGGCGACTCGCCCGCCAGCTCAAACAGGAAGGCGCGCTCCCGGCGCAGAAGAGTGAGGTGCAGGTGCGGCTCTGGGTGGACGATCTGGCTAGCTTCGCCCGCATCTGCCCGGCGCTCGACCCCGCACAGGACGGTCAGTGGGTCGATGGCATCTATGTCCAGCACTGGCACGAGCGCCTCCCCGCCGACATGACACCGGCCAGGGTGGTCATCGAGGCGTTTGCCTGCGAGCTGCCCGCCCCCTTTATCGAACGCATGGCCGAGCAGACCACGCCCCCCTGCTGGATCAACCTCGAATACCTCTCGGCCGAGAGCTGGGTCGAGGATTGCCATGGCCTCGCCTCGCCCCAGCAGGTCGGCAGCCAGCGCCTCGACAAGTACTTCTTCTTCCCGGGTTTCACGCAGAAAACGGGCGGCCTCTTGTGCGAGCGAGGCCTCATCGTCGAGCGCGAGCGCTGGCAACAGGATGAAGCGGGACTGGCCGCCTACTGGGCCAGCCTCGGCCTGCCACCCCAACGAGAAGACGAGCTGCGGGTCAGCCTCTTTACCTACGAGAGCGAGGCGCTCAGGAGCCTGGTCAAGGGCTGGCGCCAGAGCGTCACCCCCGTCACCCTGCTGCTGCCGCTGGGGCGCTCCCTCGACGACGTGCTCATCGGCGCAGGGCTGGCAGAGGCCATTCCCGGTGCCCGGGCCGGAGATCTGCTCCAGGCGGGCAACCTCACCATCAAGCTGCTGCCGATGACCGATCAGAGGGGCTACGATCGCCTGCTGTGGAGCTGCGATCTCAACCTGGTGCGCGGGGAGGACTCCTTCGTGCGGGCCCAGTGGGCAGGGCGCCCCTTCCTCTGGCACATCTACCAGCAGGAAGAGGATGCCCACATGGTCAAGCTGGACGGTTTTCTCGACCACTACCTCTCCCCCTTGCCAGCGCCGGCCGGTCAGTGGCTGCGCCGCTTCAACCATGCCCTCAACCGGGGGGAGCATACGGGTGAACTCTGGGCACAATGGCCTCAATACGCGGCCATATGGCAGCAACATGGGCGCACCTGGCCACAGAGGCTGCTGGCGGACGGGGATCTCGTCACGAGGTTGGTGAAATTTTTAGAAAGCCGTATATAATCTGGCAGTTTTTATCCGTCCGTTTCACGAACAGGAATTTTTTACATGAAAACCGCACAGGAAATCCGCGCTGGTAACGTAGTCATGATCGGCACCGAGCCGATGGTGGTCCAGAAGGCTGAATTCAACAAATCCGGCCGTAACTCCGCCGTGGTCAAGATGAAGCTGAAGGGTCTGCTGAACGGCAGCGCCACCGAGACCGTCTTCAAGGCCGACGACAAGCTGGAAGTCGTTCAGCTGGAGCGTAAAGAGTGCACCTACTCCTACTACTCCGACCCGCTGTATGTCTTCATGGACACCGAGTACAACCAGTACGACGTCGAGAAAGACAACCTGGGTGATGCCCTGAACTACCTGGTAGACGGCATGGAAGACCTCTGCGAAGTGACTTTCTACAACGAGAAAGCCATCTCCGTAGAACTGCCGACCACCATCGTGCGTGAAGTCGAGTACACCGAGCCGGCCGCCCGTGGCGACACCTCCGGTAAAGTGACCAAGCCTGCCCGCCTGAAGGGCACCTCCTACGAGCTGGCCGTTGCCGCCTTCGTGGAGATCGGTGACAAGATCGAAATCGACACCCGTACCGGTGAATTCAAGCGTCGCGTCAACTAAGTTGACCCCTTGATGTGATTGCAAAAAAAGCGAGCCAAGGCTCGCTTTTTTATTGGCTGGCACCTCACGGCCGGCCTGATGAGAAGCCGTGCCCCTAGCGGCGATGGGCCAGTGCCCGCACCAGCCTGTCCCCCACCCCCTGTACCAGTTGCACCAGCAGCAGCAACATGACCACTGTCCCTGCCATCACCTTGTCGTCAAAGCGCTGGTAGCCGTAGCGGATCGCCAGATCCCCGAGCCCGCCGCCACCGACCACCCCCGCCATGGAGGAGAAGCCAATGAGCATCACCACCGTCAGGGTGAGTCCGGCCAGCAGCGCCGGCAAGGCCTCGGGCAGCAGCGCCTTGACGACCACGTGCCAGCCGCTGCCCCCCATGGCGAGCACGGCTTCGACGCGCCCCTTGTCCACCTCATCGAGGGCGCTCTCCACCACCCGGGCAAAGAAGGGGAAGGCCCCCAGGGTGATGGGGACGATGGCGGCGGTGCTGCCCAGTGAGGTGCCGACCACCAGCCGGGTCAGGGGGATCAGGGCGATCAGGAGCACCACGAAGGGGAGCGACCGCCCGATGTTGATACCGATCCCCAACACCATGTTGAGACGGGGCAAGGGCAGCACGCCCCCGGGACGGGTCACCACCAGCAGCACCCCGGTCGGCAACCCCAGCAGCAGGGTGAACACGGCCGCCACTCCCACCATGTAGAGTGTTTCGAGCGACCCCTGATACATCAGTTCGAGCAAGGCATCGACACTCAGGCGACTCTGCATAAACGCACCTCCTCTGTGACTCCGTGACGCGCCATGAAACGCCGCAGGATCTCGGGATCCGGCAACAGGGCCTGCCGCACGCGGGAGTCGGGGTTGGCCAGCAGGGTGCCCAGAGCGCCGCTTTCCACCAGCTGACCCCGTTCAAGCAATGCCGCGTGATCGCAGATGGCCCTGACCACCTCCAGCTCGTGGGTGATGAGCACTATGGTGATCCCGAGGCGGCGGTTGATGTCGGCAAGCAGCGCCAGCACCGACTCCGTGGTCTCCGGATCCAGGGCACTGGTCGCCTCGTCACAGAGCAAGTGGCGCGGATTGGCGGCCAGGGCGCGGGCGATGCCCACTCGTTGCTTCTGCCCCCCCGACAACTGGGAGGGAAAGGCGCGACGGTGCTCGCCAAGCCCCACCAGTTCCAGCAGCTCGCTGACCCGGGCAGCCCGCTCCCGGCGCGCTACTCCGGCGATTTCCAGCGGGACTGCCACGTTCTCCTCCACGCTGCGGGCGTGCAGCAGATTGAAGTGCTGGAAAATCATGCCGGTCCCCTGACGGTGGCGGCGCAAGGCCGCCCCCTCCAGGGCCGTGATGTCGCGGCCATCGAACAGGATGCGGCCCCGGCTTGGCCGCTCCAGCAGATTGAGGCAACGAATGAGCGTGCTCTTGCCCGCGCCGCTGCGCCCGAGAATGCCGTAGATGGCCCCATCCGGAATCTCGAGCGACACCCCCTCCAGAGCGGGTTGCCCGTGCCCCGGGTACTGCTTGCCGAGCCCCTCCAGCACGATCATGACTGCCGCCCGGCCACCGGGATCACCGACCCCTTGTAGCTCTTGCGAATGAAGTCGGCGATCGCCCTGGACTCCAGATCCCGCGCCAACTGGCGGATCCGCGGATCATCCTTGAGCGCCGGGGTGGTCACCAGGATGTTGGCGTAGGGATTGTTCTGGGCGCTCTCCAGCCCCAGGGCATCGCGAGCAGGCTCCAGCCCCGCCTCCAGGGCATAGTTGCCATTGATCACCGCCAGATCCACGTCATCGAGGGAGCGCGGCAGCTGTGGCGCCTCGATCTCCAGGATCTTGAGCGCCTTGGGGTTGGTGGCGATGTCGTGCACCGTCGCCAGATCCCGCGTCTGATCTTCATGGCCGGCCTTGAGGGTGATGAGCCCCTCGTGCTGCAACAGATAGAGGGCCCGGCTCAGGTTGGTGACATTGTTGGGCAGGGCTATCACCGCCTTTTCCGGTACCTCCCTCAGGTGCTTGAACTTCTTCGAATAGATGCCAAGAGGCTCCACGTGTACGGTCGCGGCCACCACCAGCTCGGTGCCGAGCGCCTTCTCCTGATCCCGCAGGTAAGGGACGTGCTGGAAATAGTTGGCATCCACATCACCCGCCACCAACAGGGCATTGGCATTGATGCCGCCGCTGAGCTCGATCACCTGCAGATCCAGCGAAGGGTCCTGGCGTTTCACCTCGCCGAGGATATCCGCATGGGGCAGTGGATCCGCGGCAACCCGCAGCGCCTGGGCTGCCTGGGCGGAGAGAGAGAGTCCGAGGGCCAATACCAGGCCGCTCAGGGAAAACAGTCCGTGCTTGTTCATCTTGTGCTCCTTGCCATGCAATCAATGGGTGGTTTCGCCGACCGCCAGCGCCCGGGGCGCCGGCAACAGATCGGCATGGTGGCGCAATGCCACATCAGGGTGGGAACGCAGCCGCCCCTTGAGGTAGTTCCAGCCCACCTCCCGCAGCAGCGGATTGTGCGGGTCGGTGGCAGGCCCCCTGGCTTCACGGGCCAGTGCCTCGGGCAGCGGATAGACGGGCACCACGGCGTCGAGCTGGGCCCCCAGGAAGAAGGCGATGGAGAGACGCTCCTGCCCCGGCGCCGACGGCACCACCCGGTGCACGGTCGCCCGCAGGTAGCCGTTGCTGGCGAGCTCCAGCAGCTCACCGATGTTGACCACGAAGGTGCCGGGGAGCGGGAGCGCGTCGATCCAGTGATCCGGCGCCACCTCCACCTGCAGGCCGGGCTGGTCATCCTGCAGCAGGAAGCTCAGGAAGCCCGAATCCTTGTGGGGACCGACCCCCTGGGTGGCGCCCCGCTCACCGGGATAGCGGATCAGCTTGATATGTTCGTTGGGACGCTCTCCGTGCAGGGCATCGAAGGCATCTGGCGACAGTGCGAGCGCCTCGGCAAAAGCCCCGAGCAGGGTACGGGACATGCGGGTCATCTGCCCACGCCAGCGCGTCAGCACGGGTTGCAGTGTCGGCAGCGCCTCCGGCCACTGATTCGGCCCCTGCAACCGCCACCAGGGCGGGTCGCCCGCCGTACGCGGCAAGGCAGGGCGATCGGCACCGATATCAAACTGTTCTCGCCAGTCGGGTTGACCCCGGGTCAGCTCTGCCCCCGGTCGGTTGTAGCCACGAAAATGGGGAGAGTGGATCATGGCGACCTGCTGCTTGGCCGCCAGAGGCAGCGCAAAGAAGGCCCGCGATAGCTGCTGCACTTCCTCTTGCAGCTCGGGATCGATACCGTGGCCGGTCAGGTAGAAAAATCCCGTCTCTCTCGCGGCATCGCGCAACGATGCCAGAAAATCGGCCCGAGCGTCGGACGAGGCATCCAGCTGCCTCAGGTCGAGGATGGGCAAGTGAACCAAGGTGCTCATGGCGATAACGCTCCCTGTCGATGGAAAGTGAGGGTGAACCTCTCGTTCTGACGAGACAGGGGGAGAATTCTCCGCCTGCGGCCAGTGACAACATGCCCCGGCCCCCCTGTCTGCCAGCCCTTACTGAACCATGTATGGGTCACGGGATGGAACAATCAAAACCGGGAATGCTTTGCCATTTGGAACAATCCCGGGCCCGTGTCCGGCCCGCCGGTCAGACCCTCTTCGCCACCGCCGATGCCGATGTGCCCCCTTGCCCTAAAGAAACCCCCGGCGAGGCCGCTATGAGGGAGTGCTGGAGGATCCCCCATGACATTTCGCCCCTATCTGCTGCTGACCCTGCTTGCTTTTGCCGCCCACGGCGCCGGGCAGGCGCCGTCAGGCGCCGCCCCGGATCCAGCCCCCCTGGTTCCCCCCGACTACTGGCAGAGCAGCGACTGGCAGGGAATACCCGACAGCACCAGGGTGGACAAGCAACAGGTACTGTTTGCCAAGCACGACAGCGACAGCTACGTGGGTCTGGTCATCCTGCTGCCCGACTGGCAGCGCAGCGGCCAGCTGTGGCAACTGACCCGGGAGCTGGGGCGCCTCGGTTTCGATACCCTGCTGCTGCTCCCCTCGCCGCAGCAGACCGAGCTCGACCCCGCCGCCGAGAAGAAACAGCAGGTCATCGACGATTTTCGCAAGCAGTTTGCCTCCCGCATCAGCAAGCTGGGGGATGCCAAGCTGCAGGAGGGGGGCTTCAAGCTGCTGCTGGCCCAGGGTACCAGCGCCGCCTGGGCCGCCAACCTCATCGCCAGCGAACAGTTGCCCGCCCCCGATGCCCTGGTGCTGCTCGACGGCTTCTTCCCCAACCAGCTGAGCAACCAGACCCTCGCCAAGCAGATAGCCCAGGGCAGCATCCCTACCCTGGATCTCTATCAGGAGGAGGGAGGACGCTGGCCCCTGCTGGCGGCCGAAGCCCGCAGAAGCGAGAGCCGCCGCAGCCACAAGCTCAACTACCGCCCCTATGCCCTGATGGATCTGGAGGAGACGCCGGGGCGCATCCAGGGCTGGCTGACGCACCTGGGCTGGATCTGAGGCCCTCCGAGGCACAGCCCCCGCCTTTACCTTCCCCATCGGACTTGGCCCGATGCCACCGCGCTGGTCAGCCGCCCTCCATGTTTGGCATCATGTCCGAACCAATGGCAGGAGGCTTCATGCAGCAAATCGTGTTTCTCGACAGCGACACCCTGGACACCGGCATCAATCTGCGCCGCCCCGATTTTCCCCATCACTGGCAAAGCTACCCGACCACGGCGCCGGATCAGGTGGTGGAGCGGCTCAAATGCGCCAGCATCGCCATCATCAACAAGGTGCGCATCGGGGCCGATGAACTGGCCCAGCTGCCCGAACTGCGCCTGATCGCCCTGGCCGCCACCGGCAGCGACAACCTGGATCTGGAGGCGTGCCGCGCCGCCAATGTCGCCGTGTGCAATATCCGCAACTACTCGGGCCCTTCCGTCCCCGAGCACGCCATGGCCCTGATGCTCGCCCTGTCGCGCAACCTGTTCGCCTGGCGCCAGTCCCTGCTGGAGGGGCGCTGGCAGCAAAGCGGACAGTTCTGCTTCTTCGACCACCCCATCACGGATCTGCATGGCAAGCGCCTCGGGATCATCGGCAAGGGCACCCTGGGACAGGCACTGGGACAGCGGGCCAGCGCCATCGGGATGGAGGTTTACTATGCCCAGAGCCAGGTCGGCTCCCCGGGGGATGACGACAGACTGCCCCTGGATGCCCTGCTGCAAAGTTCGGATGTGATCAGCCTGCACTGCCCGCTCACCCCCTACACCCGCCATCTCATCGGGGAGCGGGAGCTGGCCCTGATGAAACCGGGCGCCCTGCTCATCAACGTGGGCCGTGGCGGCCTGGTGGACGAGCAGGCGCTGCTCGAAGCCCTCGGCAACGGCCGTCTGGGGGGCGCCGGCTTCGATGTGGCGAGCGTCGAGCCGCCGCCTCCGGATCACCCCCTGATGCAGGCCCTGCGTTACCCCAATTTCATCCTGACTCCCCACGTGGCCTGGGCCAGCGAAGAGTCGATGCAGCGCCTCGCTGATCAGCTCATCGACAACATCAACGCCTTCTCCCTTGGCAGGCGCCAGCACCGGCTGGTGTAAGAGGCCGCTCGCCGCCCTCGCACGGGCCGGCAGCGGGATCAAAAAAAGGGGCCAAAGGCCCCTTTTTGTCGGTCAGCTTGCCGCGGCATCAGTCGTCATGCCATCTGTGCTTGCGGTGCTTTTTGTGTTTCTTGTGGTGCTTGTGATAGCGCCTGTCATCGTAATAGCGATCGCCGCGGCTCTCGTGACCATCCCCGGTCCTGGCTCCGATGGCAGAGCCACCGGCACCACCGATACCGGCGCCGATCAGCTGGCCCGTGCTGCCACCGACGCTCTTGCCGATGGCTGCCCCGCCCAGGGCACCGACGGCGCCGCCGAGCGCAGCTTCGTTCTTGTTGCCCCTATTGGCCGTGGCCGCACCACCGGCCGCGCCCCCCAGGGCGGCCCCCACCAGGGCGCCGGTGTCGCCACCCAGCTCCTTGCCGATCATGGTGCCCGCCACCCCGCCGGCTCCGCCGCCGAGAATGGTATTGAGGGTCTCGGATGCCTGCACCTGTCCTGTGCCCAACAGCAACGCCCCCAGCAGCGCCAGTGCGCTCATGCCAAACGGTTTCATTTTCATGGGGTACTCCTGTCAAACCTGATGATTGATTATTTTTCCCTGCACTATACAAAGCCCCCTGACCTGCGCCACTGCCGCAAGGGGCACCTCACGGCCAGCCCTCCCTGTCTCCGGTTCGCGACACGATGCAAGAAAGCAGGCTAACCACCTGAAACCACATCAAAAAAAAAGGTCACACGAGAAATCATCCCCGTCATGACCCTTTTCCCGGCCCAAAGGCCCTTTTTTGCAGCGATCACCGTCAGACAGATACTGTCACAACCTCCCCGTCAACGGGCGACGACGCCGCCAGATGCCAGCAATCCCGCCCCTGGTGCTTGCTCTCGTACAGGCAGGCATCCGCCCGCTCGAGCAGCGTCAGGGCATCATCCGGATAGCGCGCTCCGCCGGCGCTCAGGGTGATGGCGTCGGCGAACTCCCGCCATTTCAGGGCCTTCACCCGACCGAGCAGGTGGGTCAGGCGGCATTCCACCTCCGCCTGCTCCCAGGGCAGCAAGGCCGCAAATTCATCGCCCCCGATGCGGTAGACCTGCTCATCCCCCAGGGTTCTCGCCATGATGGTGGCTACCCGAAACAGCACCGCATCCCCCACACCGTGTCCCCAGCTGTCGTTGACGCGCTTGAAGTTGTCCACATCGAACAGCACCAGCCAGTAGGGCCTCCCCGCCTGCTCCAGCCCCGCCCGCTGCTGATCGAAGGCTCGCCGGTTCAGGATGCCGGTGAGAGGGTCGTGGAGCAGGGCATCCTGCCCTTGCAGCAGGCTGTTTCGCACCTGTTCTATCTCCCCCAGGCTGCCGTGCACGAACCAGGTTCGCTGACGCCGCTGGATCTCCTTTCTCGCCTCATCCCGGATGAGGCCGCTGAGCGAGCCCTGCACCAGCGACTGCTCCTGGCGAAAGATCCGCACCAGAAACCACAGGCTGCACAGCCAGATGCAGAGCAATGCCAGGGCGGGCAGCACCACCATCAGCAGGGTGTCTTGCAGGTTTTCATGAAAATGGGAGGGGGGGAGATAGACGTTGAGATCCCACTCCATCCCCTCCAGAGCGTGTTGCAGGTGGCGACCGGCCCAGACCCCGTCCAGGCCGGCCGCCTGCGTCTCCCGCTCTAGGCGGGGCGGCAACAGCGACAAATTGTGCCCCACCACCAGCTTGCCGCCCTTGCGATCGGTGATGTAAAGAGCCACCGGATCCTCACCCACCGCCCGGTGCAACGCCCCCTGCAAGGCGCTGAACGACATGTCCACCATCAGCAGCCCAAGCAGTTGCCCCTCATGATCCTTGACCCGCTTGATGAGGGTCAGTACCTGCCGGACCGAATCGAACTCCGGGTAGGGACCGAACCAGACGAGATCATCGCCCTCACCGGACAGGGTCTGGTACCAGGGCCGCGCCTGTGCCAGGTAGCCCTCCGGTTGCTGCCAGTCGGGATAGCTGTCGAGCCGATGGGTGCGCGCGTTGTAGAAATAGAGGAAGTGGGCGTCGTACTTGAACTGATGGGCAATGGCCCAGATGGGATTGATGGCCGATGCCCCGGCAGCGATGGCCTGCTTGTCCAGGGACGCCTCCAGTACGCCAAGCTGGCGGCGGTTGTCCTGCGCCATGTCCTGGAGCAGGGTGGCGTCGAGGGCGGCCAGCATGTGACCGTAACCCGCCACCGTCTTGTCGATGCTGCTCAGGTAGCTGGCTGCCGCCAGCAACAGGGTGGCGATCAGCACCAGCCCTCCCAGGAGAAACGACAGCGGAGTCAGTATGTAATAGCGTTCCTTGATCAGCGCCGCCGTCATGTCAATCTCTATAAAATGTCATATTGGATGAATTTTATAGATTAAAAATCTGCAAAAGATATTGATTGAAGTCATTAACATCCACTGCTAATGATAAAAAAGATATCAAGGTGTCTCACGGCCATATTCACATCCGTCATGTGAATATCCATAAAAAGTAGAAACAGTCATTACTCGTCGTTGACGGTTTATTGCCCGCAAGGTGATATAGTCGATGACTCGAGAAATCGGAGCCAGATGACCTTTGTCGGCAACGCTGGCGGTGATGATTCATCAACCAAGGAGATGTTATGAGCAGTCCGTTTATCGAACAGATCAAAGCACGTCGTACCATCTATGCCCTGGGCAACCGGGTGACCCACTCCGAGGCCCAGCTGACCGCCCTCATCAAGGATGCCGTCAAGCACAGCCCCTCTTCGTTCAACTCCCAGAGTTCCCGCGCCGTCATCCTGTTCGGCGAGCAGCACCACAAGCTGTGGGACATCGTCAAGGCGGAGCTCAAGAAGATAGTGCCGCCGGAGGCCTATCCCCAGAGTGAAGCCAAGATCAACGGCAGCTTCCGCGCCGGGGCTGGCACCGTGCTCTTCTTCGAAGACACCGCCGTCATCGAGGATCTTCAGCAGAAATTCGCTCTCTATGCCGACAACTTCCCCATCTGGTCCGAACATGCCACCGGGATAGCCCAGTTCGCGGTCTGGACCACCCTGGCCCAGGAGGGCATCGGCGCCTCCCTGCAACACTACAACCCGCTCATCGACGATGCGGTGCGCAAGGAGTGGGACCTGCCCGCCAGCTGGCTGCTTCGTGCCCAGATGCCTTTTGGCAGCATAGAGCAACCTGCCGGCGACAAGACCTTCATCGACGACGACGTGCGTTTCCGGGTCTTCAAGTAAGCCTTCACGCCCCCTCCACCAGGGGGCGTTTTCTTCTCTCCCCCTCGTTCACCCTTGTCACGTGCCAGCCATACTCTGAACAAACGCTCTCTTGTCAGGAGGTCCCCATGGGGGACATCGCACGCCAACGTACCTCATGCACATTGACGCCCTTGTCCGCTCTGTTGTGTGTCGCCGCCCTGGTACTGCTGTTCTCGCTGATCGGCATCTTCACCCGCCCCCCCAACCTGCTGGCGGCCTTCTGGCCTGCCAATGCGGTCCTGCTCGGCTGCATGGTGCGCTATCCACGCCTAGCCACCCCGGCGGGCTGGGCCGGCGGCATACTGGGCTTTTTTCTCGCCGCCCTCTTCACCGGCGAGCCCCTGTTCAAAACCATCCTGCTGACCTGCGGCAACCTGGCCGGCATCGGCGTCGGGTATCTGCTGATGCATCGGCTCGCGCCTGCCGACAAGCTCCTCAGGCGCCCCACCTCCCTCGTGCTCCTGCTGCGAAACACCCTGGCCGCCTCCCTCGCCGCCGGCGTGGTCGGCGCCATCATCAATCCCATCCTGTCTCTGGGCCCCCCGCTCTACGGGCTGGGCTTCTGGTTTGCCAGCGAGCTGGTGAACTACATGACCATACTGCCGGTGCTCCTGACACTGCCTCCCCATGACAGCGTGCCCCCCTGGCGCACCCTTCTCTACCGCACCGAGTTCTCCTGGACCAGATTGATGCCGCTGCTGAGCCTGGTGGCCTCCCTGCTGCTCACCCTGCTCGTCGAGGGGCC
The DNA here is from genome assembly GCF_040907855.1 of Aeromonas sp. s4. NCBI lineage: Bacteria > Pseudomonadati > Pseudomonadota > Gammaproteobacteria > Aeromonadales > Aeromonadaceae > Aeromonas > Aeromonas sp. s4. The sequence goes on along the minus strand of NZ_JBFOCP010000047.1, from coordinate 219,306 downwards.
GGGATCCATCGCCTTCCCGGTACCGGCGCTGCTCTGGTGCGCAGTCACCTACTCCGTCTTCGCCACCAGCCTGCTGACCCTGAGTTACAGCACCCTGATCCTGATCGCCCTCTCAAACGGCCACCTCGTCATCAATCACGATGTCCAGACCCAGTACTGGATGTTTTCCGTCCGGATAGGGGTCATGTTGATCGCTCTCACCCCCCTGACCGCCGCCAGCATCATGGCGGCCCGCAACAGCCTGCTGCGGGAGATGAAACACCTGGCCCACCACGATCACCTGACCGGTGCGCTGAACCGGGCCGGCTTCTGGTCGGCCGCCAATGAACTGCTCCAGCACCTCACGGTGCAGCGCTACCCTGTGGCGATCTGCATGCTGGACATCGATCATTTCAAACGCATCAATGATCGTCACGGCCACGAAGAGGGTGACAACCAGTTGAGCAGCTTCGCGGCCCGGGTGCGCGACCAGCTTCGACCGGGGGATCTCTTCTGTCGCCTGGGGGGAGAGGAGTTCGTGGCCATCTGGCCCGGCCTCAGCGAGGAGCAGGCCATGGCGGTAGCCGAGCGGCTGCGAAAAATCGTCGCGCAGCCAGGGGAAGAAAAGGGAGCCGAGCCCGCCGTCTGCATCACGGTCAGCATCGGTATCGCCTCCCAGAGAGAGGGCCCCTTCAATCTGGACGAGCTGCTCTCTCGCGCCGATCAGGCGCTCTATCTGGCCAAGCACAATGGCCGCAACCGGGTGGAACGCTATTCGGCTGAGCAGGCTTCCCCCAGCATCGGGCAATCTTGCGGCGCCTGAATGGCGTGCCCCTTGTCGTCATCATCCTGCCTCTGCCGGCAGCGGGGCGGGCAGATGAAGATGGAGCCCGTCCGGTGCCACCTCGATCTCGATCCCGCGCCAGTCCCGCAGCCAGCCCTTGAGCCTGTCGTCATACCGCCTTGTTCCCCCCATCTGCACCACCTGGCAACCCGCCTGTAGGGCGCTGGCGATGCCCGCTGGTGCATCCTCGAACACCAGGCAATCGGCCGGAGCCAGTCCCAACCGGCTGGCAGCCAGCAAATAAGGCTCGGGATCCGGCTTGCCCCGTACCACATCTCCGGCACACACCAGGAGTCGGGGCAGCGGCAATCCGGCGTGCAGCAGCCGGTGCTCTGCCACTCTCCGGCTTGCGGAAGTCACCAGCGCCCAACGCGTCGACGGCAGCTGTTCGAGCCGTCGCCGGGCACCGTCCAGGGGCATCGGCGCCGCAGCGTATGCCATCTCCAGATCGTCGAGCAGGGCCACCTCCACCGCCATGTCCAGCTGGGGAGCCAGGGCCCCTATCACCTCCCGTGAGCGCACGCCGTGACACATGGCGAGCACGGGAGCGGGATCCAGCCCATGATGCTGACACCAGCGCCGCCACACGACTTCCACGTCGCCGGTGGAGTGGACCAGGGTCCCGTCCATGTCCAGCAGCAGGGCCGCGGCCTTCACGCGCACCGCGCTCACAGGGCTCTCCCCGCCAGCGCATCGGCGAAGACCTGCCGCTGGGCAGCGGCCTCGTAACAGGCGAGCGCCTGCTCCGCATTGCTGGCCCACACCGGCAAGGGGGCGACGACGAACCCCTGCTGCAACAGACTGGTCAGCAGCTCCCCGGTCTCCGGTGCGGCCAGCGGCTGAGCCATCACCAGGCTCCCCTTGATCAAAAACAGATAGCGTTCGCTCGACATGACATGACTCCTTGTGGCTGAACAGCGGGCAAGCAGGCCCGTTTCGAGACCATTAGAACAAGGAGATTAGATAATTTATAATCAATAAATCGCCACATTGGATAACCAAATGGAATGAGATTCGACCTGAGACAATTGCAGGCCTTCGTCATGCTGGCCGAGAGTGCCAACTACCGGGAGGCGGCCAGCCGGCTTTTTGTGACGCAACCGGCCCTGACCAAGCAGATCCAGGGGCTGGAGCAGGCCCTCGGCAGCACCCTGTTCAACCGGGGCCGCCACGGGGCCGAGCTGACCGCCATCGGCCTCCAGTTGCTGCCCCAGGCCAGGGCTCTGGTGGATCACGGCAAGGGATTCGAGCGGCATGCCCTGGCGCTGGCAAGCGGTGCCGCCGGACGCCTCAACATCGGGTTCGGGCTCTCCAGCTTCGCACTGGCCCCCTCCCTGGTGGCCCGTTTCAAACAGCAGGCCCCCGACGTGCTGGTCCACCTGCGGGACACCACCTCCGCCATCCAGCAGGAGCACTTGCTGGCGGGTCGGCTGCAACTGGGCTTCATGCGACGGCCTGATGCGCCGCAGCTGAGGGAACACAGGTTGCTGACGGACAGGCTGGTGCTGGCCGTCCCCACCCAGGTGGCAGGGCCGGACTTCGACCTGGAGCGGGCGCTGATCCGCGATCCCTTGCTGCAGATGGTGGGCCATCGCTGTCCGGGTCTCAGCCAGCAGATCGCCCGCTTTCTCGGCGCCAACCGGCTGACCGGTCTCATCCAGGAGGCGGAAGACATCCAGACCCTGGTGGCCCTGGTGGCCGCCGGTATCGGCAACGCCATCCTGCCGCGCAGCGTGGGGTTCATCGCGGGCAAGGAGGTGACCCTCTACCCTCTCTCCGGCCCCTGGTCGGAATGGGAAATCAGCCTGGTGTGGAACCCGGAATTTGCCGATCCCATTCGGGATCGCTTCCTCGCCATGGTGAGAGAGACGCACCCCGAGCCCGCATGAGGTGCATGAGATGCCTGCAGGAGAGGATGGCCGGGCTCAGTCCCGTGCCGCCAGCTCCGCGACCTTGATGATCTCGGCAATGCGACCGAGCATGCGCAGGGAAGCCTGATGTTCTGCGGCATCCGCCGCCGCACAGGCATCCTCCAGGATGGTGATGGCGTAGTCCCGATCGTGACCATCTCGCACCGCCCCCTGAATGGCCCAGCTGGTACTCACGCCGCACACATAGAGATGCTCGATGCGATTGGCCCGTAGCGCCGGCTCCAGCGCCGTGCCGTAGAAGGGGCTGACCCTGGGTTTGGTCAGCACCAGATCCCCGGGTTGCACATCGAGCTCCGGGTGAAAGTCGGTGCCGCTGTCCGCCAGGGAGAGGGCCCCGAACTGCCGGGCACGGCCAAACATGGGGGAACCCCTGGGTTGCAGCAGATAGCCCTCGTCAAACCCCACCTTGATGAGCACCACCAGCCAGCCGTGAGCGCGGGCATGGGCCAGCGCCTGGTTGGCGTGCACAATGGCGTCCTGCTCGAGCACCTGGGCCGCCGAGGCGGCAATGCGCCCGTCCGGGTGGGCGATGTCGTTGATGAAATCGATCACCAGCAATGCCTTGTTCATGGTGTACTCCCCCCTTGCCTGAGGCCGTTTTGCCCCTGCGCCGCCAGGATCACTCCTCGCGGCCATATAAAAAACCGGCTGGCACCATCACACGGATTGATATGCCACCCGATTGGCACCTGGCAGTGCCACGCACTGCCTCATACCAGCCCAAGCGCATAGCGTAGCGCCATCTCCTTGAGGGGGCCCGCCTTGTCCGCCAGATTCAGCGCCAGGTTGCGGGCAAGCCTGAGGGGGCCTATCTCGTTGCTGAAGACTCCGTAGAAGAGATCCATCCCCGATTGCATCAGCAGGTTGTCAGGGCGGCGTCGTCTCTCGTAACGCCCGGCCAGCGCCAGCTCGTGCCACTGTGCCCCCGCCTTGCCGAGCAACCCGGCCCAGCAGGCCACGTCCTTGAAACCGAGGTTCACCCCCTGCCCCGCCAGCGGATTGATGGTGTGGGCCGCATCCCCGAGCAGCACCACTCGTCCGGCGTGATAGTCGTTGGCGTGGCGGCGCACCAGGGGGAAGCTCCCCTTGGCCGTCACGGTGAAACCGCCAAGGCGGCTGGGGAAGTGGCGGCGCACCTCGACGGCCAGGGCCTCGTTGCTCATGGCGGCCAGCGCCCGGATGCGGGCCGGGCTGTCATACCAGACCAGGGAGCCATGGCGGCCCGGCAGCGGCAGGAAGGCGCGCGGGCCGCTCGGGGTGAACTGCTGCCAGGTGATGTCTTCCTGAGCAAAATCGGTGTCGATGTTGATCAGCATGCAGTGCTGGCGGTACTCGAAACGCGACACCCCGATGCCGGCCAGTCGCCGGGTGTGGGATTCGGCACCATCGCAGGCCAGCACCCAGCGCGCCTGCAGCTCGGTGCCGTCATCCAGGGTCAGCACGGCGTCATCCGCACTCTGGCGCAGACTCGTCACCGCCGCCGGGGTATGGGTCTGGATGGTCGGGAAATCCTCCATCCTTTTCAGGAGCGCGAGCTGGATCAGCCGGTTCTCGATGATGTAGCCGAGCTGGGGCAGCCCGAGATCCACCGCGTCGAAGCGGGTAGCGAAGCCGTCCAGCTCCCAGGTCTCCAGCCGGCGATAGGGGCACAGCCGCATCTGCTGCAGATATTGCCAGGCACCGGCCCGGGTCAGCAGCGCCACCGAGGCCTGACTGATGGCGGAAACCCGCAGATCCAGCGACTGCTCGGGGGCATAGGGCTCGGGCAACCGGGTCTCGATGACCCGAACCGAGAGCCCCTCTGCCGCCAGCAGGCAGGCGGTGGCGGCGCCCACCATGCCGGCGCCGACGATGGCGATATCACACTGTTCCATAACTTGATTCCTGCAAGGAGTCCCCGCGATAAGGGGCAAGGGCCGAACCGAATGGGGCATGATAACGCAAGGAGGCGGCAGAAACAGTGAGAGGGATGCGCAATTGCCGACGACAAGCCGGCCCTGATGGCGATGGGCGGCCCCAGACTGGTCAGCACCGGGATTGCGGAGTAAAATGGCCGGTCCTTTGACCCTGCCGATTTCAAAACCAGTCACGAGAAGCAATGAGCAAGAAACTTCATATCAAGACCTGGGGCTGCCAGATGAACGAGTACGACTCGTCCAAGATGGCGGACCTGCTGGATGCCAGCAATGGCTACACGCTTACCGAGGAGCCGGAAGAGGCAGATGTGCTGCTGCTCAACACCTGTTCCATCCGCGAGAAGGCCCAGGAGAAGGTGTTCCACCAGCTCGGTCGCTGGAAGAAGCTCAAGGCGAAAAAACCGGGGCTGGTGATCGGGGTGGGCGGCTGCGTCGCCTCCCAGGAAGGGGAGAACCTGCGCAGCCGGGCGCCCTATGTGGACATCGTCTTCGGACCCCAGACCCTGCACCGCCTGCCGACCATGATCAAGCAGGTGCAGGAGGGGCGCGGTGCCCAGGTGGACATCGCCTTCCCCGAAATCGAGAAGTTCGACAACCTGCCCGAACCCCGTGCCGAGGGGGCGACCGCCTTCGTTTCCATCATGGAAGGCTGCTCCAAGTACTGCTCCTTCTGCGTGGTGCCCTACACCCGTGGCGAGGAGGTGAGCCGACCGCTGGATGACGTGCTCTATGAAATCGCCCAGCTCGCCCAGCAAGGGGTGCGCGAAGTGAACCTGCTCGGCCAGAACGTCAACGCCTACCGGGGGCCGACCTTCGACGGGGAGGTCTGCACCTTCGCCGAGCTGCTGCGCCTGGTGGCTGCCATCGACGGCATCGACCGCATTCGCTACACCACCAGCCACCCGGTCGAGTTCACCGACGACATCATCGAGGTCTATCGTGATACCCCCGAGGTGGTCAGCTTCCTGCACTTGCCCATCCAGAGCGGCTCGGATCGCATCCTGACCATGATGAAGCGCCCGCACACCGTGCTGGAGTACAAGTCCAAGATCCGCCGCCTGCGCGCCGTGCGTCCCGACATCACCATGAGCTCCGACTTCATCGTCGGCTTCCCGAACGAGACGGACGAAGATTTCGAGGCCACCATGAAACTCATCGAGGAGATCAACTTCGACATGAGCTTCAGCTTCATCTACAGCCCGCGCCCCGGCACCCCGGCCGCGGACCTGCCCGATGACGTCGACATGGAAGTGAAGAAGGCCCGCCTGACCCGACTGCAAAACCGCATCAATCACCAGTCCATGCTCATCGGCCGCGCCATGCTGGGCTCGGTGCAGCGCATCCTGGTGGAGGGGCCCTCCAAGATGGATCCTATGCAGCTCAGTGGCCGCACCGAGAACAACCGGGTGGTCAACTTCGAGGGGCCGCACCGCCTCATCGGCGGCTTCGCCGACGTGGAGATCACCGACGTACGCCCCTACTCCCTGCGCGGCCGCTTCATCCGCGGCGAGGACGAAATGAACCTGCGCATCGCCACGGCCCCGAGCGAGATCCTCGCCCGTCGTCCTGACAACGTGCCCGATGATCTGGGCGTTGCGGCCTTCAGACCCCATTGATGACTCTCTCCCCCGCCCCGTGGCGGGGGAACAACCGATAAGAGGACACCTTGAGCCGACACATCTCCACCCTGAATCTGCATCTGGAACCTGCCGACAACCAGCGCCTCGCCAGCCTGTGCGGACCCTTTGACGACAACCTCAAGCAGCTGGAGCGACGTCTCGGCATCGAGATAAGCTACCGGGACAACCACTTCCAAGTGATCGGCAAGCAGGCCCAGGTGGAGGCGGCTGCCGTCATCCTCAAGCACCTCTATGTGGAAACCCAGCCCCTCAAGGGGAGCAAGGTGAGCGACATCACCCCCGAGATGGTGCACCTGGCGGTGCAGGAGTCCCGCGTGCTGGAGCAGGACGACGAACCCGCCCCCTCCCTGCCCTACGGCAAGGAGGTCACGGTCAAGACCAAGCGCGGTCTCATCAAGCCCCGCAGCCCGAACCAGGCCCAGTACATCGCCAATATCGTGCGCCACGACATCAGCTTCGGCATCGGGCCCGCCGGGACCGGCAAGACCTATCTCGCCGTGGCCGCCGCCGTGGATGCCCTGGAGCGCCAGGAGATCCGCCGCATCCTGCTGACCCGCCCGGCGGTGGAAGCCGGTGAGAAGCTCGGCTTCCTGCCCGGCGATCTTTCCCAGAAGGTGGACCCCTACCTGCGCCCCCTCTACGACGCCCTGTTCGAGATGCTGGGCTTCGAGCGGGTGGAGAAGCTGATGGAGCGCAACGTCATCGAGGTGGCGCCGCTTGCCTACATGCGAGGCAGAACCTTGAATGACGCCTTTATCATCCTGGACGAGGCCCAGAACACCACCACGGAACAGATGAAGATGTTCCTGACCCGCATCGGCTTCAACTCCAAGGCGGTGGTGACCGGCGACATCACCCAGGTGGACTTGCCTCGCAGCACCAAATCCGGTCTGCGCCACGCCCTGGAGGTGTTGCAGGGGGTCGATGGCCTCTCCTTCAACTTCTTCGAGTCCAAGGACGTGGTGCGCCATCCCGTGGTGGCCCGCATCGTGCAGGCCTACGAGGCATTCGATGCCCAGCAGGCGGCCGAGAAGAACGCAGCCACTCCCCGCAACGAGAACACCAGCAAAGAGAGTGCCCAATGAGCGTGACCCTGGATCTGCAACTGGCCTGCGCCAGCCCGGACGGCCTGCCGAGCGAGGCCCAACTGCAGGGCTGGCTCGACGGCACCATTCTGGGCTTCCAGCCCGAGGCCGAGGTGACGGTGCGCCTGGTGGACGAGGCGGAGAGCCGCGAGCTCAACCATACCTATCGCGGCAAGGACAAGCCCACCAACGTGCTCTCCTTCCCCTTCGAGGCGCCACCGGGTCTCGAGCTGCCCCTGCTCGGGGATCTGGTGATCTGCCGCCAGGTGGTCGAGGCCGAAGCCGTCGAACAGGGCAAGCCCCTGATGGCCCACTGGGCTCACATGGTTGTGCATGGCAGTCTGCATCTGCTAGGTTATGACCATATCGAGGACGAGGAAGCCGAGGAGATGGAGCAGCTCGAGCGCGACATCATGCAGGAACTGGGCTTCGCCGATCCTTATCTGAACGACGAAGAGTAACGAACCGGATGGTCATCGTCTTGAAACAGCCGATGCCCATCCTCATATAGCCACAACGATTTCAAGTGTGTTCATACGAGTAACCAAGAGAGAAAATGACCGACGATCACCCTAGTACCGGCTCGCCGAAGAAAACCTGGCTCGACAAACTCAGCCAACTCTTCCAGGGCGAGCCAAAAGACCGCAATGATCTGGTAGAGGTCATCGCCGATGCCGAAGAGCGGGACCTCATCGATCAGGACACCAAGGACATGATCGAGGGCGTGCTCGAAATTGCCGAGCTGCGCGTGCGTGACATCATGATCCCCCGCTCCCAGATGGTGACCATCGAGAAGTCCCAGCCGGTGGACGAGTTCCTGCCGGTCATCATCGAATCCGGCCACTCCCGCTTCCCGGTGATCAACGAAGACAAGGATCACGTGGAGGGCATCTTGCTCGCCAAGGATCTGTTGCCGTTCGGTTTTGGCGGCCAGCATGCCAGCGAGCCGCTCCAGCTGGAGAAAATCCTGCGTCCCACGGTGATCGTACCGGAGAGCAAGCGGGTCGATCGCCTGCTCAAGGAGTTCCGGGAAGAGCGCTACCACATGGCCATCGTGGTGGACGAATTTGGCGGTGTCTCTGGCCTCGTGACCATCGAGGACATTCTGGAGCTCATCGTCGGCGAGATTGACGACGAGTTCGACGACATCGAGGACGAGCCGGAAGAGATCCGCCGCATCAGCAAGCGGGTCTTCTCGGTGAGCGCGCTGACCGAGATCGAGGATTTCAACGACTTCTTCGGCACTCAGTTCAGCGATGAAGAGGTGGATACCGTCGGCGGTCTGGTGATGCACGCCTTCAGCCACCTGCCCAAGAAGGGTGAAGAGATCGAACTCGACGGCTACCTGTTCAAGGTGATGCACGCCGATCGCCGTCGCCTGCAACAGTTGCAGGTGAAGATCCCCGAGCATCATGCGGCGGCGCAGCCGGAGTCCTGATCCCGCCCAGCCCCACGCACATCCCGCGCCCCTCTCGTCAGGGGCGCTTTTTTTGCCTCTCTCCCGCCGCGCGACCGCCCCTGGGCCCACGCCGACCGCGAGGCTCGCCGTTGACCCGGTTTGCGGTTAAGATGTCGGCCATTGTGTTTCCATTCAGTCCAATTCGAGCCCCGATCCCCCGTGAAATCGAAACTCCTGACCAGCCTGTTTGCCATTGCCAGCGGCGCCATCGCCGTGCTGGCCTTCTCCCCTTTCGGCTACTGGCCCCTGGTGATCCCCTCCCTGCTCGGCCTTTACGCCCTGCTGGACAAGGCCACCCCCAAACAGGCAGCCTGGCGCGGCTTCGGCTACGCCATGGGTCTGTTCCTGCCCGGGCAGTGGTGGATCCACGTCAGCATGACGGAGTTTGGCGGCATTCCGCTGCCGGCCGCCTTCGTGCTGCTGGCCGGGCTCTGCGCCTATCTCTCCCTCTACCCGACCCTGGCCTGCTGGCTCTTCGCCCGCTTCTTTGTCGGCCGCCACTGGAGCCGCTGGCTGCTCGCCTTCCCGGCGCTCTGGCTGATGGCCGACTGGCTGCGGGGCTGGGTGATGACAGGCTACCCCTGGCTCTGGTTCGGCTACACCCAGATAGACGGCCCCCTCAAGGGCTTCGCTCCCCTTCTCGGGGTGCAGGGCATCACCCTCGCCCTGCTGCTCACCGCCTCCGCCCTCTGGCTGGTATGGCAGCACCGCAAGCCGGCCTGGCTGCTGCTCCCCGTCGCCCTGGTGGGCGCCGCCCAGGGGCTGATGCAGCTCAACTGGGTGACCCGGGGTGAGCCGGTCAAGGTCGCGCTGGTGCAGGGCAACATCGAGCAGTCCCTCAAGTGGGATCCGGAGGCCCTGGTGCCGACGGTGCGCAAGTATCAGGATCTCAGCCGCGAGAACCAGGATGCCGACATCATCGTCTGGCCGGAGTCCGCCATCCCGGCCATCGAGAAGGAGATGGGTACCTATCTGGAGAGCCTGGACAAGGCGATGAAGGTGAACGACACCGGCCTGCTGGCGGGGATCATCCATTACGATCTGAAACAGCAGCGCTTCTTCAATACCGTGCTCGGCATGGGGGTACAGGATGCTGAGGGCAAGGAGTCCTACTACTACGAGCACAAGAACCGCTACTACAAGTACCACCTGCTGCCCATCGGCGAGTTCGTGCCCTTTGAAGATCTGCTGCGTCCCATCGCCCCCTTCTTCAACCTGCCCATGTCCTCCTTCAGCCGGGGTGACGAGGTGCAGCCGAACCTGATCGCCAAGGGGCTCAAGTTTGCCGCCGCCATCTGTTACGAGATCATCTTCCCGGACGAGGTGCGCCGCAACGTGCAGCCGGATACCGACTTTCTGCTGACCGTCTCCAACGACGCCTGGTTCGGCACCAGCATCGGCCCCTGGCAGCACATGGAGATCGCCCGCATGCGCGCCCTCGAGCTGGCCCGCCCGCTGCTGCGCGACACCAACACCGGCATCACCATCGTCACCGAGATAGACGGCAGCATCATCGCCCAGATCCCGCAGTTCGAGGCTGGAGTATTGCGTGCCGAGGTACGCCCCGCCCACGGCCAGACCCCCTATCTGCGTTTTGGCAGCTGGCCCATGTATGGCCTGGCCGCCGCCCTGCTGGGGCTGGCCCTGTGGCTGCGCCCCCGTGCCCACCCCTGGGCACGCAAGGGCTAAGACCACACAACGCCGATAAACAAGAGAGGCGCCCTTGGGCGCCTCTTTTTATGGTTTGGCTTATGGCTTGGCACAGTCTGGCGGCTCAAGGAGACAGCGGCTCACGGTGATACTCATCGGCCCCGCACTCGGGGCAGGTGCCAAGCTGCTCCGGGTGCAGCACGGTATGGCGCCACTCGCAGTGATCGCACACCAGCACCCCGAGTCCCACCCAGTCCCCCGCCCGGTAGACCCCCTTGTGTTCCAGCTCGTCCGCCAACTCCTGCCACTCCACCTGGGTGCGGTCGGTCACGTCCGCCAGCCAGGACCAGGCGGTGTCCTTGAGCGCCAGCATGAAAGCGGACTCCTCCACCTGCTCATCCTTGCGCCCTTCGTCATAGTTGCCCAGATCCCGCTTCACATACTCGGCGATCAGCGCCAGCTCGTCCTGGGTCAGATCCCCGGCCGCCTCCAGATAGGCCTGCACCTTGGCGATCATCCGGTTGAGGCGCTCACCCTGAAACGCTTCCGTCTCTTCCCACTGCTTCTTGAGCTGGGCGATAAAGGCTTCATACCCTTGTCGACGTTTGTCCATGGCCATCACTCCTCTGCTGAATCCCGATCGAGCCAGACCCTGACCTCGGGCTCGGCGGATACGGGCGGCGGTTGCCATTCTCACTTCGTTGCGACTCTCGCGGCTCTTGCGGCTTTGCAAATCCTCGCGGGTACCGGACCTGGCCCGAGACCGTGCGGATGCTGGCGGTTGTTGCCGCCGCAGGATATGGGTATTCTATCGGGATTTCCCAGCCGTTTTATCTATTCATTTCACAGATCCGGATGTCACCAATGCAAGAGCAATACGTTCCCCAATCCATAGAACCAGCAGTGCAGAAGCACTGGGATGCCAAGAAAACCTTCAAGGCGGTGGAGAAAGTAGACAAGGAAAAGTTCTACTGCCTCTCCATGTTCCCCTATCCGTCTGGTCGTCTACACATGGGGCACGTTCGCAACTACACCATAGGTGATGTGATCTCCCGTTATCAACGGCTCAATGGCAAGAACGTGCTGCAACCCATCGGTTGGGACGCCTTCGGCCTGCCGGCAGAAAACGCCGCCATCAAGAACAACACGGCGCCGGCCCCCTGGACCTACGAAAACATCGAATACATGAAGAACCAGCTGAAGATGCTGGGTCTGGGCTATGACTGGGATCGGGAGCTGGCCACCTGCAAGCCGGACTACTACCGCTGGGAGCAATGGTTCTTCACCAAGCTCTACGAGAAGGGCCTGGTCTACAAGAAGACCTCCTCCGTCAACTGGTGCCCGAACGACATGACGGTGCTCGCCAACGAGCAGGTAGTGGACAACTGCTGCTGGCGCTGTGATACCCCGGTGGAACAGAAAGAGATCCCCCAGTGGTTCATCAAGATCACCGACTACGCCGAAGAGCTGTTGAACGACATCGACAATCTGGAAGGCTGGCCGGAAATGGTCAAGACCATGCAGCGCAACTGGATTGGCCGCTCCGAAGGGGTCAACATCAGCTTCAATATCGACGGTCAGACCGAGCACCTCGAGGTCTACACCACCCGTCCGGACACCTTCATGGGCGTCACCTATGTCGGTATCGCTGCCGGTCACCCGCTGGCGCTGCAAGCAGCCCAGAACAATCCGGAGCTGGCCGCCTTCATCGAAGAGTGCAAGAACACCAAGGTAGCCGAAGCTGAACTGGCCACCATGGAGAAGAAGGGCATGGCCACCGGCCTCTACGCCATTCACCCGCTGGATGGCCGCAAGGTGCCGGTCTGGGTCGCCAACTTCGTGCTGATGAACTACGGCACCGGCGCCGTGATGGCAGTACCGGGTCACGACCTGCGTGACCACGAATTCGCCACCAAGTACGGCCTCGAGATCAAGGCGGTGATCAAGCCGGTTGATGGCGACGTCGACGTGAGCGAAGCGGCTTATACCGAGAAGGGCGTGCTGTTCAACTCCGGCGAATTCGACGGTCTCGACTTCCAGGGTGCCTTCGATGCCATCGCCAACAAGCTGGAAGGGCTCGGCAAGGGCAAGCGCACCGTCAACTACCGTCTGCGCGACTGGGGTGTCTCCCGTCAGCGCTACTGGGGCGCACCCATCCCCATGCTGACCCTGGCGGACGGTACCGTGGTGCCGACCCCGGAAGATCAACTGCCGGTACTGCTGCCGGAAGACGTGGTGATGGACGGCATCCAGAGCCCCATCAAGGCCGACCCCGAGTGGGCCAAGACCACCTACAACGGCCAGGAAGCGTTCCGCGAGACCGATACCTTCGACACCTTCATGGAGTCCTCCTGGTACTACGCCCGCTACTGCTCCCCGGACTACGACAAGGGCATGCTGGATCCGGCGGCTGCCAACCACTGGCTGCCGGTGGATCAATACATCGGCGGCATCGAGCACGCCTGTATGCACCTGCTCTATGCCCGCTTCTTCCACAAGCTGCTGCGTGATGCGGGCCTCGTGAACAGCGACGAGCCGTTCAAGCGCCTGCTCTGCCAGGGCATGGTGCTGGCCGACGCCTTCTACTACAAGGATGAGAAGGGCGGCAACGTCTGGGTCAGCCCCCTCGACGTCAAGGTGGAACGTGACGACAAGGGCCGCATCACCAAGGCTGTCGACCTTGAGGGTCGTGAAGTGATGCACTCCGGCATGACCAAGATGTCCAAGTCCAAGAACAACGGCATCGACCCGCAGCTGATGGTGGAGCGTTACGGCGCCGATACCGTCCGTCTGTTCATGATGTTCGCCTCTCCGGCCGAGATGACCCTGGAGTGGTCCGACTCCGGCGTGGAAGGTGCCCAGCGCTTCCTGCGTCGCCTGTGGCGCATCACCTTCGAGCACGTATCCGGTGGCGCCGTTGCCGCACTGGACGTCGCAGCCCTCACCAGCGACCAGAAAGCCGTGCGCCGCGAGCTGCACAAGACCATCGCCAAGGTGAGCGACGACGTGGGTCGCCGTCAGACCTTCAACACCGCCATCGCAGCCATCATGGAGCTGATGAACAACCTGGCAAAACTGGGCAGCGACGCTCAGGATCGCGCCCTGATGCAGGAAGCGCTGGAAGCGGTCGTGGTCATGCTCTACCCCATCACCCCGCACATCGGCTTCGAGCTGTGGAAGATGCTGGGCAAGGAAGGGGACATCGATGTCGCGGCCTGGCCGGTGGCTGACGAAGCGGCCATGGTCGAGACCGAGAAGCTGGTGGTGGTACAGATCAACGGCAAGATGCGCGGCAAACTGACCGTACCGGCCGAGATAAGCCAGGCCGACGTCGAGAAGCTGGCCATGGCCGATGCGTCCGTACAGAAGTTCACTGACGGTCTGACCGTGCGCAAAGTCGTGTACGTGCCGGGCAAGCTGCTCAACATCGTGGCCAACTGATGACGCCTCCCCTGGCGGCGGCCGACGGTCCGGGCCAGGGGCTGACGACACACGGATGATGACGGCGGGCCCTGCGCCCGCCGCTCTTCCCTTCATGCAAAGAGGATTTTTTATGGGCACCATCTTCACGCGCTGGATGGCCATCGTGCTGGCAGGACTGCTGCTGCAGGCCTGCGGTTTTCAGATGCGGGGCACCGCCATTCCCCCAGAGCTGATGACCATGAAAGTGGTCGGTGACAACAAGAGCGACTTCTACCGACTGGTCACCACCCGTCTCAAGGCCGCTGGCGTCGAACTCGCCGACAAGGAGGGCATCCCGGTGCTGACCCTGGCCGGGGTACGTAGCCGCAGCCAGGTCGCCTCCGTCGACTCCATCGGCCAGGACCGCGAATACCTGCTCAGTTACAGCACCCAGTTCACCGTGGTCATGCCGGGCAAACCGACCCAGGTCTTCCCCATCACCTTCAACCGCAGCTTCCTGAACAAGCCGGATGCGGCACTCGCCTCCTCCCGCGAGCAGGAGCAGCTGGGCAAGGAGATGCAGGAGCAGGCCGCCAACCTGGTTATTCGCCAGCTCAGTCAGGTCAAGTTCTGATGCGCGTATCTTGATGAGAGGGTGTTGATGAGAGTCTATCCCGAGCAGTTTGCGGACCATCTCAAGGCAGGGCTCAAGCCCTGCTATCTCATTTTTGGGGACGAGCCCCTGCTCAAGCTGGAAGCCATCGACGCCGTGCGTCAGGTGGCACGCAAACAGGGCTTTGATGAACGCCACAGCTTCGTGGTGGAACAGGGGCTGGACTGGAACCAGGTCTACGATGCCTGCCAGGCCATGAGCCTGTTCTCGGCCCGCCAGATCATCGAGCTGGAGCTGCCCGCCAAGATCGACAAGGATCTCGCCGCCCGCATCAGCGACATTGGCAAGCAGCTCCACCCCGACCTGCTGCTGGTCCTGAGTGGTAATCGCCTAAACCAGACCCAGATGAAGGCAGCCTGGTTCGACAAGCTGAGCCAGAACGGCACCTATGTGCCGGTCAACCACCCCGAGCCCCGTTTCTTCCCGCGCTGGATGAGCGCCCGCTTTCAGCGCTTCGGCCTCAAGGCACTGCCGGATGCGGTCAATTTCATGTGCCACGCCTACGAGGGCAACCTGCTGGCCGCGAGCCAGGAGATCGAGAAGCTGACCCTGCTCTCGCCGCCCCAGCCCATCAGCGTCGCCTATCTGCAGGAGACCATCATCCGCCACGCCCACTTCACTCCCTTCCAGCTCGTCGATACCCTGCTGGAAGGAAAGGTGAACCGGGCCCAGCGCATCCTGCTGGCCCTGCGCGCCGAGGGCACCGAACCCGGCATGCTGGCCTGGACCCTGTGCCGCGAGCTGGAGCAGCTCACCGAGCTGGCGCTGGCCGCCCGCGCCGGACAGCCCCTGGTGGAGCATTTCAGCCGCCTGCGCATCTGGCAGAGCCGCCAGCAGCTCATCCAGCAGGCGCTGACCCGGCTTCCCTTCCCCAAGATCCGGCAGCTCTGGCAACTGATGGCCCAGCTGGACCATGCCCAGCGCCATTTCGACACCGAGCAGGCCTGGCTGATGCTGCAAACCATCGCCCTCTGCTTTCGTGACGGTACCCCGCTCCCCCTGCTGGAGACGGAATCATGCTGACACCGCCCATCGGGATCCTCGGCGGCACCTTCGATCCCATTCACATCGGTCACCTGAGGCCCGCCATCGAGGCACGGGATGCCCTGGGTCTGGCCGAGGTGCGCCTGCTCCCGAACCATATCCCGCCCCACCGGGCCAATCCGCTCTGCTCGAGCGAGCAGCGGCTCGCCATGGTCGCGCTGGCTGCGGCGGACAACCCGGGCTTCGTGGTGGATGAGCGGGAGCTCAGGCGCGACACCCCCTCCTGGACTATCGACACCCTTGTCGAGTTGAGGAGCGAGCTGCCGGACACCCCGCTCTGCTTTTTGATGGGGATGGATTCCCTGCTCGGCCTGCCGGGCTGGCACCGCTGGCAGGAGTTGCTCGATTACGCCCATCTGGTGGTGAGCTGCCGCCCAGGCTGGCAACCGGATTATTCCGTCCAGGTGGCCGAGCTGCTGGCCCGCCATCAGACCCGGGATATTCAGGATCTCCATCGCCAGCGCCACGGTCATGTCTGGCTTTGTGACAACCTGCCCGTCGAGCTGTCGGCCACACGGCTGCGTGCCCTGCTCGCGGCAGGCCAGGATCCCAAATACCTGCTGCCCAACCCGGTCGCCGACTATATCCGGCGCCACGGGCTCTACCGCTCATCGGCAACGCAGTAAACGGCGCCACGCAGGCGGGTCAGCCGACACGTCCGGGCGCACCGGGCCCGGCCCTGACTATTGCCAGGCCGGGTTGCACACTATAGTGATCGTCAAGGGGCCCCTCCCCCACGGGACGGCTCCCCGGGCGATGCTCCCTTTGCCAGGCTGGGAAACGGGAGTGACCATGATATAATCCGCCGCCCTCTGGCGCCGGAAGATAGGAGAAGACATTGCAAGGCCAAGAATTGCTCGCCTTTATCGTCGACAAGATCGATGACATGAAAGGCCGCGACATCATCACCCTCGATGTGCGCGGCAAATCCAGCATCACGGACACCATGATCATCTGCTCCGGCAACTCCAATCGTCACGTCAGTGCCATCGCCCACAACCTCGCCAGCGAGGCCCGTCATGCTGGGCTCGACCTGCTGAGCGTGGAGGGGGAACTCACCGGTGAGTGGGTGCTGGTGGACATGGGGTCGGTCATCGTGCACGTGATGCAGGATGAGTACCGCGACTTCTACCAGCTGGAAAAACTCTGGAGCGGCGCCGCCCAGGTCAATTCGCAATAAAGGGCGACAGCGTAACCAAAGATGAAGATCCAGTTGATTGCCGTGGGCACCAAGATGCCTGCCTGGGTAGAGCATGGCTTCGAAGAGTACCGTCGCCGCTTCCCCAAAGACATGCCGTTCGAGCTGGTCGAGATCGGCGCAGGCAAGCGCGGCAAGAATGCCGACATTCCCCGCATCCTGCAAAAGGAAGGGGAAGCCATGCTGGCCGCCGCCGGCCGCTCCCGCATCGTGACCCTGGACATTCCGGGCAAGCCCTGGACCACGGAGCAGCTCGCCGTGCAACTGGAAGCCTGGAAGCTGGATGGCCGGGACGTGGCGCTGCTGGTGGGTGGCCCGGAGGGGCTCTCCCCCGAGTGCAAGGCTGCCGCGGAACAGAGCTGGTCGCTCTCGCCCCTGACCCTGCCCCATCCCCTGGTGCGGGTACTGGTGTCCGAGAGCCTCTACCGCGCCTGGAGCATCACCACCAATCACCCTTATCACAGAGAGTGACCCATGCCGACCCTGAGCATGCATTTCTCCTCTCTCACCCGCACGTCAGCCACAAGGTAACGGCATGCTGAAGAATCGCATTGAAATGCGCGATCACAGTGCCGAGGGACGTCTGTTCTTCCGGCGCACCCTGGTCGCCTACATCGGCATGGTCACCCTCATGCTGGTGCTGCTGGCTAACCTCTACTATCTGCAAGTAGAGTCTTACGAAACCTATCAGACCCGATCCAACGACAACCGCATCCGTGTGGTGCCGGTGGCGCCGCCCCGTGGTCTCATCTACGACGCCAACGGTGTCCTGCTGGCGGAAAACCGCCCGGTCTACAGCCTGGAGATCGTGCCCGAAGAGACCGAGAACCTGGAGAAGACCGCAGACGACCTCATCACCCTGCTGGCCCTGCCGGAGGGGACCAAGGAGAAGTTCCTGGCCGAGGTCAAGCGTCAGCGCCGCTTCAAGCCCGTGCCCCTGTTCGAGAAGCTGACCGAATACCAGGTCGCACTCTTCTCGGTCAACCAGCATAACTACCCGGGGGCCAGCATCGAGGCCTACCTCAAGCGCTACTACCCGTTCGGCGACACCCTCACCCATGCTCTGGGCTACGTGGCCAAGATCAACACCCGTGACGTGGAGCGCCTCGAGAAGGAGGAGAAGCTCGCCAACTATGCCGCCACCAAGGACATCGGCAAACAGGGGGTAGAGAAGTACTACGAGGATCAGCTGCACGGCGTGGCGGGTTATCAGGAGGTCGAGGTGAACAACCGCGGCCGGGTGGTGCGCACCCTGAAATTCCAGCCCCCCGAGCCCGGCAAGGACATCTACCTCAACATCGACATCCGCCTGCAGTTGAAAGCCCAGGAGCTGCTGGCCGGCCGCCGGGGCGCCATCGTGATGATGGAGCCCAACACCGGCGCCATCCTGGCCATGGAGTCGAGCCCGAGCTACGACCCCAACCTGTTCGTGACCGGCATCTCCAGCGCCAACTACTCGGCGCTGCTCAACGATCCCGCCCGGCCGCTGGTGAACCGAACCACCCAGGGCATCTATGCCCCCGCCTCCACCGTCAAGCCCATGATGGCGGTGATGGGGCTCAACGAGGGGGCGATCACCCCCAATTACCGCTACTTCGGCGGGCCCAGCTTCTCCATCCCGGGCACCACCAAGAAGTTCCGGGACTGGCGCCGCTGGGGCCACGGCTGGCTCGACGTCTATCGCGCCATCGAGGTCTCGGCGGATACCTATTTCTACGATCTCGCCTACCGGGTCGGCATCGACAAGATCAACAGCTACATGACCAAGTTCGGCTTCGGCCAGTACAGCGGCGTGGACCTCTATGAAGAGACCCGGGGCGTCATGCCCTCCCGGGACTGGAAGATGGCCCGCTGGCGTCAACCCTGGTACCAGGGGGACACCATCTCCATCGGCATCGGCCAGGGCTACTGGAGCGCCACCCCGATCCAGCTCGCCAAGGCCATCAGCATCCTGACCCAGAACGGTCACGACGTGACGCCGCACCTGCTCAAGAGCACCGCCTCCTCTGATGGCGTGGTCAACGCCCCCATCAACCCGAACGTGGCCATCGCCGCCAAGAGCGATACCTACTGGCAGGTGGCCAAGGACGGCATGTGGCGCGTCATCAACGGCCACGAAGGGACGGGGCGCCGCGCCTTCGCCAATACCCCCTACAAGGCGGCGGGCAAGTCCGGCACCGCCCAGGTGGTGGGCCTCAAGGAGAACCAGGTCTACAACGCGGCCACCACCAAGGTGGAGCACCGCGACAACGCCCTGTTCGTCGCCTTCGCCCCCTTCGAGGCACCCAAGGCGGTCGTCGCCCTGGTGCTGGAGAACGCCGGGGGCGGCAGCGCCATGGCGGCACCGGTCGCCCGCCACATGCTGGATGCCTATCTGCTCCCGCCGGAACCCCAGTTGCCACCGGCACCGGAAAAGCCGTCCCAACCGAGTGAGGTCGTTTCCCAATGAGTAATTCTGCCCGCCAGCAGAGCATCTGGTACAAGCTGCACATCGACCTGCCGCTGCTGCTCGGCCTGCTGACCCTGATGGCCCTCTCCATGGTGGTGCTCTACTCCGCCTCGGGCCAGGATCTCGACTCCATCGTGCGCCAGCTGGTGCGCGGCGCCCTGGCCTTCGGTCTGATGATCGGCATGGCCCAGCTGCCGCCCTCCCTCTATGCCCGCTGGTCGGTGCCCCTGTTTGCGGTGGTGGTGCTGCTGCTCATCGCGGTGGACGTGTTCGGCCATATCGGCAAGGGGGCCCAGCGCTGGCTCGATCTCGGCTTCATGAAGTTCCAGCCCTCCGAGGTGATGAAACTCTCCATGCCCATCATGGTGGCCGCCTGGCTCAGCCGGCACTCCCTGCCGCCAAAGTTCAGCCATGTGATGATCGCCCTGGTGATGGTGCTGCTGCCCACCCTGCTGATCGCGGCCCAACCCGATCTCGGCACCTCCATCCTGGTGGCCGCTTCCGGCTTCTTCGTCATCTTCCTGGCGGGGATCAGCTGGTGGCTCATCGGGCTCGCGGTCTTGCTCATCTGCGCCTTCATGCCGGTGCTCTGGTTCTTCCTGATGCACGACTACCAGCGCCAGCGGGTGCTGATGCTGCTGGACCCGGAGAAGGACCCGCTCGGTCGCGGCTATCACATCATCCAGTCCAAGATTGCGATCGGCTCCGGCGGCGTATTCGGCAAGGGGTGGCTGCAAGGCACCCAGTCACAGCTCGAATTCCTGCCAGAGCGCCACACCGACTTCATCTTCGCCGTATTCAGCGAGGAGTTCGGTCTGGTGGGCGTGGCCCTCTTGCTGGTCATCTACCTCTACATCATCAGCCGCTGCCTGTTTATCTCCATGCAGGCCCAGAACAGCTTCGAACGCCTGCTGGGGGGCGCCCTGACCCTGACCTTCTTCGTCTATGTGTTCGTCAACATGGGCATGGTAAGCGGCATCCTGCCGGTGGTAGGGGTTCCCCTGCCACTGGTGAGCTACGGCGGCACCTCCATGGTGACCCTGATGGCGGGCTTCGGCGTTCTGATGTCCATCCAGACCCACAGGCGGCTGCTCGCCTGATGCGGCTCGGCTGGCTGGCTCTATCTCTGTGCACCCTGACGGCGGGTGCTGCCGTCTCGCCAGCCCGGCTCAGCCTGCTGGCCGAGCAGCAGCAGGTGCCGCTGGCAGAATTGCAGGCCGCCGCCGCCCAGGCCAGCCTGCGCCAGGAGGTGCTAGACACCATCCGCCGCCCCTGGGAGGCCAAGCCCTGGCACCGCTACAGGCCGCTGTTCGTCACCCCGGAGCGCATCCGGGACGGAGTGGGATTCTGGCAGCGCCATGCCGCCACCCTGGCACGGGCCGAGCAGACCTACCAGGTCCCCGCCTCCCTCATCGTCGCCATCATCGGCATCGAGACCTTTTACGGTCGACAGATGGGCCGCCATCCGGTGCTCGACAGCCTCTACACCCTGGGATTCCACTATCCCGAACGGGCGGATTTCTTCGCCAAGGAGTTTGCCCAGCTGGTGCTGCTTGCCCGGGAAGAGAAGTGGCCGCTCACCACCCTCAAGGGCTCCTATGCCGGCGCCATGGGCATGGGCCAGTTCATGCCCTCCAGCTACCGCCACTACGCGGTCGACTTCGACGGAGACGGCAAGCGGGATCTCTTCGCCAACCCGGCAGATGCCATCGGCAGCGTGGCCAACTACTTCGCCCTGCACCACTGGCGCTGGGGCGAGCCGGTGGTGGAGCCCGCCTTGATCGGATTGGCGCCAGTAGGTACCCTGCTTGCACCCGAGCCCGAGCTAAGACACCACTGGGCAGAGCTGGCCGCTGCGGGCATTGAAGTCGCCACGCCGCCGTCACCCGAGACGCCGGTAAAACTGCTGGCGATGGAGCAGGCCGAAGGACCGGAATACTGGGTCGCGCGCCACAATTTTTACGTGATCACCCGCTACAATCGCAGCCCTCTCTATGCGATGGCGGTGCATCAACTCAGTCAAGCAATCCAGGACGCTTATGCATTACAGCCACAAACTTCTTCCCCTCAGCCTGACCTTGTTGCTGGCCGCCTGTAGCAGCCAACCCGAACCCCAGCCGCTGCCCCCGGAGCCCGTCCCCCAGGAGAAGCCCCAGGTTATCGAGATCCCCCAGGCGACCGGCGCCATTCCCCGCCCCGAACCCATGAGCGAGAGCGGCAACCGGGACTACTGGATCGGCAAGCAGAAGTTTGAGGTGTGGCGCGACATCAAGCACTACAGCGAGGAAGGCACTGCCAGCTGGCTCTCCCGGGATCTGGACGGCAACAAGACTGCCAACGGCGACGTGCAGGACAGCACCCTGTTCAGCGCCGCCCACCGCAACCTGCCCCTGCCAAGCTACGTGCGGGTCACCAATCTGGACAACGGTCTGGAGACCATAGTACGCGTCAATGATCGCGGCCCCTTCGGCAGCGATCGCCTCATCGATCTCTCTCACGCCGCCGCCGCGCAACTGGAGATGGTGGAAGGGGGTGAGGCCCGGGTGCGCCTCGAACTCATCACCGATCAGCCGGATCAGATGGTGGAGATGGTGCCCATGACCCCGATGACGCCCATGGAGCCAGCGGCGCCAGCAGCCAATTCCTTCGTGAACGAGACGCCGGCCCCCACTGCACCGGCCAAGGCCGAGCCTGCTCCTGCCGCCACGGCAACCACCACCGTCTCCCCCCCCAAGGCCGGTGCGACCCAGGGCAAGATGATCCAGGTGCTCGCCAGCGGCTCGCAGGCGCGGGCCGAGGCCATGGGCAAGGTGATGACCCAGCGCTATGGCGTGCCGTACCAGGTGGTGGCACATGGCGCCGTCTTCCGCGTCCTGCTCGGACCCGTGGCCAGCGACAAGCAGGCCCCTCTGCTCGAGCAGATCCGCCAGGGTGGGTTGGAGCAGGCCTTCATCGTGCCCTGATACCCGCCCCGACCTCGCGCCGGGATACGACGCGAGGTCGGGGACCATCCCATAAAATCCCGTCCAGGTCGCATCTCGGACTATGACCGACACGCACATCTGGTATAGTGGGGCCCGCTTTTTTTCAACTTGGGTACATCCCATCCAGGCACCAGGAATTTCAAGATGTCCAAATTTGCCCGCTCCGTTATTCTGGCCTCCCTGTTAAGCGCCACCGCTCAGGCCAACCAGCCTGTTCCGACCCCGGATTCGGCCCTGCCGAGTGCCCAGCCGGTCCCCACTTTGAACAGCGCCCCCATGGTGGTGCCTGCCGCGCCCGAAATCTCCGCCAAGGCCCACATCCTGATCGACTACTTCTCCGGACAGGTGCTGGCCGAGCAGAATGCCGACGAGCGTCTGCCCCCCGCCAGCCTGACCAAGATGATGACCTCCTACATCGTCGGCGACGAGTTGCACAAGGGGAACATCAAGGGCACCGACATGGTGACCATCAGCCAGAACGCCTGGTCCAAGAACTACTCCGACTCCTCCAAGATGTTCATCGAGGTGGGCAAGCAGGTCTCCGTCGATGATCTCAACAAGGGCATCATCATCCAGTCCGGCAACGACGCCTGCGTCGCCATGGCCGAGCACCTGGCAGGCAGCACCGACTCCTTCGCCAGCCTGATGAACGCCTGGGCCGCCAAGCTCGGCATGAAGGACTCCCAGTTCAAGAACCCCCACGGCCTGGATGAAGAGGGCCACTACAGTACCGCCCGCGACATGGCCCGCCTGGGTCAGGCCCTGATCCACGATCAGCCGGAGGAGTACAAGATCTACTCCCAGAAGTCCTTCGTGTTCAACGGCATCACCCAGCACAACCGCAACCGCCTGCTGTGGGACCAATCCCTGCAGGTTGACGGCATCAAGACAGGTCACGTCAGCCAGGTCGGCTACAACCTGGTCTCTTCCGCCACCAACAACGAAGGCATGCGCCTGATCGCCGTGGTCATGGGGGCCAATAGCGAGGCTTCCCGCGCCGCCGAGAGCAAGAAGCTGCTCACCTACGGCTTCCGCTTCTTCCAGAGCCTGACCCCCTACAAGGCGGGCACCGAACTGGTCACCCAGAAGATCTGGATGGGCGACAAGTCTGAAGTGAAGCTGGGGGTCGATAAGGACGTCTCCGTGCTGGTCACCCGTGGCCAGGGCAACAACCTCAAGGCAGACTTCCAGCTGGAAAGCGAGCTGAAGGCGCCCCTGGCCAAGGGCCAGCGCGTCGGTACCGTGTACCTCAAGCAAGGGGACAAGGAGATCAAGCAGGTTCCCCTGGTTGCCCTGGAAGAGGTGCAGGAAGGTGGCCTGATGAGCCGCCTGTGGGATTACCTGGTGATGCTGGTCTCCAGCTGGTTCAAGTAACAGACACTTCCTCAAGCAGCGGCGCCAACAGGCGCCGCTGCTGTCTTTTGCGGTCTGTCCAGTCAATAACCCTGTAATCTGCAGGTTCCGCCGACTGACGATTTGTGGTAAAAAGCAGCATTTCCACGTCTTGCCGCACCGCCGGGTCTTGATCCCGAGGCGGCTCATGCCCATATAGACTGGGAACTGTCCCCTGGGGGCAGATGAGGGGACCGTTTCGGCGGCCCTCAAAGACGTAAAGATGACGTCGCGTCCCGGCGACCCAGAAAGGTGAAGTAGATGAATACCAAGTTTGATGAACTGCTGGAGTTCCCCTGCAAGTTCCCGTTCAAGGTGCTTGGCGTGGCCGATCCCGCCCTGCCCGACATGGTGGTGGAAGTGCTGCAGCAACATGCTCCCGGCACCTACAGCCCGACCGTTCAACCTAGCTCCAAGGGCAACTATCACTCGGTACGGGTGACGGTCACCGCCCAGAGCAAGGAACACATCGAGGCCATGTATACCGCCCTTGGCAAGATCGAGCTGGTTCGTTACGTCCTGTAAGTTGCCTCTCTCGCCCCGCCACCGGGGCGACTGATTATTTGCCGCCCGGTCGCAGCGGCGACCGTACCGACACCGCGCCGCCAGTGAGGAAAGATGTCACTCGAAACGCCCGCCGAGCCACAACCGTCAGCCGGCCAACTGCTCGTCAGACAGCTGGGCCGTCGCCCCTACCAGCCGGTGTGGGACGCCATGAAGGCGTTCACCGACAATCGCACCCCCGACACCCCGGACGAGTTCTGGGTGGTGGAGCATGACCCCGTCTACACCCAGGGTCAGGCCGGCAAGGCCGAACACCTGCTCGCCCCCGGCAACATCCCGGTGGTGCAGAGTGATCGCGGCGGCCAGGTGACCTATCACGGCCCGGGCCAGCTGGTGCTCTACGTGCTGGTGGATGTGCGCCGCAGCAAGCTCTCTGTACGGGAGCTGGTGACCTGCCTCGAAACCGCCATCATCAACACGCTCGCCAAAAGCAATATCGAGGCCTACGCCAAGGCCGATGCCCCGGGCGTCTACGTGAAGAGCGATCTGGGCATGGAGGCCAAGCTGGCGTCCCTGGGCTTGCGCATTCGCAAGGGGTGCTCGTTCCACGGGTTGGCTCTCAACGTCAACATGGACATGACCCCCTTCCTACGCATCAATCCGTGCGGCTATGCGGGCATGGCCATGACCCAGACCAGCGCCCTGGGCGGCCCGCAGAGCGTCGCCGAGGCACAGTCCCTGCTGGTGACGGAGCTGGCCCGCCTGATTGGCTACCAAGAGATCACGAATACCGAAGAGGCGGCATGAGCAAGCCCATGCTGCCTGGCCATGAGGGCACAGAGATGACCCTGGTGGCTATCAACCAGACAATAACAAACACCGAGAGTGAATCATGAGCAAACCCGTTCGTATGGAGCCGGGCGTCAAGCTGCGCGATGGCGACAAGATGGCCCTGATCCCGGTGAAATTCATGCCGGATCCCAACGAGGAAGTGCTGCGCAAGCCGGAGTGGATGCGGATCAAGCTGCCGCCGTCGAGCCAGAAGATCGAGCACATCAAGAGCACCCTGCGCAAAAACAAGCTGCACTCTGTGTGTGAAGAGGCTTCCTGCCCCAACCTGGCGGAGTGCTTCAACCACGGCACCGCGACCTTCATGATCATGGGCGCCATCTGTACCCGCCGCTGCCCCTTCTGCGACGTGGCCCACGGCCGTCCGTTGCCGCTGGATCCGGAGGAGCCGAAGAAGCTGGCGCTGACCATCAAGGAGATGGGGCTCAAATACGTGGTGATCACCTCGGTGGACCGCGACGATCTGCGGGACGGCGGTGCCCAGCACTTCGCCGACTGCATCAAACAGATCCGCGAGCACAGCCCGCAGACCCGCATCGAGATCCTGACCCCGGACTTCCGCGGCCGGATGGAGCAGGCGCTGGAAGTGTTCCGCGAGACCCCGCCTGACGTGTTCAACCACAACCTGGAAACCGCCCCGCGCATGTACCGGGTCGCCCGGCCGGGTGCCGACTACAAGTGGTCGCTGGAGCTGCTGCGCCGCATCAAGGAGATGCACCCCCATGTGCCGACCAAGTCCGGCGTCATGATGGGTCTAGGCGAAACCAACGAAGAGATCGTGCAGGTACTCAAGGACTTGCGCGAGCACGGCGTCAACATGCTGACCCTGGGCCAGTATCTGCAGCCGAGCCGCCACCACCTGCCGGTGAAGCGTTATGTGCCGCCCGCAGAGTTCGACGAACTCAAGGATGTGGCCATGGATCTCGGCTTCAGCCACGCCGCCTGCGGTCCCTTCGTGCGTTCCTCCTACCACGCAGACCTGCAAGCCAAGGGGGAAGAGGTCAAATAAGCCTCTTTTCCTGCTGGCAGAAAAAAGAGCGCCCCTGGGCGCTCTTTTTTTATCGCCGTCACCTCGCAGGCAGCGGTTGTCCCTTTGTGATTGATGCCGTTCTGGCGTACCGTGGCCACTCCCCTTCTCTGGAGTGCTGTGCCGGATGCCGACTCTCACCGTTCGCCTGATCCCCCTGCGTGACGCAGACTTTCCCGCCTATCGCGACTACTTCATCGAGGATTACGCCCAGGATCTTGCCAGCAACCACGGGATGGCGCTGCCTGACGCCCACCGTCAGGCCGACGCCTCGTTGCAGCAGCTCCTGCCACTGGGTGTCGCCACCCCGGGTCATCACCTGCTCGCCATGGTACCTGAAGCCTCGAACGCGCCGGGCGAGCCTCTGGGCTATCTCTGGCACGCCATCGACGGCGCCGCCGGCACCACCTTCATCTACGACTTCTATGTGACACCGCCCCATCGTGGTCGCGGCCTCGGCAAGGCAGCCATGGCCGCCCTGGAAGCGCAGCTCGCCCCCCTAGGCATCCACCAGATCAAGCTGAGGGTGGCCCATGACAACCCGAGGGCACTGGCGCTCTATCAGGCGCTGGGCTTCACCATCACCGGCTACAACATGGCAAAGCGTCTGGATTGAGCACCTTCATTGGGCCACCACCCGGCCCATGGCTCAGAGCGAGATGCCGGAAAAGGACATGAAGCCGAGGGACATCAGCCCGGCCACGATGAAGGTAATGCCGATACCCCGCAGCCCCTCGGGCACATCCGAATACTTCATCTTCTGGCGCAATCCCGCAATGGCGACGATGGCCAGCAGCCAGCCCAACCCTGAGCCCACCCCGTAGACCACGGATTCGATGAAGTCGTAATCCCGCTGGGCCATGAACATTACCCCGCCGAAGATGGCGCAATGCACCGTCAGCAGCGGCAGATAGATGCCGAGCGCGTGATAGAGCGCCGGGAAATGTTTGTCCAGCACCATCTCCATCACCTGCACCAGCGCCGCCAGCACCCCGATATAGACGATGAAATCGAGAAAGCCCAGATCAAACTCCCCGAGGAAGGTACTCTCGGGACGCAGGATATGGCGGTAGATCAGGTTGTTGAGGGGGATGGCGATCACCATGACCGCCAGCACCGTCATGCCCAAACCGAAGGCGGTGTTGATGTTTTTCGAGACGGCCAGAAAGGTGCACATGCCAAGGAAGAAGGCCAGCGCCAGGTTTTCCACAAAGATCGACTGGATGAAGAGATTGACGTAATAGTCCATGAATGAGTTCACCACTTGGTTGCAATAAGAGCACGTCCGCGCCCGGCCAACGGCCAGTCGCGAAGATGACGTCACGGATGACGTTTACAGAGAGAGCTGGCGCAGCACCCGGTAATGACCACGGCAGCCGCCAGACTGCCGAGCAGCCCGGTCAGCGGTACTCAATGACGGGGATCAAACGGGCGGGCGCCCGGCTGGTGAACCTAGTCGCCCTGGCAGAAGCGATATTGCAGGTGGTGGCAGCGAAGCCGCCGTGTGTGCAGAGCACCGAAGTAGTCGGGCCGCTGCCTGAGATAGATGAGAGGCAGGAAAAACAGCAGGCCGCAGAGCAGGCCGAGGATATCGTGCTGAAACCAGGCCAGCAGCATCTGGTAGAGCTCGGCATGAGCAGCCCCTTCCAGTCGCCGTCCCTGCTCGAAACCGAGCCGCCACTGGGAGGCGGGCGGCAGGCTGACGTTGTCGGCAAGCCCCGGGTTCGCTGGCTCATGGAACAGCATCGGCCGCTCCTGCCCTTGCGTCTCCATTCCCTTAGTTGCAACGACCCCTGCCGCCGCGGCAAGCCAGAGAAGGCAGGCGATGGCAAGCACCATCGGCCATGACGAGGGGCGGCGAGAGGATGACAAGGGGGCTGTCCGTCAAGAAAAATTACAGGTGGAATATATCACAATACCGTCACTTATTGCATTTTCCACCATGAGATATCAGAAAGGTTGATATTAAACACCGCCTCATTCCCTAAAACCGGCAAGGTTGCACCACCTTGAGAAAGCGACTTGCATCTTCCTCAAGGTGAGGGCTTAGCCCTGCTCGAAGGCCGGGTGATAGCGCACTTCACCACTGGGCATGGCAGCGCCGAACGAGCGGGCCATGAAGTACTCGGGCGGCACGCCGGGCAGCGTCAACCCCGGCTCGGACACGAAACCAAAACGGCCGTAGAAACCGGGATCCCCCAGCACCACGCAGCCGGCCGCCCCCATCCCCTTGAGCTCGGCCAGACCCGCGTCCATCAGCCGTGACCCCAGCCCCCTGCCCTGAAGCGCAGGGGAGACGGAAATGGGGCCAAGGCCATACCAGTGCGGGCTGCCATCGCTGATGGTGACCGGCGAGAAGCAGAGGTGGCCGACCACCCGCCCCGCCTGCTCCGCCACCAGCGACAGGCTGAGTGCCCCGGCCTGGCGCAGGTCACGCACGATCAGCTGCTCGTTGTGATCGGTATGGGGGGCATTGAGGAACGCGGCCACGGTCAGCGCTTCAATGGCGTCGTGATCGGCGCCTGTTTCGGGCCGAATGATGATGTTCATAGGTTTTCTCCGTTTGTTATCTTGCAATGGATGGCCTGATCAGACTGTCTGCAGGCAGCAGATCACATAGCCATAGCTGCCCAGGTATTGGCGGTGGATGGCCACTTCCCGGCTCAGATCCTGCCAGGCTGGGCTATCCCCCAGCTCGGCACGGTGGCGCGCCAGATTGCGCTCGATGGGATCCAGATAGTTGTCCCAGGCCCTTTGCGGCAACGGGGTATGCCACAGACAGCGATAACCCGCCTCCTGCACCGTTTTGAGCAGGCCCGCCAGGGTCTGCATGGCGGGATAATCTCGCTGCCAGAACGCCAGCGCCTCCTCTGGGGGCGTGTCAGTCAGCCACACCAGGTCGCTCAGCACCAGGCAGGCAGCAGGGCCGGCAAGGTACGGCCGCCATGCCTGCAAGGCGTTGGCCACCCCGATGGTGTAGGCACTCCCCTCGGCCCAGATGAGATCGGCGGGGGCAAGGTCTGCCGGCAGCGCCGCCATGTTGGCGCACAGGGTAGTGACCTGCTCAAAGCCAGCCGCGCTGGCCGATCTCGCCACGGCGGCCAGCGCCTCCTCGTCCAGATCGATGGCCACTATGGTGGCGTCCGTCACCTGTGCCAGCGCCAAGGTGGCGGCGCCGCGCCCGCAGCCCATGTCGAGGATCCGGCGAGGCTGGCTGGGCAGCGAGGCAAATTGCTGCTGGGTGAAGAGGCTATCGCCCGGCCCCCAATAGCTCATGCCATCCAGCAGCAGCTTGAAATCCCGGATGTAGCGCTCATGTTCATTCATGTCTTTGCTGAGCCACTGCAGGTGGTAACGCGCTTTTTCACTGAATCCCTGCTTCATCACCCAGGCAAAGTAGGCCTGCGGGGCTTGATGCTGCAGTTGCCGCTGCCAGGCCTTGAACTCGTCGCCGGAGTGCGCACGCAAACCGGCGAGATCCGCCAGCAGATCCCGGGCGCGTTGCATCCGCGCCAGCTCTTCATCCAGCTCCCTGACCCGGGCTGCCAGCGTTGCCTGCTCCAGCTCGCCCGCCAGGCAGGCGAGGCACTGCTTGAGGCTGAGCCCGCCGGCCTGCAGGGCCTGTACCATCCGCAGCCGCTGCAGATCGTCATCGTCGTAGTGGCGATAGCCGTTGGCGCCCCTCGTGCCCGCAATCACCCCCAGCTTCTCGTAATAGAGCAGGGTGGAGCGGGCCAGGCCGCAGCGCCGGGCCAGTTCGGATATTTTCATGACAGCGACTCGCAGTGGGGTCCGTGACCCGATGAAGGGAAGCTTAAACTGTGAAGCAATAGACGGGTCAACGACAACATCCGGGTTAACACCATAAAAAAACGGCCACCCTGAGGTGGCCGTCATAGGCAGCAAAAGAAACTCACGAACGTCAGAGGCCGGCGGCCTCCAGATGCTCCACCAGCAACTGCACGCTGCGGTTGCCGCGCCACTCGTTGACGTCGAGCCGGTAGACCAGCCGCACCCGCTTCACCGAGGCATCGGGCCAGCGCTGCAAGTCGACGCCAAAGGCGATGGCATCCACCGCGTGGCCGGAATCCGTGGTCAGCATCATCTTGAGGTGCTTCTCCCCCACCAGCCGCTGCTGCACCAGCACGAATTCCCCGTCAAACAGCGGCTCGGGGAAGGCCTGACCCCAGGGGCCGGAGGCGCGAATAAGCTCCGCCAGCTCCAGACTCAGCTCATCGGGCAGCAGCTCGCCATCGGTGAGCAGCACTCCGGTCAAGAGCTCAGGGGTCACCAGCTCGCCGATGACCGCCTCGAAGGCCCGACCGAAGGCCTCGATATTGGCCTTGGGCAGGGTCAGCCCGGCCGCCATGGCGTGGCCGCCAAACTTGCCCATCAAGCAGGGGTGGCGGGTGTCGAGCAGCTCCAGCGCATCGCGCAGATGCACCCCCGGGATGGAGCGCCCGGAGCCCTTGAGCTCGGTCTCGCTGCTCTCGGCAAACGCGATGACCGGGCGATAGTACTTCTCCTTCACCTTGGAGGCCACCAGCCCCACCACCCCCTGATGCCACTCGTTTCGGTGCAGCACGATGCCGGAGGGCACCTCGCCGTCGCGAAAACGGATCTGCTCCAGGGTGGCGAGCGCTTCCTGCTGCATCCCCTGCTCGATCTCCTTGCGCTCCTGGTTGAGGCTGTCCATTTCGGAAGCGAGCTGGCGCGCCAGGTTGATGTCGTCACAGAGCAGACAAGCGACCCCGAGGGACATGTCATCGAGCCGGCCCACCGCGTTGAGGCGCGGCCCCAGCGCAAAGCCGAGATCGGCAGCGCACAGGCGACGACCGTCGCGGCCCGACACATCCACCAGCGCCTGGATGCCGGGGCGACAACGGCCAGCCCGGATCCGCTGCAAACCCTGATGAACCAGGATGCGGTTGTTGCCATCCAGCGCTACCACGTCGGCCACGGTGCCGAGGGCCACCAGATCCAGGTAATCTGCCACGTTGGGGACGCGCAGCCCCTGGCGCTCATACCAGCCGCTCTGGCGCAGATGGGTGTTGAGGGCCGCCATCAGATAGAAGGCGACCCCGACCCCGGCCAGCGACTTGGAGGGGAAGTTGCAGCCATGCTGGTTGGGGTTCACTATCGCATCGGCGTCAGGCAGCTCCTGACCCGGCAAATGGTGATCGGTAACCAGTACCTGCATGCCGGCCGCCTTGGCCGCCGCCACCCCGGCGATGCTGGAGATCCCGTTGTCCACCGTGATCAGGAACTCGGCGCCGCGGGCCACCGCCAGCTCGACGATCTCCGGGGTGAGGCCATAGCCGAACTCGAAGCGGTTGGGCACCAGAAAATCGATGTGGTGCCCCCCCATAGCGCGCAAGGCCAGCACGCACAGCGCCGAGCTGGTGGCGCCGTCGCAGTCAAAGTCACCGACGATGAGAATGCGTTTTTGCGCCGTCAGCGCCTCGGCCAGCAGCGGCACCGCCTGCGCCATGCCGAACAGACGCTGGGGCGGCAGCAGCTGGTTGGCGCTGCGCTCCAGCAGGGCAGGGTCTTCTACCCCGCGGCTGGCGAAGATCTGGCGAAGCAGCGGGTGCAGGGTGGCGGGCAGATGGGAATCATCAACTCGCGGACGACGACGGATTTGCAGGGGCATTGATGTGATCCAGTATCTTGAGCAGTTGTTCGGGGCTCTGGTAACCGCGCACCAGGTCGCCATTGGGCAGGACCCAGCTCGGTGACGCCTTGATCCCGAGCCATTGGCTCAGGCCGATATGATGGGCAAGGATCGCATTACAACCGCTCTCAGGCAAACGATCGCTGAAGTTGAGTTCGCGCAGCAGCCCGGGATCGCACCAGCTAGCCTGATCCGATGCGGCGACAGGCGCAGGCAGCAGTTGCACGCTCACGCCCCTCGCCTGCAAGCGGGGCAACTCCTCCAGCGCGATGCGGCAAGGACCGCAGGCGAGATCGGTAAACAGGGTGAGGCGGTGGCGTTCAGGGGTGGCCTTGAGCCAGAGCCGGGCCTCCCCTATCTGGGAGAGCGCCAGCCTGCGTTGCTGCTGCTGGCTGAGCCGGGTGAGGTTTCTCATGTCGTGGGCCAGATCCAGCATGGAGCCCTGCAGCACATAGTCTCCCCTGGCATCGCTGTAGAGCAGTCCCTGGGCCGTGCCCAGCAGATAGAGGCCCGGCATGGGGGTCTCGTCCACCAGGTAGACCTGCACACCGAGGCGCTGCTCTATGGTCTGTTTCAACACATGGGGGTCCATCCCCGCGCTGGCCGCAAAAGCGCACAGCAGCATCATTCCCAGCAGTAAATATCGCATCAGCTCATTCACTTGGCATGATTGAAGGGTCTCATAAGGTAACCCAGACAATTCCCTCTCCCAAAGACCTTAATTAGTGATCGATTAATAACGTCCGCAAGAAAAAATCACGGGATGACAGGTTGCCAATCGGGCTTGAGCCCCGCAAGCTAATCAGGACGACGGGAGACATCTTTAGTCATCCCTCTGTTTTGCTGATGTTTTATTATTCAAATCGACGTGCGCTCAGGTGGCACGTCGTCCATTTCTAGGGGGAAAAATGAGTCTGATTCAAGAGTTCAAGGCCTTTGCATCCAGGGGCAATGTGATCGACATGGCTGTCGGTATCATCATAGGTGCCGCCTTTGGCAAGATTGTCTCCTCCTTCGTGGGAGACGTGATCATGCCCCCCATCGGGCTGATCCTGGGGGGCGTGGATTTCAGCGATCTCGCCGTGACCCTGAAGGCCGCCGAAGGGGATGCCCCTGCCGTGGTCATCGCCTACGGCAAGTTCATCCAGACCTGTATCGACTTCCTGATCATCTCCTTCGCCATCTTCATGGGGCTCAAGGCCATCAACACCCTGAAGAAGAAGCAGGAAGAGGAAGCCGCTGCCCCGGCCGGCCCCACCAAGGATCAGGAGCTGCTGACCGAGATCCGCGACTTGCTGAAATCCCAGCAGGGGAAATAACCGTTTCCTCCCTGTCGTGTGCTGAAAAAAACCGCCTTCGGGCGGTTTTTTGTTGCAAGGCCGGTGAGGCGATCAGGCTCTGGGGTGGTGCTGGCCGTGCAGTGCCTTGAGCCGCTCGTTGGCCACGTGGGTATAGATCTGGGTGGTGGAGAGATCCGCGTGGCCCAGCAGCATCTGCACCACTCGCAGATCGGCGCCGTGATTGAGCAGGTGGGTGGCGAAGGCGTGACGCAGGGTGTGGGGGGAGAGTTCCCCCCTGATGCCGGCTCTCAGGGCATAGAGCTTGATGCGGTGCCAGAAGGTCTGGCGGGTCATCATCCGGGCCCGCTTGGAGGGGAACACCACGTCCGAGCTGGTGCCACCCAGCAGCAGGGTGCGCCCCTCCCGGTAGTAGCGCTCCAGCCAGTGCACCGCCTCCTCCCCCATGGGCACCAGGCGCTCCTTGTTGCCCTTGCCCACCACCCGCACCAGCCCCTGGCGCAGGCTGACGTGTTCGGCGGTCAGCCCCACCAGCTCGGACACCCGCAGCCCGGTGGCGTAGAGCAGCTCGAGCATTGCCTTGTCCCGCAGCTCCAGCGGATCGTCCACCAGGGGGGCTTGCAGCAGCGCCTCCACCTCGGCTTCGCTCAGATCCGATGGCAGCTTTTTGGGGAGCTTTGGCCCCTCCAGCAGTACGGTGGGATCGTCGCTGCGCAGCTTCTCGCGATTGAGGTACTGGTAGAAGCGGCGCAGGGCCGAGAGGAAACGGGCCGTGCTGCTGGCCGCGAACTGATGGTCCACCCGCCAGGCGAGGTAGTGCTGGATGTCATCCAGCCCCGCCAGCAGCAGGGAACCGCCTTGTTCATCGAGCCAGAGGGCAAATTTTTCCAGGTCGGTGCGATAGGAGCTGACCGTGTTGTCGGAGAGCCCCCGCTCAAGCCAGAGGGCGTCGAGAAACGGCTCGATCAGGGGATGGGATTCTGCTTTGCTCATGGTGCGCCGCGCTCAGGGAAACAGGTCGCCATTGTAACGTGCCGACCCACCCGGGCCGCAAGGCAAGGCTGCACATCCCCTCAGGCGGTGAAGAGCCCGGCGCAATCTGCTAGACTGGCGCCCTCCCCCCCGGGCGCCGCTGTGCCGGTCACGCCCCTTGCCGACTGCGATCAAGAGAAGAGCGATGAAGATAGGTTTGTTTTATGGCTCCACCACCTGCTACACCGAGATGGCCGCCGAGAAGATCCGCGCCCTCATCGGCCCCGAGCTGGTCGATCTCCACAACATCAAGGATGTGCCCCTCGCCCGCATGCAGGAGTACGACATCCTGATCCTGGGCATCTCCACCTGGGACTTCGGCGAGCTGCAGGAGGACTGGGAATCCCGCTGGGAAGACATCGCCGACCTGCATCTGGAGGGACGCATCATCGCCCTGTTTGGCATGGGCGATCAGCTGGGCTATGGGGAGTGGTATCAGGATGCCCTCGGCCTGCTGCACGATCAGCTGGTCCCCAAGGGGGTCAAGCTGGTGGGCTACTGGCCCAACGAGGGGTACGAGTTTGACGCCTCCAAGGCACTCATCGACGATGGCCGTCACTTCGTCGGGCTGGCCCTCGATGACGCCAATCAGTACGACCAGACCGAATCCCGCATCGAGCAGTGGGTCGACCAAATCCTGAGCGAGATCCACGAACTGCTCTGATCCTGGCCGCCTGGATGTTCAACGACGCCGGCCAATGGGCGACCAGATCGACCTCGTATCGAGCAGTGGGTCGACCAGATCCTGAGCGAGATCCACGAACTGCTCTGACCCTGATCGCCTGGATGTTCGACGACGCCAGCCAATGGACGACCAGACCAACTCCGTATCGAGCAGTGGGTCGACCTCATATCAAGGGAGCGCCATGAGCGGCGCCAACCTCCCCTGCCGGTAGCCTGCGCTCGGGCTGCCGGGCGCATAAATCGCACCGATTTTCTCGTTTGGTATCATCGGCTGACGCTATAGCGACTTTTTGCTTCTGGTCTGCAACAATGAGGTCGACACCCCATAACAACACAACGCCGGGTGTCGGAAGCAAACGGACAGACCAGAAAAGGATATTCTATGACTTCATTCTCCCTGTTGGCCCCCGCCATCGCCCGCGACGTGCTCGATCACGCGCTGGCGCTGGGTGCCGACTTCGCCGAGCTGTTTGTGGAGCGCAAGCGCCGCAGCCAGCTCAGCCTGCTCTCCAGCCAGATAGAGAACATCAGCGGTGGTCTCGACTTCGGTATCGGCGTTCGCCTGTGCTACGGCCACAAGGTGCTCTACGGCTACACCAACCTGGCCGATCGCAACGAGCTCTTGCGCATCGTTACCCTGCTGGCGGCCAAGGACAGGCGTGACCCCGTGGTCACCGCCACCGCCTTTGACTTCACCCGCCTGACCGACCGTAACCCGATCGCTCTGCCGCTGTCGGCCGACAAGCTGCTGGAGCAGAAGATCGCCTACCTGCATGCCATGGACGCTGCGGCCCGCGCCGAGAGCGACAAGGTGAGCCAGTTCTCGGGCAACGTGCTCGGCTGGGAGCAGGAGGTGGAGATCTTCAACAGCGAAGGGGTGCAGGTGAGCGATCGCCGCCACTACAACCGCATCATGGCCCAGACCATCGCCCTGGACGGGGGCGAGCAGAGCGTAGGTTATGAAGCCCCCGGTGCCATGAAGGGATGGGAACATGCCGAGAGCATCGATCCCCGCGAACTGGCTCTCACCGCCACCCGCCAGGCACTGGTGAAGCTGGGAGCCGCCCCCTGCCCGAGCGGCAAGCTGCCGGTCATCATGGAGAGCGGCTTTGGCGGCGTCATCTTCCACGAGGCGTGCGGTCACCTGCTGGAGACCACCTCGGTGGCCAAAAAGGCATCCGTGTTCCACGACAAGATGGGTCAGCTCATCGCCAACCCGGCGGTCAGCGCGGTGGACGAGGGCTTGCAGGGCAACGCCTGGGGCTCCATCAACGTCGATGACGAGGGGATGGCGACCCAGCACACCCAGCTCATCAAGGACGGCGTGCTGACCGGCTTCCTGGTGGACAGAATGGGGGCCCTTCGCACCGGCTACGCCCGCACCGGTTCCGGGCGCCGGGAATCCTACAAGTTCGCCCCCGCCTCCCGCATGCGCAACACCTATATCGAACCGGGCAACTACAGCCTCGACGACATGCTGGCAACCGTGGAACACGGCATCTATGCCAAGCGGATGGGGGGTGGCTCTGTGCAGCCCGGTACCGGCGAGTTCAACTTCAACGTGCAGGAGGCCTACCTCATCGAGGGGGGCAGGATCACCCGGCCCCTCAAGTCGGCCACCCTGATCGGCACCGGCCCGCAGGTATTGAAGGAGATCTCCATGGTGGGGCGCGATCTGGCCCTCTCCGCCGGCATGTGCGGCTCGGTCTCGGGATCCATTCCCGCCTCGGTCGGCCAGCCGCCGCTCAAGGTTGACAATATCCTGGTCGGAGGGAACGCCTGATGAGCCAGCTCGACATGAACCAACTGCTTGCCCGTCTGCTGGACCAGGTCGCCGATCTGGGTGCCGAGGCGGACGTCATCGCCAATCAGGAGAAGGCCTTCTCCCTCAAGGCCGACAAGGGCGAACTCAGTGAATACAAGGTCACCAGCAGCCAGCAGATCGGCATTCGCCTCATCAAGGAAGGCCGGGTCGGCATCGCCTATTCCGAGTCCCTCGACGCGTCGGCCCTGGACGCCATGGTGCAGGATGCGCTCGATGCGAGCCGCTTCGCCAAGGTGGACCCGGATCAGCGCATCACAGTGCAGCAGAGCAGGCTCATCACCGACTGCGCCGAGATACATCAGGCCGACACCACGGCGGTGGAAGAGAAGATTGCCCTGACCCTGCGCCTCGAGTCCGACATGCTGGCCCTGCCGGACGTGACCGGCGCCCCCTACAACGGCTTCTTCGAGGGGGAGAGCCGCCTCTGGCTTGCCAACAGCCAAGGCAGCCTCTGCGAACATCAGGAGTTCAGCGTCGGCTGCCACAGCTCCGCTCTCATCGAGCGGGAGGGCCGCCAGTCCATGCACTACCAGGGACAGTACGCACGGCGCTTCGACGAGTTGGAGAGCCAGCCTCTCATCCGCCAGATCCACGCCGTGGCCGATGGCCTGCTGATGGGTGAGGCGGTGCCGAGCGGTCGCTACAGCGTCATCTTCAGCACCCACTGCTTTGCCAGCCTGTTTGGCTGCTTCCAGTCCGCCCTGTCTGGCAAGTGGGCCCAGCAGGGGATCAACCCCTGGCGCGACAAGCTGGGCCAAAGCGTGGCTTCTCGCTGGCTCACCCTGGAGAGTCGTGCCTATATGCCGGGGGGCATGAAGATCAAGGCGTTTGACGGCGAAGGGGCCGCCACTTCGGATCTCCTGCTCATCGGCGAGGGGGAGCTCAAGACCCTGCTGCACAACAGCGCCACCGCCCGTCACTTCGGCGTGACGAGCAACGGTGCAGCCGCCCGCAGTGCCCGCAGTGCCCTGGACGTGGCCCCTCGTCACCTGGTGTTCGGGCTCGGCCCCCACGGCGAGGCCGAGGTACAAAGCGGTGAGTACCTGGAGCTGGTCAAGCTGGACGGCCTGCACTCCGGGGCCGATGCGGTGAGCGGCGACTTCTCGTTCGGCGCCTCCGGCTTCCTCTGCCGAAATGGCGAGCGCGTGGCGCCGGTACGCGGCATCACGGTGGCGGGCAACTTCTATCGCCTGCTCGGGGAGCTGGAAGCGATCGGCAACCAGCTGCAGCACGACGATGGCAAGGACTTCTATGCCCCGCTGATCCGCTTTGGCGGGCTCAGCATTGCCGGCAAATAAGAGGGGGAGCCTTACTCGGCTCTTCCCCCCTTAAAGCGGCACCATTAGGCGCCGCTTTTTTATCCATGGCGCCCCCCGACCGCCACTTCTAACCTCAAAGAGCCACCGACCGCGTTGGCCGGGAACTCTGGAGAATACGACGATGGACAACACCCTGGTCTGGGCCGACATTCCGACACGGGATCTGGATCGCGCCATGGACTTTTACTCGGCCCTGCTCGATGTGCAGGTCACCCCCATCCAGGAAGAGACCATGCGCTTTGCCATGCTGCGCCACGACGGCAGCAACGCGGCGGCCTGTCTCGGCCCCATGGACAAATATCACCAGCCCGGCGGTGCCGGTCCCCTCATCTATCTCTCCCTCGGTGACAGGCTGCAGGAGGCGGAGCTGCTGGTCCCCCGGCTCGGCGGGCGGGTGCTGGAGCCTCTGCACAGCATCGGCAGCGGTCATGGCTCCCGGGTCATCATCGAAGATACCGAAGGCAACTGGCTGGCCCTCTATGCCCCACCAGCCAGCTGACGTCCGGATATGCAGAAACAACAACGGCGACCATCAGGTCGCCGTTGTTGTTTAACTGCACTTGCCGGCCATTACGCCTCTGGATTGAGGCGGGTCGGGATGCCGGTACGCTGTTCCAGCACCTGCTTGACCACGTTGGAATCGCTGTCAGCGTGGGCGATGAAGCGGGTGGTCGCCGGGGTCATGGGCAGCGGCACGGAGGCGGTGGAGTTGAACTCTTCCTCGGTGCGCGACAGCGGCTCGTGCACTTCCATGTAGCGACCGCCATCCGGCTCGACCGTGGTCTTGACCGGCTGGTTGACGAACTGGACGCGGGTGCCGACCGGCACGTGATCGAACAGGTACTTGATGTCGTCAGCGCGCAGGCGAACGCAGCCGCTGCTCACCCGCAAACCGATACCGAAGGTGGCGTTGGTGCCGTGGATGGCGTACAGGTTGCCGATGTAGAGCGCGTGCAGGCCCATGGGGTTGTCCGGGCCGGCCGGCCAGACCGCGGGCAGGGTCTTGCCCTGGGCGGCGTAGCGGCGACGGATGTTCTCGGTCGGGGTCCAAGTCGGGTTGGCACGCTTGCGTTCAACCTTGGTGATCCAGTTCTCCGGGGTGTTGACCCCGAGCTGGCCGATGCCGATGGGCAGCACATGCACCACGTTCTTGCCCTTCGGGTAGTAGTAGAGACGCATCTCCGCCACGTTGATGACGATCCCTTCGCGGGGAGCGTTGGGCAGGATCAGCTGATGGGGAATGATCAGCGTGCTGCCCGCCTTGGGCAAGTAGGGGTCGACGCCGGGGTTGGCTTCCATGATGTTGGTCAGACCCAGCTGGAAGTCGGAGGCGATCTGCTCCAGCGGACGGTTGTCTGCGGGCACCACGTATTCCTGGTTCTCACCGATCAGGCGGCTGTTGGCTGCAGGCAGCTGGTATTCAACGGCGGCGGCCTGCTGGCTGACCAGCGCCAGCGTACATAAAAGAGCCGAAGCGGCAATGCGAAGGGGATTCATAAAATTCCTGTATGGTTTCCTGTTCCTGTGGGCCTTTGCCCTGCTCATCATCGGTCTCTTGTGGGCCCGTCACCGGGGACCAACAACCGAGCGCGCATTCTTTCCCGAGCAGGGCAAAATTTCAACTTGGAGATGGTCTTTTTCGCCGAAAAGATCCATTTCACAGCCAACTCAGGGGCATCTTTCACCCCTTGCACTCTAGCAACCCCAGTCTGAGCGTAAAATGAACATGGCGCAGGCATGCCAAGGCCGTCCCAAATTGCATGACGAGGCGGTCACGAGTACAATCTCGCACCCCGTATATCCGGAGTATCGAGTCACCTCCTGCTCCGATGTACCCCCATCGGATGGCCGTGCGTCGAAGACGGTCGCGCCACCGATGAACCCACACGACGCCATCAGGTGGCGCCGTCCTGATTTGCAATCAGATAAAAGAGTCCAACATGTTCAGACCAGAATTGCTCTCCCCTGCCGGGACCCTCAAGAACATGCGCTACGCCTATGCCTATGGCGCAGACGCCGTCTATGCGGGCCAGCCGCGCTACAGCCTGCGGGTGCGCAACAACGAATTCGATCACGAGAATCTGCAGCTCGGCATCAACGAGGCCCATGCCCTCGGCAAGCAGTTCTATGTGGTGGCCAACATCCAGCCCCACAACTCCAAGCTCAAGACCTTCATCCGCGACATGCGCCCCGTGGTGGATATGAAGCCGGATGCACTCATCATGTCCGACCCCGGCCTCATCATGATGATGCGCGAAGCCTTCCCCGACATGCCTATCCACCTCTCGGTGCAGGCCAACGCGGTCAACTGGGCCACGGTGAAGTTCTGGCATCAGATGGGACTGACCCGTGCCATCCTCTCCCGCGAGCTGTCTCTCGACGAGATCGAGGAGATCCGCATGCAGGTGCCGGAGATGGAGCTGGAAGTCTTCGTCCACGGGGCGCTGTGCATGGCCTACTCCGGCCGCTGCCTGCTCTCCGGCTACATCAACAAGCGTGACCCCAACCAGGGTACCTGCACCAACTCCTGCCGCTGGGAGTACAAGGTGCACGAGGGCAAGGAAGATGACGTGGGCCAGATCGTCCACCGCCAGGAGCCCATCGCCGTGCAAAAGGTGGATCCGACCCTGGGCGCAGGCAAGCCGACCGATGCCCTGGTGCTGCTGGAGGAGTCCAACCGCCCGGGCGAGTTCATGACCGCGTTTGAAGACGAGCACGGCACCTACATCATGAACTCCAAGGATCTGCGCGCTGTCGAGCACGTCGAGCGTCTGACCAAAATGGGCGTTCATTCCCTGAAAATCGAAGGCCGTACCAAGTCCTTCTACTATTGCGCCCGTACCGCCCAGGTCTATCGCAAGGCCATCGACGATGCGGTGGCTGGCCGTCCGTTCGATCCGACCCTGATGGGCACCCTCGAGAACCTGGCCCACCGCGGCTACACCGAGGGCTTCCTGCGCCGTCACAACCACAGCGAATACCAGAACTACGACTACGGTTACTCCGTTTCCGACACCCAGCAGTTCGTCGGCGAGATCACCGGTCGCAACGGTGACATGGTCGAGGTCGAGGTGAAGAACAAGTTCCTGCTGGGCAACAGCCTGGAGCTGATGACCCCCCAGGGCAACCTCAGCTTCAATCTGGAGCAGATGCAGAACCGCAAGGGCGAACTCATCGACACCGCACCGGGCAACGGCCACGTGGTCTACGTGCCGGTACCCAAGGAGATCGACGTGAATTACGGCATCCTGCTGCGCAACCTCGGCGAGCGCGAGGATACCCGTCAACCTCACTCGGCGGCCTGAGATGGCACTGCTCATCACCGACAAGTGCATCAACTGTGACATGTGCGATCCGGAGTGTCCGAACCAGGCCATCACCCTGGGGAGCAAGATCTACGAGATAGACCCGGATCGCTGCACCGAATGCGTCGGCCACTATGAGAAGCCGACCTGCATCAGCGTCTGCCCTATCGACTGCATCATCTGGGATCCCGCCCATGTGGAAACCGAAGATCAGCTGATGGAAAAGTTTGTGCGGATGCACAGGCAGTAGCAGTAGCAGTAACACCTGCATCAGCGTCTGACACTCGCGGGTGCATTATCCAGAAATAGAAAAAGCCGGGCATGCCCGGCTTTTTCTATTGCGCTGCCCTTCCCTCAGGGTTTGACCAGTTTTTGCAGCGCCTCGAGTTCGCGCTGGGCTTCCAGCAACTCGGCCTGGGACTCCTCCAGCTTGGACTGCTTCTTGGCAATCTTGTCCGGCTTGCCCGATACCCGTGCGCTCTGCAACTCGGCCAGCCGCTCTTCCACTTCTTCCCTCTGCTTGACCACCTTGCGTTGCTGCTCCTCAAGGAGCCCGGCATCGGTACAATGGGCCTCCAGGTTGCGCAGTGCCCGCTCAAGGCCGGCTACCTGCTCCTGGTTGTTGTGCGCCCTGGCGAACGCAAGCTGATCCGTCACGGCCTGCTGTCTGGCCTTGCAGCCGATGTTTTCACTACCATAGGCTTGTCCGGCCAACAACAATAAGCCTATTCCGGCGATCTTCCACATAACAACCTCTTTGTTCTGTCATACTGGATGGCCGTCCATGAGACCTGACTCCCTGTGTGAGGTCAAGACACACGGGGCCGGGCTACGACAGAGTGTGCTCTGCATCATGCCGGGCCGCTTTCGCCGAGGCTACAATGGCCCTTTCAATCAGGAGAGCCACATGACCCAACACATTCTCATCATTGCCAACGGCGCCCCCTATGGCAGCGAGTCCCTGTTCAATGCCCTGCGCCTCGGCATCGCCCTCAAAGAGGAGGGAAAGGTAGACCTCAACCTCTTCCTGATGTCGGATGCCGTCACTGCTGCTCTGGCCGGGCAGGCTCCGGCCGAGGGCTACAACCTGCGCCAGATGCTGGAGATACTGCTGGCTCAGGGCACCCGGATCCGGCTTTGTAAGAGTTGCACCGATGCGCGCGGCATCACCCCGCTACCCCTTGTCGAGGGCATAGAGATAGGCACCCTCCCCTTGCTGGCCCAATGGACTCTGGCCGCCGACAAGGTGCTGACCTTCTAGCCGTCAGGGCCCAGCCCGGACCAGCGCAGTGCGCGAGGTCCGGGTACTCAGACCATAGAGCATCAGGATCACCAGGCAGAGCAGCGCCATCAGGGCGTAAAGCCAGCTCCCGCCCCAGTGGGCCAGCACCCAGCCTCCCAGCAAGGCCCCCATGGCCACCCCGAGTCCGGAGATG
The DNA here is from genome assembly GCF_040907855.1 of Aeromonas sp. s4. Lineage (NCBI taxonomy): Bacteria > Pseudomonadati > Pseudomonadota > Gammaproteobacteria > Aeromonadales > Aeromonadaceae > Aeromonas > Aeromonas sp. s4. The sequence goes on along the minus strand of NZ_JBFOCP010000047.1, from coordinate 176,707 downwards.
GAGGCCGCCCCGAAATAGCTCCCCTTCAAATGACCAGGCGCCATCTGATCGATCAGCACATTGAGCAAGGGGAAGAGGATGCACTCCCCGACGCTCAAGAGGATCACCGCCACTATCCAGTGCCACCAGATGGCGGTATCCCCCAGCGCAAACTGCAACTGGGCGCCGAGAAAGAGCGCCACCCCGAGTTGCAGCTTGCGCCGCGTGGACCAGCGGGCAGTCAGGTGCAGCAGGGGGAACTGCAGCATCACTATGGTCAGCGCATTGGTCGTCACCAGCCAGCCGACGAGCCGCTCCACCTCCGGCGTCCCCGCGCGGGTCAGATACTGGATGAGGGGCGACTCGAACTGGGCGTAGACCAGCATCAGCAGCAGATTGGCCATGATCAGCAGCAGAAACCCCCTGTCCTGCCAGAGCACCCGCAGCACAGCCCGCATGCCGGGCCCGGCCGCCTGGCTGGTGTGGCAACCCGCCAGCCTGAACCCGATGACAAAGACCATGCCAAGCAGCAGATAGCTGGCACTGAGCAACAGGAAGGTCTCCTGACGCGCGCTCAGGCCATAGGTGACGCCGAGCAGAGGACCGATGGCCGCCCCCAGGTTGAGCAGGAAATAACGCAGGTGCAGCGCCAGCTCACGGGCTTTGGGCTCGGCCAGATTGTCGGCCATCAGTGCCTTGCCCGGTGCGTCGATGAGCCCGTAGGAGAGTCCGCTGCCGATCACCCCGAGTGCCAGCCAGCCCACCTGGTGGGAGAGGCCGAGCAGGGCCACGCTGGCGGCGGAAACCAGGCAGCCGAACAGCAGGATGTTGCGCCGCCCCCATTTGTCCGAGAGCCAGCCGCCATAGAAGCTGACGAGAGTGGAAAGCGCCGCCGTGGCCCCCAGGATGGCGCCTATCAGGGTCGCCGAAAGTCCGTAGTCACGGTAGAGCAGGATGGAGAGAAAGGGCCAGACCATGAAGAAGGTGGTACGCACCATGAAAGTGCCCAGGATGACGATCCAGACCAGGGAAGGAAACTGCCTGAGGTAGGCCCATGACATGCTGCAATTCCTTTTGCCAACGAAGCGGGGTCGTCCCTTATATCAAGGGGCGCCAAAAGGAACAAGGAGACAATCTGCACCATGCCGGGCGGCAGGCACAAAAAAGCCGACCCAAGGGTCGGCTCTTTCACATACGGCAGCCTTATTCGGCAGCCGGCTCTTCGACGGCAACGGCAGCAGGAGCAGCAGCCGCTTCGGTCGGTGCGTTCGCTTCCTTGATGGAGAGACGCACACGGCCCTGACGGTCCACTTCCAGTACCTTCACCTTCACCACGTCACCGATTTTCAGGAAGTCGGCCACGTTCTGTACGCGGGCATCGGTGATCTGGGAGATGTGCACCAGACCGTCTTTACCCGGCAGGATGTTGACGAAGGCGCCGAAGTCAGCCAGGCGCACGACCTTGCCTTCGTAGATGCGGTTCACTTCGATCTCGGCGGTGATGGCCTCGATGCGGCGGATCGCTTCCATGGCGGCTTCGTTGGCCACGGCGGAGATGCGAACGGTACCGTCATCATCCAGCTCGATGTTGGTGCCGGTCTCTTCGGTCAGTGCACGGATCACGGAACCACCCTTGCCGATCACGTCCTTGATCTTCTCAGGATTGATCTTGATGGTGTGGATGCGCGGTGCGAAATCGGAAATCTGGGCACGGGGAGCCTGGATAGCTTCGTCCATCACTTTCAGGATGTGCAGACGAGCGCCACGAGCTTGCTTCAGGGCAATCTCCATGATCTCTTTGGTGATGCCTTCGATCTTGATGTCCATCTGCAGCGCGGTCACACCTTCGCTGGTACCGGCTACCTTGAAGTCCATGTCGCCCAGGTGATCTTCGTCACCCAGGATGTCGGACAGCACGACGAAACCTTCTTCTTCCTTCACCAGACCCATGGCGATACCGGCAACGGAGGCCTTGATCGGCACACCGGCATCCATCAGCGCCAGGGAGGAACCACAGACAGACGCCATGGAGGAGGAACCGTTGGATTCGGTGATTTCAGAGACTACGCGCACCACGTACGGGAACTCGGCGGCGCTCGGCATCACGGCAGCAACGCCGCGCTTGGCCAGACGACCGTGACCGATTTCACGACGCTTCGGGCTGCCCATCATGCCGGTCTCGCCGACACAGTAGGGCGGGAAGTTGTAGTGCAGCATGAAGCGATCGGCGCGGTTGCCGGTCAGCTCGTCGATGTTCTGGGCGTCACGCTCGGTACCCAGCGTGGCCACCACGATGGCCTGGGTTTCACCACGGGTGAACAGGGCAGAACCGTGGGCACGGGGCAGGATGCCGGTACCGACAGAGAGGGCACGGATCATTTCCGGATCGCGACCGTCGATACGCGGCTCACCACGTACGACGCGACCACGGACGATGCGGCTCTCCAGGCTGTGGAACTCTTCGCCGATCTTCTTGGCATCTTCTTCCACGCCGGATGCGATGACTTGCTCGACCACGCGGCCCTTGATGGCAGCGATGGTTTCGTAACGAACAGCCTTCTCGGTGATACGGTAGGCTTCACCCAGTTCAGCTGTGGCCAGTTCGGCAACTTTGGCTTTCAGCGCTTCGTTGACGGCAGGCGGGGTCCAGTCCCAGGGCTTGGTACCGACGTCGGCAGCGAATTCATTGATGGCGTTGATCACGGTCTGCATCTGCTCGTGACCGTAGACCACGGCGCCCAGCATCACCTCTTCGGAGAGGATGGCCGCTTCGGATTCCACCATCAGCACCGCATTGGCAGTACCGGCAACCACCAGATCCAGATCGCTCTGGGGCAGTTCGGTGGTGGTCGGGTTCAGCACGTACTGGCCGTTCATGTAACCCACGCGGGCTGCACCGATCGGGCCGCCGAACGGGATGCCGGAGATGGCCAGGGCCGCGGAGGCACCGATCATGGCAACGATGTCGGGAGAAACGGCCGGGTTCACGGACATGACGGTGGCAACCACCTGAACCTCATTGAGGAAGCCTTCCGGGAACAGCGGACGGATGGGACGGTCGATCAGACGGGAGATGAGGGTCTCACCCTCGCTCGGACGGCCTTCACGACGGAAGAAACCACCCGGGATACGACCAGCAGCATAGGTACGCTCCTGATAGTTGACGGTCAGCGGGAAGAAATCACGGCCGTGATCGGCCTCTTTCTTGCCAACGACAGTCACGAAGACACAGGTATCGTCCATGCTGACCATGACGGCCGCAGTGGCTTGACGGGCCATCACACCGGTTTCCAGTGTGACGGTGTGTTGACCGTACTGGAATGACTTTACAATAGGATTCACGTGAATTTCCTTTTAACAATTTGGCGCTTTAAATTCGCGTGCAAGTATACTTGATTCGCATCAAAAGGTAAGCGCGGACGTCAATTCTGTGAGGCAGGCAACGGCCTGCATCCTGTTTGAAACTGGCAATAAAAAAGGGGAACCTCGCGGTTCCCCTTTTTTGCGAAATCTGATGGTCGATTAACGACGCAGACCCAGCTTGGCGATCAGAGCAGCGTAACGCTGAACGTCTTTACGCTTCAGGTAGTCCAGCAGCTTACGACGCTGGGAAACCATGCGCAGCAGACCGCGACGACCGTGGTGATCCTTGGCGTGCTCCTTGAAGTGACCTTGCAGATGGTTGATCTGGGCAGTCAGCAGGGCAACTTGCACTTCGGGGGAACCGGTGTCGTTGGCGCCACGAGCGTTGTCGGCAACGATTTGAGCTTTGATCTCAGCATTTAGAGACATGGTATTACTCCAGTAGAGTGTTTAAAGGTTCACAGCCAATCTCTAATTCAGCCGTGAAATGAGGGCGGTATCATAATCGTCCCCGCCCCTTTTCGCAACGGGAAAGACGCGTGACAGACCGATACCGCCTGAGGATCACTCCTCGTCGTGGTAGCGAACAAGACGCTTGGGCGCCACGCGCCCCTCGTCATCGATCTCGCCAACCCCGATGAATTCGCGCTCCGGGCCAACCGTCATGCGGACCTGGCCGCTTTGGGGGCTACCTGCCACCTGCACGGCCTGACCCTGGTTCACATAGGCGGCCACGGCGACCAGCATGTTTACCTCGGGCAGGGAGGCCACGGCGGTGTCCATCGGCAGCAGCAGGGGATCCAGCTGCTCCCGTGGCGGAATGCTTTCGGCCTTGGCCTGCTCGAAGATGCACTCGAGCTGCTCCAGGGTCAGCATCCGCTCGTAGGGGTAGCTCGCCACCTGGGTGCGACGCAGCTGGGTGACGTGAGCGCCACAGCCCAGCACTTCCCCCAGATCGTCCACCAGGGAGCGGATATAGGTGCCCTTGCTGCAATGCACTTCCAGCTTCACCTCGTTCCCCTCGAAGCCGAGCAGCTTGAGTTCGAAGATGGTGATGGGACGGGCTTCCCGCTCGATCTCGATCCCTTCACGGGCATATTCGTAGAGCGGGCGGCCGTTGTGCTTGAGGGCGGAGTACATGGACGGCACCTGCATGATGGGGCCGCGGAACTGGTCCAGCGCCTCGATCAGGGTACCCACGGCCACGTTCACCGGGCGGGTGGAGACCACCTCGCCGTCGGAGTCGCTGGTATTGGTGCGCTCGCCCAGCTTGGCGGTCACCTCATAGCGCTTGTCCGCTTCCAGCAGATACTGGGAGAACTTGGTGGCCTCCCCGAGGCAGATCGGCAACATGCCGGTGGCCAGGGGGTCCAGGGCGCCGGTATGGCCAGCCTTGGCGGCGTTGTAGATCCGCTTGACCTTCTGCAACACATCGTTGGAAGTCAGGCCGGTCGGTTTGTCCAGCAGCAGGATGCCGTGTACGTCACGGCCTTTGAAACGACGTCTACGAGACATCTCAGGCGTTATCCTCAGTCGTGTCATCCGGTGCGGATTGCTCTTCGTCACGACCGGCTTCAGTCATGCGACGCTTGTCTTCACGCACAGTGTTGGTCACCAGGTTGGAGAGGCGCATCCCCTCGACCAGGGTCTGGTCGTAGTAGAAACGCAGCTCGGGCACCACCCGCAGACGCATGGCGCTGCCCAGCAGGCTGCGGATGTAACCGGCAGCCTCGGTCAGGCCCTTGAGCCCTTCCTTGATGCGCTCGGCGTCATTCTCCAGTTGCAAGAAGGTGACATAAACCTTGGCATAGTTGAGGTCCTTGGAGACCTCCACGTCGGAGACGGTCACCATGCCGATGCGCGGATCCTTGACCTCGCGCTGCAGAATGAGCGCGATTTCACGCTGGATCTGCTGTCCGACCCGACGGGTCCGGCTGAATTCTCTGGCCATATTCTATCCTGCGATAAAAGGGGGCCGCGGCCCCCTATTTTGTCTAACTCTCGGCTTACAGAGTCCGTTGGATTTCAACGGTCTCGTACACCTCGATCTGGTCGCCTTCGCGCACGTCGTTGTAGTTCTTGACCGCGATACCACACTCGTAGCCGTTGCGAACTTCGTTGACGTCATCCTTGAAGCGGCGCAGGGATTCCAGCTCGCCTTCATAGATAACCACGTTGTCACGCAGAACGCGAATGCGGTTGGAACGCTTGACCACACCTTCGGTGACCATACAGCCAGCAACGGCGCCGAACTTCGGCGACTTGAAGACGCTACGCACTTCAGCCAGACCGATGATCTCCTGACGATACTCAGGAGCCAGCTTGCCGCTCATGGCCTGCTTCACTTCGTCGATCAGGTCATAGATGACGGAGTAGTAACGCAGATCCAGGCTCTCGGATTCGATGACCTTGCGCGCAGAAGCGTCGGCACGGACGTTGAAGCCCACCAGGATGGCGCTGGAAGCCGCGGCCAGGGTCGCGTCGGTTTCGGTGATGCCACCTACGCCGGAACCCACGATCTTCACCTTCACTTCGTCGGTGGAGAGTTTGACCAGGGCATCGCAGATCGCTTCCACAGAGCCTTGTACATCGGCCTTGATCACCACGTTCACTTCGGACACTTCGCCCTCGGTCATGTTGGCAAACATGTTTTCCAGCTTGGCCTTCTGCTGGCGGGCCAGCTTGACTTCGCGGAACTTGCCCTGACGGTAGAGCGCCACTTCACGGGCTTTCTTCTCGTCACGCACGACCGTGGCTTCGTCACCGGCAGAGGGAACGCCGGACAGACCCAGAATTTCCACTGGCAGAGAGGGACCTGCTTCCTTGATCTCGCGACCCAGTTCGTCACGCATGGCGCGAACCCGGCCGTACTCAAGACCACACAGAACGATGTCGCCCTGACGCAGAGTACCTTCCTGTACCAGCACGGTGGCAACCGGACCACGACCTTTATCCAGGAAGGATTCGATCACGACGCCGTTGGCCATGCCGTCAACCACCGCTTTCAGCTCCAGGACTTCGGCCTGGATCAGGATGGCTTCCAGCAGGTCGTCGATGCCTTCGCCAGACTTGGCGGAGACGTGCACGAACTGGCAATCGCCACCCCAGTCTTCGGACATGACGTTGTAACGGGCCAGCTCGGTCTTGACGCGATCCGGATCCGCTTCAGGCTTGTCGATCTTGTTCACCGCAACAACCAGCGGCACACCGGCCGCCTTGGCGTGCTGGATGGCTTCGATGGTTTGCGGCATCACGCCGTCGTCAGCTGCAACAACCAGAACAACGATGTCGGTCGCCTTGGCACCACGAGCACGCATGGAGGTAAACGCCGCGTGACCCGGGGTATCCAGGAAGGTGATCATCCCGCTGTCGGTCTGGACGTGGTACGCACCGATGTGCTGGGTAATGCCACCGGCTTCGCCCGCGGCAACCTTGGCCTTACGGATATAGTCCAGCAGCGAGGTCTTGCCGTGGTCGACGTGACCCATGATGGTCACGACCGGCGCACGCGGCTTGGCTTCGGAGGTCTCGTCACGATCGCTAAGTACCGCCTCTTCCAGCTCGTTCTCACGGCGCAGCACTACCTTGTGACCCATCTCCTCGGCGACCAGCTGAGCGGTCTCCTGGTCGATCACCTGGTTGATGGTGGCCATGGCACCCATCTTCATCATCACCTTGATGACTTCAACGCCCTTGACGGCCATCTTGTTGGCGAGCTCCGCCACTGTGATGGTCTCGCCGATGACGACGTCACGGTTGACCACGGCAGCCGGCTTGTTGAAGCCGTGTTTCATGGCGTTCGGCATGGCCATCTTGCCACGCTTGCCTTTGCGGGCACGGGGATCGCGGGAGTTGCGGTCATTGCGGTCGTCTTCGCGACGGCCGACTTTCTTCGGCGCCTTGGCAGCGGCAGCCGTGCGACGGCTGGTCTCTTCCTTACGATCCAACTCATCTTCGGCCGCTTGCGCGTGCTTGTTGGTGGTCAGATGGTAATCGCTGCTCTCTTTGGCGCGAGCCGCTTCTTCTTCAGCCCAGCGGGCCGCATTCTGTTCCGCCATGATGCGAGCCTCTTCGGCTTTCTTCGCGGCGAGTTCTTCAGCTTTTTGCAAAGCTGTCTGTTCCTGTTGGCGCTTCAGTTCTTCTGCTTCGCGCTTGGCCATCTTTTCTGCCTCTTGCTGAGCTGTGCTACCGGCTGCTTTGGCGGGCTGTTGAGCCTGTCGAGCCTTCTGTTGTGCCTCGATCCGCGCCTTTTCCTCAGCTTCACGACGAGCCTGCTCAGCCTCACGGCGAGCCTTCTCTTCAGCGTCGAGGCGGGCCTTCTCTTCGGCCTCGCGACGAGCTTTTTCTTCTGCTTCCAAACGCGCTGTTTCCTCGGCTTCCGCCTGGCGCTGTTCATCTTCCAGCGCCGAGCGTCTTACATAGGTGCGAGACTTGCGCACTTCTACCTGCACTTCCTTGTTCTTGCCACCAGTCCCCTGAACACTCAGAGTGCTCTTGGTCTTGCGCTGCAAGGTCATGCGAGCAGGTGCGGTGACCTCGTCACCTCCATGCTGTTTCTTCAGATGTGCCAACAGAGTCTGTTTCTCAGACTCGCTGACCATGTCGTCGGCCTTGCTCTTCACGATGCCGGCATCGACAAACTGCTGGAGAAGACGATCAACCGGCGTGTCGATGTCAGTGGCAAGTTGCTTAACTGATACTTCTGCCATTCATTTTCCTCCGTTTGACCTTATTCAGACTGCTCTTCTCCGAACCAACAGATATTGCGAGCAGCCATAATGAGCTCACCAGCCTTCTCGGCGGTCAACTCTTCGATGTCGGCAAGGTCATCGATACCTTGCTCTGCCAAATCTTCCAGGGTGCCGACACCGCGAGCGGCCAGGGCATAGGCCATTTCACGGCCGAGGCCGGAGAGATTGAGCAGTTCTTCGGAAGGCTCGACGCCTTCAAAGGATTCTTCTTTGGCCAGGGCCTTGGTGGTCAGGGCATCCTTGGCACGCTTGCGCAGCTCTTCGACCATGTCTTCATCCAGACCGTCGATGGCCAGCAGCTCGTTGACCGGGACGAAGGCGATCTCTTCCAGGGTGGAGAAGCCCTCTTCCATCAGCAGGCCGGCGAAATCGTCGTCGATGTCGAGGGTGCTGGTGAACAGCGTCAGGATGCGGTCGTTCTCGGCCTGGTGCTTGGCACGCATGTCCTCGACGGTCATCACGTTCAGTTCCCAACCGGTCAGCTGGGAGGCCAGACGCACGTTCTGACCGTTGCGGCCGATGGCCTGGGCCAGGTTGGCGGCTTCCACGGCGATGTCCATGGTGTGGTTGTCTTCATCGACGATGATGGAGGCCACATCGGCTGGCGCCATGGCGTTGATCACGTATTGGGCCGGGTTGTCATCGTACAGCACGATGTCGGCACGCTCACCGCTCAGCTCGGCGGAGACGGCCTGAACGCGGGCACCACGCATGCCGATACAGGCACCGATCGGGTCGATACGACGATCGTTGGTCTTCACCGCGATCTTGGCGCGGGAACCCGGATCACGGGCGGCGCCCATGATTTCGATCATCTCTTCGCCGATTTCCGGCACTTCGATGCGGAACAGCTCTTTCAGAAAGTCCGGGCTGGAGCGGCTGACGAACAGCTGGGAACCACGGGCTTCCGGACGCACGGCGTAGAGCAGGCCACGGATACGGTCGCCGGGACGGAAGGTCTCACGGGGCAGCATGTCGTCACGGAAGATCACGGCTTCGGCATTGCTGCCCAGATCCAGGATCACGTTGTCGCGGTTGCTCTTCTTGACCACGCCGCTGATGATGGTGCCTTCCTTGTCCTTGAACTGGTCAACGACTTGGGAACGCTCGGCCTCGCGCACTTTCTGCACGATGACCTGTTTGGCGGTCTGGGTGGTGATACGGTCGAAGGTCACAGAGTCAATCTGGTCTTCAACATAGTCGCCGATCTGGATATCCGGCTGCTCGATCTGAGCGGCTTCGAGAGTGATTTCCCCGTACGGGTTCTCCATGGAAGCCTGATCGGCCACCACGACCCAACGGCGATAGGTGTCATAGTCACCGGTCTTGCGATCGATCTCGACACGCACTTCAATCTCGCCTTCGTATTTTTTCTTGGTCGCAGTCGCCAGCGCAGTCTCCAGAGCCTGGAAAATCTTCTCGCGGGGGACAGCCTTCTCGTTGGACACAGCGTCAACGACCAGCAAAATCTCTTTATTCATATCCGATAGCCTCGTTAACCAAAGTTCGGCACTATGTTCGCTTTTTGGATATTGGTGAAAGCCAACACCTCGTCCTTACCATCTACCGTCAGAGTGATCATGTCCCCCTGCACGGCTTTGATTACGCCTTTGAACTTGCGGCGGTTGTTTGTTGCCATCCGAAGCGTTACCGCCGCCTCCTGGCCAACGTATTTTTCGAACTGGGCGACCTTGAACAGTGGACGATCCAGACCCGGGGAAGACACCTCAAGGTAGTACTCCTCGGTGATGGGATCTTCGACATCCATGATGGCGCCGACCTGGCGGCTCACCTCGGCACAGTCTTCCACCGTCACGCCTTGCTCCGAGTCGATGAAAACGCGCAAGGTCGAGTGCTTACCCGCACGGATAAACTCGATACCCCACAGTTCAAAACCCAAGGCAACGACCGGAGCCTCGAGCAGATCGGTCAAACGTTGTTCCAACGTAGCCAAAGTCACCCTCCGAAAAACGAAAAAAGGGCATATAGCCCAGATAGAAATAGATTCAGAGTAAATTGCACATAACAAAAAGCCCCGATGTCAAATCGGGGCTTGGCGCTTTACCCTGATTGTCGCCTCGCAGCGACCGCCTTCCTGAGCGTAGGAAATGCGTGAAATTTGGTTGCGGGGGCCGGATTTGAACCGACGACCTTCGGGTTATGAGCCCGACGAGCTACCATGCTGCTCCACCCCGCGTCCGAAATCGTGCGAGATTATAGCCACTTCACTCTCGTGAGACAAGACTCTGCGGCTATAACATCCCGGTTACCCGGGTTCACTGCTTAATTGGTGCCGTGGGCGGGACTCGAACCCGCACACCCTAGAGCACTACCCCCTCAAGATAGCGTGTCTACCAATTCCACCACCACGGCAAAACTCTTATTCGGGAACGTCAGTATCTTTCTTCACTGGCGCTTTGCTCTGCTCAACTTGTTGAGTCTGTTGCAGATTTTCCCATTCACTACCCTGCTTGACCTTGTTGCTGGACATGGAACCCAGAACCAGACTAATCAAGAAAAACAAAGTAGCCAAAATCGCTGTTGTGCGGGTCAGGAAGCTGCCTGAACCACCGGAGCCGAACACTGTATTCGATGCCCCTGCGCCGAAGGAGGCGCCCATATCAGCCCCTTTACCTTGCTGAATCATCACCAGACCAATCAGAGCCAGCGATACCAGCAGATAAACGACCAAAAGAATCTCGTACATTTAACTTGCACCCTTTGCCGCTTCAACTATTCCTAAAAACGCCTCGCCATCAAGACTTGCCCTGCCTATCAGACCGCCATCAATATCGGGCTGCGCAAACAAATCTTGTGCATTGGCCGGTGTCACGCTCCCACCATAGATGATTCTGACTTTCTCACCTATTACCGGAGTATCCTCCGCCAAGCGACTGCGAATAAAGGAATGAACCTCTTGTGCCTGCTCGGGTGTGGCGCATTTACCTGTACCTACAGCCCAGATTGGCTCGTAGGCGATGATAGCATTATCGAAAGCCATCGCGCCATTTTTCTCTATGACGATGTCCAGTTCCTCGGCAATCACCTCAAAGGTTCTTCTTGCCTGCCTCGCCGCGCCTGACTCACCCAGACAAAGTATGGGTATCAGACCTGCTGCTCGGACTGCCGCAAACTTCTCTGCGACGATAAAACTGGTCTCACCAAAGAGACGCCTGCGCTCGGAGTGGCCAACAAGTACATATCGGCAACCTGCCTCGACCAGCATCTCACACGAGATTTCACCCGTATAAGCGCCCTGTCTGTGCTGGCTCACGTTCTGAGCCCCCAGCTTCACTCTTCCCTGCTCACCGAGCAGTTCGGCCGTGAAACCGAGATGCACATGGGATGGACACAAGACCACATCTACGTCTTCATCAATGCGCTCTGTGCACTGACTCGTAAACTGCTCTAACTGCGACCTACTACCGTGTAACTTCCAGTTGGCTGCTACAAACGGCTTGCGATGTCCCATCGGCAACTCCCTTGCGAAAGCGGGGCTGATAATATCCAGAGGATGCTCAGCTGACAAGTGCTATTTTCAAATTTTCGAATCGTTTGAACAAGATACAACCAAGGCGACTAAAAAGCCGCCTTGGTTGTTCATTAAAACGCCGACTCGACCTGTTTGGCGATGCGCTCTGCCATATCGCGCACCTGCTGTTCGTGTTCACCTTCGACCATGACCCGGATCAGGGGCTCGGTGCCAGATTTGCGCAGCAGCACCCGGCCACGGCCGGCCAGTTCCTGCTCCACTGCCGCCACTTCCTGCTGAACGACACTTGAGGTCAGCGGATCCTTGCCTTCGGCGAAGCGCACATTGACCAGCACTTGCGGGAACTTGCTCATGCCCGAACGCAATTTGGCCAGCGGCATCTCGGCACTGCGCATGGCCGTCAGCACCTGCAGGGCGGCGACGATACCATCCCCCGTGGTGGTCTGATCCAGGCAGATGATATGACCGGAGTTTTCGCCCCCGATGCGCCAGCCCTTCTCGTTCATCATCTCAAGCACGTAGCGGTCACCCACCTTGGCACGGGCAAAGGGGATGCCCAGGGTCTGAAGCGCCAGCTCCAGTCCCATGTTGGCCATCAGGGTGCCCACAACACCGCCCTTGAGGCGGCCATGGCGCAGGGCATCCCGGGCGATGATGTAGAGGATCTCATCCCCGTCGATGATGTAACCAGTGCTGTCCACCATCACCAGACGGTCGCCATCACCGTCGAAGGCGACGCCGAGATCTGCCTTGCATTCCTGGACCTTGGCGGCCAGCGCCTCCGGTGCGGTGGAACCGACACCGTCATTGATGTTGAGCCCATCCGGGCTGCAGCCGATGGCGATGACTTCGGCACCCAGCTCGCGGAAGACGGAAGGGGCGATGTGGTAGGTGGCACCATGACCGCAATCCACCACCATTTTCAGCCCTTCCAGGCTCAGATTGGAGGGGAAGGTGCTCTTGCAGAATTCGATGTAGCGACCAGCCGCATCATCGATGCGCTGCGCCTTGCCAAGCTCCGCGGACTCCACGCATTTGAGTTCGTTGTCGAGCTCGGCTTCGATGGCCAGCTCGACATCATCGGGCAGCTTGGTGCCGTCGGCGGAGAAGAACTTGATGCCGTTGTCGTAATAGGGGTTGTGGGATGCACTGATGACGATGCCGGCTTCGGCACGGAAGGTGCGAGTCAGGTAGGCAACCGCCGGGGTGGGCATGGGTCCCATCAGTATGGCTTTGAGACCGGCGGCGGAGAGCCCCGCCTCCAGTGCCGACTCCAGCATATAACCGGAGATACGGGTATCCTTGCCGATCAGCACCTTCTTGGTCCCTTTCTTGGAGAGCACCTTGCCGGCGGCCCAGCCCAGTTTCATGACGAAATCCGGGGTGATCGGGTATTCACCCACCTTGCCGCGCACGCCGTCGGTGCCGAAGTACTTTCTGGTCATTGTCTGTTTCTCGTTTTTCTATTTGGATATGAAATCTTGTCCCGTCATGGTCATCCAGCCTGTACGCAAGACATCCATGGTGGCCCGCACGTCGTGCACCCGGATGATCCTGGCGCCATGTTGCAACCCGATCAGGGCACAGGCCAGACTACCAGCCAACCGCTCGGCTACCGGGCGGTCAAGCAGGTTGCCTATCATAGACTTTCGTGACATGCCCACCAAGAGCGGAAGTTGGTAATCGAGCAGTGACGCCTGCTGTGCCAGCAGCTGATAGTTGTGCGCCAGCGTCTTGCCAAAGCCATAGCCTGGATCCAGTACCAGATGCTCACGCGGGATACCGGCCCCCAGACAAGCGGCAATCCGCTCGTCAAAGAAGGCTCTCACCTCCCCCAGCAAATCGTCATAGTGCGGCTCCACCTGCATGGTACGGGGCTGCCCCTGCATGTGCATGAGGCATACCGGTACGCCAGCCTCGGCCGCCGCGCCCAGCGCTCCCGGCTCTTGCAGGGCGCGGACATCATTGATGAGGTGACCACCTGCAGCACAACCCTCCCGCATGACAATCGCCTTGGAGGTATCGAGGGAGATCATCACATCCAGCTCGGCGACCATGCGCTCCACCACGGGGATGACCCTGTCCAGCTCCTCCTGCTCGCTCACGTCGGGGGCGCCCGGGCGGGTCGACTCGCCACCTATATCGATAAGGGTGGCCCCATCGGCCACCATGTCGCGGGCATGACCCAACGCCAGATCGATCTGCTTGAAGCGGCCACCATCTGAAAAGGAGTCCGGCGTCACATTGAGAATGCCCATGACATGGGGACGGTCGAGAGAAAGGGGACGTCCCTTGCTGATTAACTGCATTGCTTCAACTACCTCCAACAAGAGCTGCAAACTCTTCGTGCAAAGAAAAACCCCGGGCAAGCCCGGGGTTTGTATCATGGCAACTTATTTGGCCGGGACATCGTTCGCCTTGTCGATGTCACTCAGAGGTGCACTGCCCTCTTCAGCCGGCGCCGTGGCCTCCGGCCCGTTGTTCACGCTGGCACCACCTTGCGGGGTGTCACCGTGCTCATCATGCCAGTTGCTGGGAGCACGGACCTCGCGACGCGCCATCAGATCATCGATCTGCTTGGCATCGATGGTCTCGTACTTCATCAATGCATCTTTCATGGTGTGCAGCACATCCATGTTGTCCAGCAGGATCTGCTTGGCACGATCATAGTTGCGATCGATGACCTGCTTGACCTCTGCATCGATAATGCGGGCGGTATCGTCAGACATGTGCTTGGCCTTGGCCATGCTGCGGCCGAGGAAGACTTCACCATCCTCTTCTGCGTAGAGCATGGGGCCGAGACGCTCGGACATGCCCCACTGGGTGACCATCTTGCGGGCGATGTCGGTCGCACGTTCGATGTCGTTGGATGCACCGGTCGATACCTTCTCGGCACCGTAGATCAACTCTTCCGCCAGACGACCGCCATACAGGCTGGAGATCATGGACTCAAGATGCTGCTTGGAGTGGCTCCAGCGGTCCTGCTCCGGCAGGTACATGGTAACACCCAGCGCACGGCCGCGCGGAATGATGGAGACCTTGTAGACAGGGTCATGATCCGGCACCACGCGACCAATGATGGCGTGACCCGCTTCGTGATAGGCCGTCATCTCCTTCTCGGACTCTTTCATCACCATGGAGCGACGTTCCGCCCCCATCATGATCTTGTCCTTCGCCTTTTCGAACTCCAGCATGGAGACCACTCGGCGGCTCTCGCGAGCAGAGAAGAGGGCAGCCTCGTTCACCAGGTTGGCCAGATCAGCACCGGAGAAACCAGGGGTACCACGGGCAATCAGCGCCGGATTGACGTCATCCGCCAACGGTACCTTGCGCATATGCACTTTCAGGATCTGCTCACGACCGCGAACATCCGGCAAGCCGACCACGACCTGGCGGTCGAAACGACCCGGACGCAGCAGCGCAGGATCCAGTACGTCGGGACGGTTGGTGGCGGCGATGACGATGATGCCCTCATTGCCTTCAAAACCATCCATTTCAACCAGCATCTGGTTCAGGGTCTGCTCACGTTCATCGTGACCACCTCCCAGACCGGCGCCACGCTGGCGACCGACCGCATCGATCTCATCAATGAAGATGATGCAGGGGGAGGATTTCTTGGCCTGTTCGAACATGTCACGCACCCGGGAGGCACCGACACCCACGAACATTTCCACGAAGTCCGAACCTGAAATGGTGAAGAACGGCACCTTGGCCTCGCCTGCAATGGCTTTGGCCAGCAGGGTCTTACCAGTACCGGGAGGACCTACCAACAGGACGCCGGTCGGGATCTTGCCACCCAGCTTCTGGAATTTGGTCGGGTCACGCAGATAGTCGACCAGCTCCTTGACCTCTTCCTTTGCCTCGTCACAACCGGCTACGTCGGCGAAGGTAGTCTTGATCTGATCTTCGCTCATCAGGCGAGCCTTGCTCTTGCCGAACGACATGGCACCCTTGCCGCCGCCGCCCTGCATCTGACGCATGAAGAAGACCCAGACACCGATCAGCAACAGCATCGGGAACCAGGAGATGAAGATGGACGTGATCAGAGATGGTTCTTCCGGCTTCTCACCCATCACTTTGACGTTATGGTTGAGCATGTCGTTGAGCAGTTGGGGATCCGGCGCAGGAATGATGGTGGTGAAACGTTCACCGGTGCGCTTGACGCCATTGATGACCTTGCCATCCATCCGCACTTCACGGATCTGCTCCTGGGTCACTTCTTTCACGAAGCTGGAATAGTCCAGCTGGCGACTGGTGGTATCGCTGGGGCTGAAGCTATTGAACACCGACATCAGCACGACGGCGATGACCAGCCACAGGATTAGGTTTTTCGCCATGTCACTCAAATCAATGACCTCGCAGACTGACAGTTAACGATGAGGGTTAGGGTACTACAGTTTAAAACCGGTAGCCACAATGTAGACTTCTCGTGAACGGGCACGGGACGAGTCTGGTTTTCGAATCTTGACGACAGAGAAAAGTCTACGTATTTCATTGAGATAGGCATCAAACCCCTCCCCCTGGAACACCTTGACTACAAAACTGCCATTACTGCTCAGGACCTGATTGCACATGTCCAGCGCCAGTTCCACCAGGTACATGGCACGGGCTTGATCCACCTGCTGGGTACCGCTCATGTTGGGCGCCATGTCGGACATGACGACATCCACCTTGTCGGGGCCGACTCGCTCCAGCAAGGCGCCGAGTACAGTTTCCTCCCGAAAGTCCCCTTGCAGGAAATCGACACCGGCAATGGAATCCATCGGCAAAATATCACACGCAATGACGCGCCCCTTGTCACCGACCTGGTCGATGGCAAATTGGGACCAGCCACCGGGAGCAGCCCCCAGGTCCACTACCGTCATCCCCGGCTTGAGCAGCCGGTCTTTGCCCTGGATCTCGTCGATCTTGAAAACGGCGCGAGAGCGCAGTCCCAACTTCTGGGCTTTCTTGACGTATTGGTCGTCGAAATGTTCTTTTAACCAGCGGGTTGAACTGGGGGAACGTTTTTTCTGGGTCATGATTGTCGACTTTAAAAAACCACAAGGGTTATTAGTATTAAGGGCTAAGTGGGGGTAGAATACGCCCCTTTCAACCCTGACTTATGAAGAAATTGCCATGATTCTCAACAATAAACAGAAACAGTACCTCAAGGGCCTGGCCCACAGTCTGAAGCCGGTCGTCCTGCTGGGACAACACGGTCTGACCGAAGGGGTGCTGGCCGAGATCGATCTGGCCCTGAACCACCACGAGCTGATCAAGGTTAAGGTTGCGTCTGAAGATCGTGAGATGAAACAGCTGGTGATGGATGCCATCGTTCGCGAGACCGGCGCCATCAAGGTACAGAGCATGGGCCATGTACTGACCATCTACCGTCAGGCCAAAGAGCCCAAGATCCAGTTGCCGCGCAAGTAACAGGAAAGAGCATTCGCTCTTTCCTTCATTTCCCTTCTTCCCAAGTCGCTTGCCAAAATAGTTGCCAGGCCCTTAACCTGCGATGAATAGCCGTGGACACCCACTATGGACAAGCATCAGCTCCTCACCGATGAAGAACTGGCCATGCTGCGGGACCTGGGAAACGATGAAGACATTGCCACCAGCCAATACCTGCGCGGCACCCTGCCCCTTCCTCTCCAAAGCCTGTTGCAGCGAGCCAAGCCTCTGACACTCGAAGCCCGCATCGCCGGCTACCAATTGCGTTTCCCGCTCCACTGCACCCAGGTAGAGGAGGGCCACGCCGAGCTGCGCATCGCCGCGCCGACCATTACCGAGCTGGGTTCGCCCCATCTGCGCGCCTGGCGACTCGACGAAAAGGCCGTGCTTTGCACCGAAGACGCGGAGTACGAGGTATACAGCCTCTCCCTTGGCGGTCTCATCGTGGCCGGCTTGCCGGACGCCTTTGCCAAGGGAGATCCACTTGGCGGATACCTTCGCATCGAGGATCTCCCTCCCCTGGCCATGACAGGTACCCTCGTCAGGCATGTGGATGCCAATCAACATCACCATGACTGGGCCGTCCAGTTCCGACTGGGCAAGGAGGATCAGGAACAATTGCGGGACTGGCTCTTCCAGCGCCACCAGGACGCCTTCGTCCAGGCCTATCAGGGTGACTAAAGACCAGGGTGACTAAAGACAACAGGGGAGCCCGGCTCCCCTGTCTCTTTCCCCGACGTTCAATCAGAGATAGGCAACTTCCAGGATCTCGTACTCCACATCGCCACCCGGCGTCTTGACGATGGCAACGTCATCCACTTCCTTGCCGATCAGGGCGCGGGCAATGGGGGAGTTCACGGAGATCATGTTCTGCTTGATGTCCGCCTCGTCGTCTCCCACGATGCGGTAGACCACTTCCTCTTCCGTTTCACTTTTGAGCAGGGTCACGGTTGCGCCGAAGATGACGCGGCCATTGTTGGCAATCTTGGTGACATCGATAATCTGGGCATTGGAGAGCTTGCCTTCGATTTCCTGAATGCGGCCTTCACAGAAACCCTGCTGCTCGCGGGCGGCATGGTATTCGGCATTTTCTTTCAGATCGCCATGTTCACGGGCATCAGCAATCGCTTCGATAATCTGGGGACGCAGCTCGGTCTTGAGATAATCGAGCTCTTGACGCAGCTTTTCAGCGCCGCGAACAGTCATCGGAGTATGATTCATAGTCGAAACCTGGGTTGCTTTATAAAGAGAAGCTGCGGCAATCAAAAGAGAGCCGCAGCTGTCGGTTCGGATGGGGCATCTTAATATGAAGCCGCCACAAAATCCATGTCAGCCCCTGCGAGCGGGATCCCGCTTTGGGCCAGCGTTACTTGGATTCCGAGACGCCAAGCGGAGCCGACACCGTCGGTTTGCCCTGCATGATGGCGATCTCGACACGTCGGTTCATGCGCCGATTCTCCGGGCTATTGTTGGGCACCAGCGGCTGGGAATCCGCCATCCCTTGCACCACCAGACGATTGCCGTCAAAACCGGGCACCTTGATCATCTGGTGGGCAACCGCCACCGCCCGCTGGGATGAAAGCTCCCAGTTGGACTGGAACAACTCGTCCTCGGTGGCCACATTGTCGGTGTGGCCGGAGACGGTGATCTCCCCCGGCACATCCTTGAGCAGCGCAGCCACCTTGCGGATCACCGGCCAGAACTGGGGTTGCAGGAAGGCGGATCCCGCCGGGAACGCCGCTTTCTCACGAATGCGAATGATGATCTGCTGACCCAGCGCCTCTATCTCGATGGCCCCATCCTGGATCTGGGCCTGCATCTGCTCCGCCAGTGCCTTGGCCAGGGTGTTGGACTGTTCCTGCGCCTTCTGGGCCTCCTGGGCGGTATCGCCACCACTCTGCTGGCCTTCGGTCTTGTCATGTCCACCCGCCTTGTCCGCATCCCCAGGCTGGAAATCCAGCTCGGTCTGGGTCATGTCGATGGTCTGCTGCATGATGGTGTCAATAGGCGTCGGCTCGGGGCGACCAGGACGAAACTCCTGGGCGATGACGGAGGTTCCCTTGGGGATATCCTTGACCTCCAGGATGTTCTGCACCCCGAACGCCTTCTCCATGGAACCGGCGATCTGCTTGAACTTCTGCACATCCATCTCGGCAAAGGAGAGCAAGAGCACGAAGAAGCACATCAGCAGAGACATGAGATCCGCGAAGGTTCCCATGTAACCGGGCAATCCGGGAGGCGGGCACTTGCACTTTGCCATCTGTGCGCTCCTATTCGGTCCCGTTGTTGCGTTTGGACTGATTCAGGTAGTTCTGCAACATGGCCTGGATCACCCTCGGGTTCTGTCCATCCTGGATCCCCATGATGGCGTCGAGGATCAGGGTGCGGCTCAACTGTTCCTCGCCGCTGCGCAGTTCCAGCTTGTCAGCGATGGGGATGGCAATCATGTTGGCCTCGATGGCGCCATACAAGGTCGTCAGCAAGGCCACCGCCATGGCCGGACCGATGGATTTGGGGTCGCTCATGTTGGCCAGCATGGCCACCAACCCCACCAGGGTACCGATCATGCCCATGGCCGGACCGAGATCCCCCAGGGAGCGGAACACCTTGATGGCCGTGGCGTGACGCTCGGACGTCAGTTCGATGTCCTTCTCCATCACCGCACGCACCACGTCGGCATCATGACCGTCCACCAGCATGTCGATGCCCTTCTTCATGAAGGTATTGGGGATCTCCGCCGCCTCCAGGGCCAGAAAGCCCCCCTTGCGGGCCGCATCCGCCAGTTCCACCGCCTTGGTGATGAGATCGTCGAGCTTGTCCCCCTTGTACATGAAGGCCTTGCCCGCGACCTTGAAGGCCATCAGAAACTGGCCGAGGTTGAATTTCATCATGCAGATGAACACGGACCCCAGTATGGTGATGTAGACCGATGGCATGTCCACATACATGCTCATGGGGCCGCCCAGCAACATGCCGTACACCACGACCCCGAACCCCAGCACTAAGCCTATCAGACTCCCTAAATCCACATCCCTACTCCTGTCGCCGAACGTGCCGTCTCATTATATTGCGTTGAATTTTCTGCTATTGCGTCCCCGGCAGCAAGCCCGGTACACAGCAATCGCCGATCGGCAATGCGTGGTTGCATGCCCGTTCTTATCGGCCATGGTCAGGATAGTTTGAGGACGCCGCGTTTTTCTGCCTCCCCCCTGTGGCCGGTCGATGTTAAGATGAGCCGTTTTTTTTCAATCCCCGAGGATGGACATGGCCAGTAAAAAAATCGACCGTCTGAGTTTTGATGCCACCCTGGAAGAGCTGGAAACCATAGTGCATCAACTCGAACAGGGCTCGCTCCCCCTCGAGGAGGCACTCAAACAATTCGAACAGGGCATCCATCTGGTGCGCGCCGGCCAGCAGAAGCTGGAACAGGCCGAGCAGAAGATCCAGATCCTCCTGACCCAGGCCGATGGCAGCGAGCAAGCGGTCCCCTTTCGAGCAGAACAAGGAGAGGAGTGAGTGACCCTGGACGATTTCTCCCGCCTGCATCGGCGCCGCATCGACGACTGCCTCTCGGCACAGCTTGACGCCCTGCCCGCCATGGCGCCACGTCTGCGGGATGCGATGAAATACGGCCTGCTGCTCGGTGGGAAACGGGTGCGCCCCTTCCTGGTCTATGCCGTCGGCGAGATGCTGGGCGTCAAGAGCGAACTGCTGGATGGCCCCGCCGCCGCCGTGGAGTGCATTCACGCATACTCCCTCCTGCACGACGACCTGCCCGCCATGGATGACGACGACCTGCGTCGTGGTCAGCCCACCGTACACAAGGCCTTCGATGAAGGCACAGCCATCCTGGCGGGCGATGCCCTGCAGACCTTGGCGTTTTCCATTCTGGCCGACCACCCCATGCCCGATACATTGATGGCCAACCGGGTGCAGATGCTGAGTTCCCTGGCCCGCGCGTCCGGCTATCTCGGTATGTGCGGCGGTCAGGCACTGGATCTGGACGCCGAAGGGCGCCGGATCAGCCTCGCCGAGCTGGAGCAGGTGCACCGCCACAAGACCGGGGCCCTCATCGAGTGCGCCGTGACCCTCGGCGCCCTGTGCAAGGCTGACGTGGAACCCGCCACCCTCACTGCCCTGCAAACCTATGCCGCCGCCATCGGACTCGCCTTCCAGGTGCAGGACGACATCCTCGACATCACGGGCGATACCGCCACCCTAGGCAAGCCGCAAGGCTCGGATCTGGCGCTGGAAAAGAGTACCTATCCGGCCCTGCTCGGACTCGACAATGCCCGTGAGCTGGCTCGCGAACTGCATGACAAGGCCTTAACAGCCCTGCAATCCTTGCCCTACAATACCGACATTCTGGAAGCGTTTGCCGATTACATCATCGAGCGAACCCACTAAACGCTGGATAAAAGTAACAATATGAGCGTTGATATTAGCGATTTCCCCAACCTGGCCCTCGCGGACACGCCGGTCGATTTGCGATCCCTCCCCTTCGAGCGGCTGCCCGTGGTGTGCAACGAGCTGCGCGAGTATCTGCTGCGCTCGGTGAGCCGCTCCAGCGGCCACTTCGCCTCCGGCCTTGGCACCGTCGAGCTGACGGTCGCCCTGCACTATGTCTACAACACCCCCTTCGATCGGCTGGTGTGGGACGTGGGCCACCAGGCCTATCCCCACAAGATCCTGACCGGAAGACGGGAGCGCATTCACACCATTCGCCAGAAAGATGGCCTGCACCCCTTCCCCTGGCGGGAAGAGAGCGAGTACGACGTGCTCAGCGTGGGCCACTCCAGCACCTCCATCGGGGCGGCGCTCGGCATGGCGGTGGCGGCCGAGAGCGAAGGGCTTGGCCGCAAGGTGGTCGCGGTCATCGGTGATGGCGCCATCACCGCCGGCATGGCCTTCGAGGCCCTCAATCACGCCGGCGACGTCCACAAGGACATGCTGGTGGTGCTCAACGACAACGAGATGTCCATCTCCGAGAATGTGGGAGCCCTGAACAATCACCTCGCCAGGCTGATGTCCGGCAAGCTCTACACCACCATTCGCGAGGGGGGCAAGAAGGTGCTGGCGGGGCTGCCGCCGGTCAAGGAGCTCGCCAAGCGGGCCGAGGAGCACCTCAAGGGCATGGTGGTACCGGGTACCTTGTTCGAGGAGTTCGGCTTCAACTACATCGGCCCCATCGACGGTCACGACATCCATGCCCTGGTCGAAACCCTGCGCAACATGCGCAATCTCAAGGGTCCCCAGCTGCTGCACGTCAAAACCAAGAAGGGCAAGGGCTACGAGCCGGCGGAAAAAGATCCCATTGGCTATCACGCCGTCCCCAAATTCAACCCGGATGACTGTGCCCTGCCCAAGAGCGCCGGTGGCAAACCCACCTTCTCAGCCATCTTCGGTCAGTGGCTGTGCGATATCGCCGCCAAGGACGAGCGCGTGGTCGGCATCACCCCCGCCATGCGCGAAGGCTCCGGTCTGGTGAAATTCAGCCAGCAATATCCGGATCGCTACTTCGATGTGGCCATCGCCGAGCAACATGCGGTCACCTTCGCCGCCGGTCTCGCCATCGCCGAGCAGAAACCCGTGGTCGCCATCTATTCGAGCTTCCTGCAACGGGCCTATGACCAGCTGATCCACGATGTGGCGCTGCAGAACCTGCCGGTGCTGTTCGCCATCGACCGGGCCGGTCTGGTGGGGGCCGACGGCCCGACCCATCAGGGTGCGTTCGACATCAGCTTCCTGCGCACCGTGCCCAACATGGTGGTGATGACCCCGTCCGACGAGAACGAGTGCCGCCAGATGCTCTACACCGGCTATCTGTGCAACGGTCCAGCGGCGGTGCGCTACCCCCGTGGCAGCGGCACCGGTATCCAGGCCGAGAGCGAGATGCAGGCCCTGCCCCTCGGCAAGGGACGTGTGGTTCGCGAGGGCAAGGGGACCGCCATCCTGGCGTTCGGCACCCTGCTGCAACAGGCCAGAGCAGCCGCCGAGGCGCTGGATGCCACCCTGGTGGACATGCGCTTCGTCAAACCCATGGACGAGGCGCTGGTGCTCTCTCTGGCCGCCTCCCACGATCAGTTCGTCACCCTCGAGGACAACGCCATCATGGGCGGTGCAGGCTCTGCGGTGAACGAGCTGCTGATGGGCTGCAAGCAGTGCAAACCGGTGCTCAACCTCGGCCTGCCGGACCGCTTCATCGAGCAGGGCACCCAGGATGAGATCTACGCCCTGCTGGGGCTGGACAGCGTGGGCATTCAGACCCGCATCGAGAGCTGGCTGCAGGCCTGACAAGGGTTATTGCAAGCAATAAAAAGGGCGCCTGATGGCGCCCTTTTTTTGTTATTCACTGTGCCAAACCAAACCTGCTCACACACTGTCGCGAGAAGGCCGTCAACAAGGTTACAAGCCGCTCAAGAACCGAGACATACATGAGCACTCCTGATTCCACATAAGTGAGCAGCACATGAACCTTGATCACGGCCTCGCAGCCAGTTCGTGGATAGGTTTATCAGCCCTTGTAGATCTTCGGGTTGAACACATCCCGCAGCCAGTCACCCAGCAGGTTGATCACCAGCACCAGCACCACCAGGCAGAGGCCCGGGAAGGCGGTGATCCACCAGGAGCCGGAGAAGATGTAGTTGAAGCCCACGCTGATGAGCGACCCCAGGGACGGTTGATCAACCGGCATCCCCAGACCCAGGAAGGAGAGGGCCGCCTCGCTCATGATGGCGTTCGCCACCTGCACGGTGGAGATGACCAAGATGGGTGACAGGCAGTTCGGCAGAATGTGGCGGAACATGATGCGCGGGGCGCGGAACCCCATCACCTGAGCTGCTTCCACATACTCCTTCTTCTTCTCCGCCAGCACGGAGGCGCGTACCGTCCGGGCATACTGGGGCCACTCGGCGATACCGATGATCACCACCAGCATCAGGATGGCGAACTTCGAGTAGAACTCGGAGCCAAAGGTCGCCTGGAAGATGGCGGAGATGATGATCGCCACCATCATGGTGGAGAACGACAGCTGCACATCGGCAAAGCGCATCAGCAGGTTGTCGATGCGACCACCAAAGTAACCGGCCATCAGACCGATGACGATACCGAGCACCAGCTGCAGCCCCACCGCGAACAGACCAATGGTCAGCGAGATGCGGGCGCCATAGAGGATGGTGCTCCAGATGTCGCGTCCCTGGTTGTCGGTCCCGAGCCAGAAGCGGGCCTCGCCCCCTTCCAGCCAGGAGGGGGGCAGCTCCGCATCCATCAGATCGAAGCTGGTCTGGTCATAGACGTTGTGCGGTGCGATCCAGGGTGCCAGCAGGGCCGCCAGCACGAAGACCACAAACACCGCGAAGCTGAACATGGCTACCTTGTCCCGCAGGAAGTAGTAGACGATGTCGGAATTTTTGAAGCGTGCCCAACGGCTTGGGCTTGCAGTTACAGCATTAGTCATCTGTTACCCCTTGGCGGTCAGGTTGACGGTCGGGTTGATCAGCCCGTAGAGCAGGTCGACCAGGGTATTGGTCACCACGAAGATCAGGCCCACGAAGATGACGTAGGCGGTGATCAGCGGCGTATCGACCCGGTGGATCGCCTCAAGGAAGAGGAAGCCGGTCCCCGGCCACTGGAACACGCTCTCGGTCAAGATGGTGTAGGCCACCATGGTCCCGATCTGCACACCGCCCACCGTGATGACCGGCAGCATGGTGTTCTTCAGGGCGTGCTGGTAGTAGACCTTGTTGTTGTCCAGCCCCTTGGCACGGGCAAACTTGACGTACTCGGAGGAGAGCTGCTCCAGCATCTCCGAGCGCACCAGCCGGATGAACAGCGGCAGCATGATGGAGGAGAGGGAGACCGCAGGCAGCACCAGGTGCAGGATACCGTCCCAGGTAAAGAATCCCGACTCCCAGCCCAGCAGGTTGTAAGTCTCGCCACGGCCATAGGCCGGCAGCCAGCCCAGCTGGATGGAGAAGAGGTACATCAACATGATGGCGGTCAGGAAGACCGGGATCGAGATGCCGATGCTGCTCACCGCCATGATGAGCTTGGTCAGGAAACTGCGCGGTCTTATCGCCGAATAAACCCCCAGCGGAATGGAGACCACGACGATGATGAGCGCGGCGGCAAACACCAGCTCAAGGGTAGCCACCAGCTTGTCGAGGATAACCTCGAGGGCTGGTCGCTTGAAGAAATAGGAAGTGCCCAGATCCCCGTGTACCGCGTTCTTCAAGAAGCGGCTGTATTTCACGAGGAAGGGATCATTGAGTCCCATTTTGTCGCGCAGCTCCTGGCGCACGGACTCGGAGACGGATTGTCCCACCAGCTCGCGCAGCGGATCCCCCAGGTTGTCCTGGATGGAGAAGGCGACCAGGCTGATGACGAACATCACTATCACGGCCTGATAGAACCGTTTCAGCAGGAATGTAAACATGCTTGTCCTTCTACGTGGCCTGTGTCTTGGCACAGGCTTCTGTTAATGGCGGGGCAACCATGGGTGCCCCGCCGGGTCCTTCCTTAAACGCTTCGCTTACTTGTTGACCACCAGGTCACCCAGATAAGGGAAGTTCATCACGTTGACCACCGGCTTGATGTCGACGTTCTTCTTGGCACCGTAGGCCAGGTCTTCCCAGTGCAGCGGCACATAGGCAGCGTCGTCGATCAGCATGGCTTCCACCTTCTGCAGGATGGCGGCACGCTTGGCAGGATCGGTCTCGGTGTTGGCTTCCATCACCATCTTGTCAGCTTCCGCGTTGGCATAACCGCCGCAGTTGTACTGACCCATGCCGGTCTTGGCATCCTTGGTGAAGGTCAGGAACTCGAAGAAGTTCGCACTGTCTTCGGTGTCGGAGTGCCAGCCGATCAGCTGCATGTCAGCGGCGCACTTGTCAAACTCCGGCCAGTACTGGGCCACCGGCATGGTCTTCAGATCCACCTTGATGTTGATCTTGGACAGCATGGCGGAGACGGCCTGGGCAATCTTGACGTCGTTGACGTAGCGGGCAGCCGGGGAGATGAAGCTCATCTTGAAGCCCTTCTCGTAACCGGCTTCCTTCATCAGCTCCTTGGCCTTGGCCAGATCATACTGGGGCTTGAGCGCCTCGTTGTAGCCTGCGTAGCCTTTCGGGCTCAGCTGGCCGGCCGGGGTACCGAAGCCCTTGTTGATCTTGTCGACGATGCCCACCTGGTTGATGGCGTAGTTGATCGCCTGACGCACGCGCTTGTCTTTCAGCGCCGGGTTGGTGTTCTGGTTCAGCTCGATGATGATGGCACGGGTACCGGACAGGGTGACCAGCTGGGAATCCTTGCCGTTCTTCACGCGCTCCAGATCGTTCGGGGCAACCGGGTAGATCATGTCCACGTCGCCGCCCAGCAGGGCTGCAACACGGGTGGCGTCTTCCTTGATCGGTACCACGGTCAGGTTTTCGACGTTGCCCTTGGAGGCCTTGTCCCAGTAGTTGGCGTTGCGCACGTATTCCAGCTTCACGCCCTGCTCGCGGAACTTGACGCTGAACGGACCGGTACCGGAGACATTGGTGGAGGCGAAGGAGTCACCGTTCTTCACGATCTCAGCCTTGTCCTTGCCCGCCTCGGTCTTGCCGCTATAGAACTTGGAGTCCATCGGGAAGATGTAGGTGACGGTCTGCAGCACCAGCGGGAACGGCTTGGCGGTGACGAGATCCACGGTGAAATCATCCACCTTCTTGGCTTCGGCGATGGGGTCGAAGATCGCCTTGAAGTCCGGGGAGGCCTTCAGACGGTTGACGGTCCATACCACGTCATCGGCGGTGAAGTCGTTGCCGGAGTGGAACTTCACACCCTTGCGCAGGTGGAAACGGACGGTCTTGTCGTCGATGCGCTCATACTTCTCGGCCAGACGCGGCTCGAACTGCAGATCCTGGGTGTAACGCATCAGGGGGTCGAACACCAGGTGAGACATCTCCAGGGTCTGACCGGAGAGCTGCTCCTGCGGGTCCAGCGAGGTGGCGTCGGACGCGACGGCGACCTTGATGTCGGCAGCAGAAACGTTGAACGCGAGACCAGCGGCGAACAGCGCCATGGCGATCTTGGATAATCCTTTCTTCATGTCTTTCTCCATGCTTTTGGCTTTTTATTGACAGACAAACCGGCGAACCGGTGCTTTCCTAGCTTGCGATTTCCAGCCCCTCGCGGGACATTCCCTTGAATTCCGGCATGAGGGAGATCAGCTTGCGGCTGTACTCATGCTCGGCATTGGTGAACAGTTTCTCGGTCTCGGCCACTTCCACCAGATGACCGTGCTGCATCACACCGATGCGGTCGCACATCTGGCGGATGACCGGCAGATCGTGACTGATGAACAGCATGGTGAGCCCAAGCTCCTGTTGCAAGTCTTTGAGCAGGTTGAGGATCTGGGCCTGCACCGAGACATCCAGCGCCGAGGTGGGCTCGTCGCAGATGAGGAAGCGCGGGCGAGTCGCCAGGGCGCGGGCAATGGAGATGCGCTGGCGCTGACCACCGGAGAATTCGTGGGGATACTTGACCCCGGCGCCGCGGCCCAGGCCCACGTGATCCAGCAGGTCCCCGACGATCTGCTCTATCTGCCGCTCACTCTCGGCGAGGCGGTGGAAGCGGATCGGCTCGGCGATGATGTCACGCACCTTCATGCGCGGGTTCATCGAAGAGTAGGGATTCTGGAACACCATCTGCATCTGGCGGCGCAGGGGGCGACGCTCGTGCTCCCCTTTCAGGGCGGTGAGATCGATCCCCTCGAAGACAATCTTGCCGGTGTCGGGCGGATAGAGCCCGGTGATGGCACGGGCGATGGTGGACTTGCCGGAGCCCGACTCCCCCACCAGACCGAAAGTCTCACCCTCGAAGATCTCGAAGCTGATGTTGTTGCAGGCGCGCACGTACTGGCGGCGGCTCGGGAAGATGGAATCCTTGGTGACGAACTTCAGATCCACGTTCTCCACCCGCAACAGCGCGCCTTCATAGGTGCGCTCGTCCTGACTCTGGCCGAGCCAGTGGGTTTTGAGATCGATGCTGGTATCCGCCGCACCGGCATCCTCGATATAGGAGACCAGGGGGAAGCGCACCAGCTTCACATCCGAGCGGGGCACCGCCGAGATGAGGCTGCGGGTATAGGGGTGATTGGGGCGGCCCAGCACCTGTTCCGTGGTGCCGAACTCCACCAGATCGCCGCGGTACATCACCGCCACCTTGTCGGTGACGTTGGAGACCACCCCCATGTCATGGGTCACCAGCATGCAGCCTACCTGGCGCTCTTTGCACAGGTTGCGGATGAGCTGGAGGATCTGATCCTGGATGGAGACGTCCAGCGCCGTGGTCGGCTCATCGGCGATGATGAGCTCGGGATCCCCGGAGAGGGCGATGGCGATCACCACCCGCTGGCGCATGCCACCGGAGAACTGGTGAGGATACTGCTTGATGCGCACGTCCGGGTTCGGGATCCCCACCGCCCCCATCAGCTCGAGGGCCTTGGCAAAGGCCGCCTCGCGGGACAGGTCGGTGTTGGCGAGGATGGTCTCCACCAGCTGCTGCTCCACGGTGAACAGCGGATTGAGGGAGGTCATGGGATCCTGGAAGATGAAACCGATGCGCGAGCCGCGAATGGCCCGCATCTCGTTCTGGCTCTTGCCGGAGATGAGCTCGCCGTTCAGGTAGATATCGCCACGGGCGATGCGACCGGGCGGGCTCAACAGATCGATGACGGCGTTGCCGATGGTGGATTTGCCAGCGCCGGACTCACCGACGACGCCGACGATCTCGCCCTTTTCAACAGAAAAAGAGAGATCCTTGACCGCGGCAAGCACCCCGTAGCGGGAGGGGTACTCGATCCGCAAGTTTTTGACTTCAAGCAAGGACATGGTTACCTCTGCGGGGGACATCCGTCCCAAATAATTCGTCCGTAAATCAGCCGCAGATGCTGGTTGTGCCTTGGTACTGCTCGAGAGCCGTTGTTGTGTAATTAACGCTCAATCCATGAGGCAGCCAAACCAGCGATCCGGGCGGGTTTTTTGCATTTTTTTGGAATAACCCGCGAGTAAGTTAGTCGGTTTGCCCGCGGGTGTAAATGATCCAGTTATACAATTTCGCAATACTTTGCCCAGAGAATGCCGACACCCTGGGGTTAAAATGTCGATAAAAGTCACATTACCAGAGATTACGCTGGCAATGCGAGACCATCAACCAATTATGTTTCAACAAAATAGCAACAAACCATCTTATTCACTATCAGCATTATGCTGACCAGCCTCGAATGAGTAGTGAATATTTATGTGAAATGATTTTTTGACGGCAGCATATCTGGAGTAAGGAAAAATAGGCAGAGCTAAATAGGGACAATGCAGAAGGATCAACCTGGGCCACAGGCCCGCCGGCACGGCAAGCCGGGAGGGATTGCATACAAAAAAACGCAGGCCCCTCAGGGCCTGCGTGTGCGGTATATCCGACCTCTTTGCAAGAGGAGAGGAGTGAAAAAACAACGAGACGGGCGTTCGGGAGCCGCCTCCCCTCACCAGTGGGCAAGCAGTTGCATGCAGGCCAGGGCGAACAGGCCGGCAATGAGATCGTCCAGCATGATGCCAAGCCCGCCGTGAATGCGGCGATCGAACCAGGAGATGGGCCAGGGCTTGAGCACGTCGAACAGGCGAAACAGCACGAAACCCGCCAGCACCCACTCCCAGCCGGCCGGGGCCGCAATCATGGTGACCCCGAATCCGATGACCTCGTCCCAGACGATAGCCCCGTGATCCGGCATCCCGATGGCGTCGGTGGCGCTCTGGCAGATGCGGATGCCCGCCACGAAACCCACCACCAGCAGGGCGATGAACCAGGAGGTCGGCAGCCCGCTCACCAAGAGATAGAGCGGGATGGCTGCCAGGGTCCCCATGGTGCCCGGCGCCTTGGGGGAAAGGCCGGAGCCAAACCCAACCGCCAGGAAGTGGAGCGGGTTTTTAAGGCTCAGCCGCGTCAGTTCGGGCTTTATCTTGAAAGACATCATGCGAAGTGATCCCAGCCCTTGAGGTGCAGTTCGACGGGTTGTTCGTCCTGCAGGTAGTCGATACCAGGCTCCCCGGCCAGGATGCGACCGATGCGGGTGAACTTCACGCCACAATTGGCCAGCGCCGTGTCCAGGGCGCCGTGATGCTCCTGGGGCACGGTGAAGCAGAGCTCGTAGTCGTCGCCCCCGGCCAGGGCCAGCTGCCAGGCATCCATGGCCGGCACTGCATCCTGCAACACGGGGGAGAGGGGCAGCAGGTTGAGATCGATCTGGGCCCGCACGCCGGACGCCTTGAGGATATGGCCGAGATCAGACGCCAGGCCGTCGGAGAGATCCAGGGCGCTGCTGGCCAGCCCGCGCAGGGCCTGACCGGCCAGGATGCGGGGATGGGGATGGTCGAGGCGCGGCAGCACGGCCGCCAGCTGGTTCTCGTTGAGGGTGCGCTTGCCCAGCAGGTGGGAGAGCGCCAGGGCGGCATCTCCCAGGGTACCGGTCACGTAGACCCCGTCACCGGCCTTGGCGCCGCTGCGCAGCAGGGCGCGACCTGCCGGGACCGATCCTTTCACCGAGACGGTGATGGAGAGGGGCCCGCGGGTCATGTCCCCCCCCACCAGCGCCACGTTGTAGTACTCGGCGAGCTCGAGGAACCCTTCGGCGAAACCGGCGACCCAGCGCTCGTTGATGGCGGGCAGGGTCAGGGCCAGGGAGACCCAGCGCGGCTCGGCACCCATGGCGGCCAGATCGGAGAGATTGACCGCCAACGCCTTGTAGCCGAGATCCACCGGATCCATGTCGGGGAAGAAGTGCACGCCGCTCACCAGGGTGTCCGTGCTCACCGCCAACTGGGCGTCGGGGGGCAGGGTCAGCAGGGCACAGTCATC
Source organism: Aeromonas sp. s4 (assembly GCF_040907855.1). Lineage (NCBI taxonomy): Bacteria > Pseudomonadati > Pseudomonadota > Gammaproteobacteria > Aeromonadales > Aeromonadaceae > Aeromonas > Aeromonas sp. s4. The sequence goes on along the minus strand of NZ_JBFOCP010000047.1, from coordinate 145,801 downwards.
TCCAGGGCCCATCACCACGTCCTTGCGGGCGTGGGGGACCTTGAAGTACTTCTCAATCAGCTCAAATTCACCCATACAGTAAAAAGCCAGCAATAAGCTGGCTCCTCTCTTAATTGCTGACGGACAGCAGGATCAGCGCTTGGGCAGCGTCTTGATCACCTTGTCCAGGACGCCGTTGACAAACTTGTGGCTGTCATCGGCGGCGAAGGCTTTGGCCAGCTCGATCGCTTCGTTGATCACCACGCGCGGCGGCACATCTTCACGACGGGTCAGCTCGTAGGTCGCCAGACGCAGGATCGCCTTGTCCACCATGTCCACTTCTTCCAGCGGACGGGAGAGGAAAGGCGCGAACACCTTGTCCAGCTCGTTGCAGTGGACCGCTACCCCGAACAGCAGATCGCGGAAATAGTTCAGGTCCACACCCTTGGTGTCCTGATCGATCTTGAACTGCTCTTCGATGTCGCCCACGTTGGCCTGGGTCATCTGCCACTGGTAGATGGCCTGGGTGGCGCAATGGCGGGCCTTACGGCGCTCGGACGGTTTCAATGCATTTCTCCTCGTTACACGTCCAGTTGTTTCAGGACGTTGATCATTTCGAGCGCGCTCAGTGCAGCCTCTGCACCTTTGTTACCCGCCTTGGTACCGGCGCGTTCGATGGCTTGTTCAATGTTTTCGGTGGTCAGCACGCCGAAGGCAACGGGAATGTCGTATTCCATCATTACCTGGGCCAGACCCTTGCCGTTCTCGCTCGCTACCAGTTCAAAGTGGTAGGTACCGCCGCGGATGACGGTGCCGAGTGCGACGATGGCGTCGTATTGACCGCTCTTGGCCAGCTTCTTGGCCGCCAGGGGAATTTCGACGGCCCCCGGTACACGCACCAGGGTCAGATTGCTCTCCTGGACCTGACCTTGACGCTTCAGCACGTCCAGCGCGCCGTTCACCAGGCTGTCATTGATGAAGCTGTTGAAACGGGCAACGACAATAGCAACACGCGCCTCGGGAGCGGCGATATTTCCTTCGATAATCTTCATTGGAAATCCTGTCTCTGTGCAATCAATTAGGGGCCGGGCTCAAAAGTGCACGCATTCTAGCACAACAGAGCCGCGACAAAAAACCATGGCCGCAACGGGCGGCCATGGTGATGAATTCAACCGTACGCAGCGCTTACTCGCCGACGTACTCCACCACTTCCAGACCAAAGCCACCGAGGGCATGGTACTTCTTGGGAGAGCTCAACAGGCGCATCTTGCCGACCCCCAGCGCCTTGAGGATCTGGGAACCGACGCCGACCCGGCGCGAGGTGCCCTGCCACTTGGCCCCTTCCGGTGCCAGCCCCTTGTCGGCGGCTTCAAAACCCTTGACCCGGGCCAGCAGCTCGGCGCCATGGGCTTCCGCCCCCAGGATCACCAGCACCCCGCCCTCGTCGGCGATGCGGGCCATGGATTTGGGCAGCGGCCAGCTGCGGGCGCTGTGGCGGTCGGTGAGCAGCAGATCGCTCAGCACGTCGTGCAGGTGCACCCGTACCAGGGTCGGCTGGTCGGCCTTCACGTCCCCTTTCTTCAGGGCGAAGTGGACCTGGTTGTCGATGGTGTCGCGGAAGGTGACGAGGTCGAACTCGCCGTATTCGGTGGGCAACTTGCACTCGGCCACTTTCTCTACCGTGGTCTCGTGCTGGTTGCGGTATTCGATAAGGTCGGCAATGGTGCCGAGCTTGATGCCGTGCTGCTCGGCGAAGATCTCGAGATCCGGGCGCCGGGCCATGGTGCCGTCTTCGTTGAGGATCTCGACGATGACGGAGGCAGGCTCGAAGCCGGCCAGCCGGGCAAGATCGCAGCCCGCTTCGGTGTGGCCGGCGCGGGTCAGCACGCCGCCATCCTGCGCCATCAGCGGGAAGATGTGGCCGGGCTGCACCAGATCGGCGGCCTTGGCATGGGGCGCCACCGCAGCCTGCACGGTGACGGCGCGGTCGGCGGCGGAGATGCCGGTGGTCACCCCTTCCGCCGCCTCGATGGAGACGGTGAAGGCGGTGGAGAACTGGGCATTGTTGCGATCGACCATCAGCGGCAGCGCCAGCTGCTTGCAGCGATCCCGGGTCAGGGTCAGGCAGATGAGGCCACGACCGTAGCGCGCCATGAAGTTGATGTCTTCCGGGCGGACACAGGAGGCGGCCATGATCAGGTCCCCTTCGTTCTCCCTGTCTTCGTCATCCATCAGGATCACCATCTTGCCAGCCTTGATATCGGCAATGATTTCCTGGGTCGTGCTCAGCGCCATGGGCTACTCCATCAACATGCTTGGGGATTGAGCCAGTCGGCTCGACTTGATACTGCGTATTGTGCTCTAGATGGGGGCACGCGGCCCCGTTTCAATCCGCGCGGGATCACAGAACCGCGTTTTCCCGTCAAAACGGCTCACAAGAATCCGGACTGGGCCAGCTTCTCCAGGGTCAGGGTAGAGGCACTGCTCTCCTCGCGCTTGCCCGTCATCAGCCGCTCCAGATAGCGGGCTATCTGGTCCACCTCGAGGTTAACCCGGTAGCCGGGTTTCCAGCGGGCGATGGTTGTCTCCTGGGCGGTGTGGGGCACGATGGTCAGCCGGAACAGATCCCCCTGAACCGCATTGACGGTGAGGCTGATGCCATCCACCGCAATCGACCCCTTCTCGGCGATGTAGCGGGAGAGCTCCCCCGGCGCCTTGATCCAGTATTCGATGGCGCGGCCGCTGGACGATTTGCTCTTCACCTCGCCGATGCCGTCCACGTGGCCGGAGACCAGGTGGCCGCCGAGGCGGGAGGTGGGCATCAGCGCCTTCTCGAGGTTGACCGGATCCCCTACCTTGGCGGCAGAAAAACCGGTGCGGGAGAGGGTCTCCAGGGAGACGTCGGCGGTATAGCTGTGATCCCCGAGCGCCACCACGGTGAGGCAGACGCCGTTGGTGGCGATGGAGTCGCCCAGCTTGACGTCACTGAAGTCCAGGGTAGGCGCGTGCACGGTGAGGGCCATGTCCTCCCCCTGGCGACGCAGCTCGGCCAGGGTTCCCACCGCTTCGATAATTCCGGTAAACATGCAGATCACCTTGCTGATGACGGGGGCGATGGATGCCCCCGTGAACATTGAAAAATCAGGCTATTTTCGCAGTGATGCGAATATCCTGGCCAAGCATGCGCACATCCTTGAGGTTGAGTTTGGGGGCCTGGAACAGCCGGGTCAGCCCCGGCAGATGGAACAGGCCGCGCCCCTCATCCCCCATCAGTTTGGGCGCCTGATAGAGCACCAGCTCGTCCACCAGCCCCTTCTCCAGCAGGGCGCCGCACAGCCGCGGCCCCACCTCCACCAGTACCGAGTTGACGTTCTGTTTGGCCAGCAGCATGAAGAGGCTGACCAGATCCAGCTTGCCATCCAGCAGCGGCACCTCCAGCTGCTGCACCCAGGCGGGCCACTCACCGGATGCCTTGTGGCGGGCCAGCAGTACCGGGCTCTCGCTCTGGAACAGGGGCAGATCCGGGGTGAGCCGGTTTTGCGAATCCACGATGACCCGCAGTGGCTGGCGCAGGGTCTCTTTGGGATAGACCGCCTTGACCGAGGGGGGCAGCTCGTCCCAGCGCACGGTGAGGGAGGCGCCATCTGCCAGCACGGTCTCGGCGCTGGAGAGGACCGCATCGTGACGGGCCCGCAGCCGCTGCACGTCCCGGCGCGCCTCCGCAGAGGTGATCCACTGGCTCTCGCCACTCGCCATGGCGGTGCGACCATCCAGGCTCGCCCCCAGCTTGACCGTCACCAGCGGAAACGCGGTGCGCATCCGCTTGAAGAAACCGGGATTGAGGGCCTCGGCTTCCGCGGCCAGCAGGCCGAAATCGGTCTTGATCCCCGCCTCGGAGAGCATCCGCAGGCCGCGCCCGCCCACCTGGGGATTGGGATCCACCATGGCAGCCACCACCCGGGTCACCCCGGCCTTGATAAGCGCCTCGGCGCAGGGGGGTGTGCGACCGTGATGGGAGCAGGGCTCCAGGGTCACATAGGCGGTGGCACCGCGGGCCTCTTCCCCTGCCGCGTGCAGGGCATAGACCTCGGCATGGGGCTCACCGGCCCGCTTGTGCCAGCCCTCCCCCACCACCACGCCGGCCTTCACCAGCACGGCGCCGACGCAGGGGTTGGGGGCCGTGGTGTAACGGCCGCGCCGGGCCAGTTCGAGGGCCCGGCTCATCCATTGGTAATCGTCTTGACTAAACATCCGGGCTCCTGTGTCCAGCAACCTGTCCCCCGTGGCACGGCCATCCGATGGGACAAGAAAATAGGGTGTACGCGCTTGCCGCACGCCTTCTCGGGCAGATCGGCCATGGCACCTGACGCCATGGCGACGGGCACACACATCGCAGGATGCGGCCGCACGCCCTCATACTTTTTCACCAGTGCAACGATGCGCTATCTAGATGTCTCACTGGTGTGACAACTGGCGCTGCCGCAACGGCAGCCCCTCTCTTATTCACATAGGGAGCGACAGGCCGACGTTACTTCTCCAGCTTGGCGATCTCTTCTCCGAATTCGCGAATGTCTTCAAAGCTGCGGTAGACGGAGGCAAAGCGGATGTAGGCCACCTTGTCCAGGCTCTTGAGCTCATCCATCACCAGATTGCCCACCAGCTGGGAGGCCACCTCGCGCTCACCGGTGGCCCGCAGGCGGGACTTGATGTGGTTGACCGCCTTCTCGATGGCCTCCATGCTCACCGGCCGCTTCTCCAGCGCCCGCAGAATGCCGGCACGCAGCTTGTCTTCGTTGAAGGGCTCGCGGGAGCCGTTGGACTTGATGACGCGGGGCATGACCAGTTCGGCCATTTCGAAGGTGGTAAAACGCTCGTGACAGAGCAGGCATTCGCGACGGCGGCGCACCTGATGGCCCTCGGCCACCAGACGGGAATCGATCACCTTGGTATCAACGGCACTACAGAAAGGGCAATGCATCTGACCTCCGGTGTGGATGAAAATGGGCGCGGGCCCCGGGGGCTGGCGCTAGGCCGGCCAGTGTAACACGGCCATCCAGAGCCGGTAAAAGCCCATGAAAACAAGGGACAACCAGCCAGACCTTCGGGCAGGACTCAGTCGTCATAGGGCAACGCCTCGGGGTCGCAATCCTGGTAATCGGGGGCAGGATCCGCCGCGAACCGGCGAGCAGCCACATGGCTGTGGCCCAGCATCAGCGCCTTGCCCACCCGGTGCATGCCATCCATCACCCGACCGGCGCTGTCCAGCAGGATGGGATAGGCGAGATCCGCCGCCATCATGAGCTGGCAATGCGCCACCACGCTGCGCACCGTGGGCGTGGCGTCGCCATGGCCGTACCAGTGGTCGCGGTCAAGCTCGGCAATCTCGCCGAGTGCCACCGCCTGCACCGGCAGGTTGCGGCTCAGCCGGATCAAGCGGCGCACATCCCAGGCCAGCAGCCCCTGTTCGCTGGCGCGAAAGTGGTACTGGGTTCGAACCGTCTGCCGCAGTGACGCCTCCAGCACGTCCTCTTCCATGTCATCGCACATGATCACCTCTGTCTCATCTTGCCAGACGCTGCAAAAAACAATGCCACCCGAGGGTGGCATTGGTCTTCAACCTGAAGGTCAGGCTGATTATGCGTAGACCGGGAAGCGGCGGCAGATGTCCAGCACCTTCTCGCGCACGGTCGCCAGCACTTCTTCGTTGTCGTGGCTGTCCAGCACGTCGCAGATCCAGTTGGCCAACTGGATGGACTCGGCTTCCTTGAAGCCGCGGCGGGTGATGGCCGGGGTGCCGATACGCACGCCGGAGGTCACGAACGGGGAACGCGGGTCGTTCGGTACGGAGTTCTTGTTGACGGTGATGTTGGCCTTGCCGAGGGCTGCGTCGGCATCTTTGCCGGTCAGCTCGCGACCGATCAGGTCAACCAGCATCAGATGGTTGTCGGTACCGCCGGAGACGATCTTGTAGCCGCGCTCGATAAAGGTCGCCGCCATGGCCTTGGCGTTCTTCACGACCTGGGCCTGGTAGGTCTTGAACTCGGGCTCCAGCGCTTCCTTGAAGGCTACAGCCTTGCCGGCGATGACGTGCATCAGCGGGCCGCCCTGACCACCCGGGAAGACGGCGGAGTTCAGCTTCTTGTACAGATCTTCGTCGTCGGCGGCGGAGAGGATCAGACCACCGCGCGGACCGGCCAGGGTCTTGTGGGTGGTGGAGGTGACCACGTGAGCGTGGGGCACCGGGTTCGGGTAGACGCCAGCGGCAATCAGACCGGCTACGTGGGCCATGTCCACGAACAGGTAGGCACCGATCTTGTCGGCGATTTCGCGCATGCGGGCCCAGTCGACGATGCCGGAGTAGGCGGAGAAGCCACCGATCATCATCTTCGGCTTGTGCTCAACGGCCAGGCGCTCCATCTCGTCGTAGTCGATCTTGCCGGACTCGTCGATGCCGTAGGGGATGATGTTGTACAGCTTGCCGGAGAAGTTGACGGGGGAGCCGTGGGTCAGGTGACCGCCGTGGGCCAGGTTCATGCCGAGGACGGTGTCGCCCGGTTGCAGCAGGGCCATGTAGACGGCGCTGTTAGCCTGGGAGCCGGAGTGCGGCTGCACGTTGGCGTAGGTGGCACCGAACAGCTCTTTGGCGCGCTCGATGGCCAGGGTTTCAACCACATCCACATACTCGCAACCGCCGTAGTAACGCTTGGCCGGGTAGCCTTCGGCGTACTTGTTGGTCAACTGGGAGCCCTGGGCTTCCATGACGCGGGGGCTGGTGTAGTTCTCGGACGCAATCAGCTCGATGTGCTCTTCCTGACGACGGGTCTCGTCTGTGATGGCCTGCCACAGCTCTGGATCATAGCCGGCGATGGTCATGTCACGTTTCAACATCCGTTTATCTCCTGAAAATCGTTTGCGCGATAGGTGAAGTGGGCCCGCGCATTGTAACGTGAGCTGGATCAAAGAGACAGTCCAACCACCCAAAAAATTGTTTATAAAATGTAAAATACGTCGCAAATTTCGAATCCCGCCCCCTGGCTTCGCTCATCCCCCCGGCCTCCCCACACCCGCAATCCGGCTCCAGCCATCGCCCCCGCTTCCCGGGCAAAGCGATGAAAACCAGAGCCAGATCATGGATATAGCATTTACTAACAGATAACATCTTTAGGCCATGGGACATCTGCACGAGCGGGTGTCGCTCCCTGCGATCCCGGAACACAAGGGGAAACGCCATGATGGATCATCTGATGCTGTTCGTGATTGTCGCGGTCTTCGCTCTCTTCTACTGGGTCTACTACACCGGCAGCCGCAAGGGTGCCTGCACCGCCAACTGGGAGACACTTCCCACCCGGGAGCAATACCTGGCGGCCCACCCCGGCGCCGCCGACGGGGATCTCATTTTCTGCATCCATTGCGGTCATCATCAGCAGCGGGAAGTCGGCCTGGTGCACCAGATGGATTACCGCCGCCAGCACATCTGCCCCCGTTGCAAGCAGGTGCTCTATCGCGTCGAGGAGTAAGTCGGCCTCCTCGTCGCCCACGGCGATCCCGCGATAGCGCCCCCCTCTCCTGGCGCTATCCGGCCAAAAGGCCCCATGAGTTTCCTTTATTTTTAAAGTCGTTAGAATCGGGGGCCATCAAGGCTCCCGATTGTCATCCACGGAGGAAAAATGCAGGAATTCATGGCGACCAGCGAACGCCGGGCCGAGCTTTACTGGTGGTTTTCCACCCTGTTTGCTGCCGAACTCAGTGATGCACAGATCGCTGAATACGACACCTATGACGTGCGCAGCTTCTTGAAGAGCCTCTCCACCCTCGATCCCATGCGCGAAGCCGTGGCCGAGCTCAACGACGCCATCGCCCGCCTGCTGGTGCGCCCCGAGCGCCAGACGGCCCTGGCCGCCGACTTTGCAGGCCTGTTCCTGAGCGCTCCCGGGCAGGGTGCCCTGCCCTACGAATCCCTCTACCGGGGCGAAGGCCAGCAGCTGATGCAGGCCCCCATGACCGAGATGCAGGCACGCCTCGATCGCCTCGGCATCAACGTCAGCGACAAATACAATGAGCCTGCCGATCATCTGGCCATCGAGCTGGATCTGATGGGCAGCCTCATCATCCGCGCCGCCGAGTCGACCACCGCCGACCAGCGCGAGGCGTGGCTTGGCGAGCAGGAGTCCCTGCTGCACGGCCACCTGCTGGGCTGGTTCGAGCGCTTCGAGCAGGCCTGCCGGGCCGCCGACACGTTTGGCTTCTACGGTGCCAGTGCCCGCCTGCTGGGGGTGTTCCTCAAGATGGACGCCAACTACCTCTCCCTGGTCAAACCGGCACCGTCCGCCGACTGAGCCCGGCATGAAGACAGCCCTGCTTCTTATCGCATGCTGGCTGCTGGCCCTGATCCCGCTGGATCAGGGTCTCACTCCCCTCGTGACGCTGCTGTTCAACCCGGACCGCGCGCTCTACGGCACCGCCCAGCTCACCGGCTTTGCCGGCATCCTGCTGACCCTCTACCTCGCCAATCTCGGGGTGGAAGTGGTGCTGCGTCGCCGTTTCCAGATAGCGGGCATGTTGGCCCTGCTCGCCGCCTGGACAGATTTCATCAACAGCAGCGGCACCGAGAGCCACTGGCTGGTGCTCTACGCCATGGCGTTGCCGTTTCATCTGGTGGGCTGGCTGGTATTGGTTCGCGGGATCCAGGCGTTTGGCCGCCAGAAAGGCTGACATCTTGTTGATTTCACACCCTTCTCACACTTTCTTTCTCTCCTGACACTTCCTGCCATACTGACACAGTCGTCCAAATGACAAAGCAATCAATTCAGGAGCCTCCATGGAAAAAGTGCTGCCCGAATCGGTTCCGACACGGCATTTGTCAGGCCCGCTCTCTCCCCACGAGTTGCAACAGCTGTTCGCCCAGGCGCCCGTCGGGATTGGGGTCTTCGATCACGAATTCAGGTGTCGCGACGTCAACGGACGCTTTGCCGAACTGACCGGCCTCGCGCGGGCAGAGCACCCGGGCAAGACGCTGTTCGACATTGTCCCTGCCCAGACTCCCCAGCTGCTCCCGCTGTTTCAGCAACTGCGACGAGGGGCCCCCCGATGCGCATTTGAGGTGGAGACGGTCGGTCTCTCCCGCGCGGCCTCCCCCGCACGCTGGCAAGTGAGCGTCAGCTCCGTGCTGGATGAGGAGGGCACCTTCAATGGCATCGTCCTCGTGATGAGGGAGTCCGCACAGACAGGCCCCCACCTCGACGCACCCGCGTCACCCGACCTGCAGGAGATGACCCACCGCCATGCACTGCGTCTCTATCAGGCCGAAGCCCGCTTGCAGCACCTCTCCTATTACGATCCCCTCACCGATCTCGGCAATCGCCATCTGCTGCAAGAGCGCCTCACCCTGGAGATAGAGACGGCCAGGGTGAACCACCACGTCCTGGCGCTGCTGTTCATCGATCTCGACGGCTTCAAGCTCATCAACGACAACCTGGGGCACAGTGCCGGCGATCTGCTGCTCAAGCTGTCGGCAGACCGCATTCGCCACTGCCTGCGCCCCGGAGACATCGCCATCCGGCTGGGGGCAGACGAATTTCTGGTGTTGCTGCCCGCCATCAGAGAGACCCAGGATCTGCTGGGTATCATCAAGGGGTTACAACGCAGGCTGCACGATCCCGCCGACATCGGCCAGGAGCGGGTGAGGCTCTCCGCCAGCATCGGCATCTCCCTCTATCCGGAGCATGGCCAGACCCCGGACAGCCTCATCAGCGCGGCGGACAACGCCATGCATGAAGCCAAGCGCCGTGGCCGCAACGGCTATCTGTTCCACTCTCCCGACATGACGGCACAGACCAGGGAGCGGATGCTGCTGGAGCAGGGACTGCTCAAGGCCATTGAGCAGCAAGAGTTTCGCCTGCTCTACCAACCCATGACGGATCTGGCGGATGGTCATCTCAGCGGCCTGGAGGCCCTGATCCGCTGGCAGCATCCCAGCCTTGGCATGATATCCCCGGACCGTTTCATTCCGGTGGCAGAGGAGTGCGGTCTCATCGAACCACTGGGCGAATGGGTGATGCGCACCGCCTGCCAGCAAGGTCAGCAGTGGCTGGCAGAAGGGCGCGCCGTGCCCCGGCTCTCGGTCAATGTGTCGGTCAGGGAGATGCGCTCCCACGACTACGTGGAGCGGGTGACAGCCATTCTGGCCGAGACCGGTTTTCCTGCCGAGCGGCTGGAGATCGAGGTGACCGAGAGCATCATCCAGAGCGTGGATCACAGTCTGCGGCTCTTCACCCGTCTCAAGGCGCTGGGGGTGCAGATCGCCATCGACGACTTCGGCACCGGTTTCTCCTCCCTGAGCCTGCTCAGGAGCCTGCCCATCGATCGCATCAAGATAGACAGGGCCTTCGTCCAGGCGTTGCCCGACGACAAGCACAGCCGCGAGCTGTGCCGTACCATAGTCCAGCTGGCCAGCTCCCTCGGCATGGCCGTCACGGCGGAAGGCATAGAAACCCAGCCCCAGCGCCAGTTCCTGCAATCCCTGCGTTGCGAAGAGGGACAAGGCTACCTGTTCAGCCATCCCCTGCCAGAACCCAGCCTGCCTCCCCTGCTCCCCTTCCGCCATTGAGCCTTGGCCGCGCCACCACGCAAGCAAAGAAGGGAGCCCATGGCTCCCTTCTGCTTCATCATCATGGCTTCCCGCCCGCTATCTTCGTCGCTATCCAAAAGTCTAATTGCCCTCGGGAACCAAAGGTATAAGTTGTTACTCAATCATTAAGAAAATGTATTCACAGGAGTGAGAGATGAGCGAGAGCAAGGTCTACCCGGTCAAGGCCCACATCGGCAACGGCGCCCTGCTGGACAAGGAAGGTTATGAAGCCATGTATCAGGCATCGGTGCAGGATCCGGACGCCTTCTGGGGGGAGCAGGGCAAGATCCTCGACTGGATGACCCCCTACACCCGCGTCAAGAACACCTCCTACGATCCGGGCCACGTCTCCATCAAGTGGTATGAGGATGGCCTGCTCAACGTCTCGGTCAACTGCCTGGATCGCCATCTGAGCGAGCGCGGCGACAAGGTCGCCATCATCTGGGAAGGGGACAACCCGGCCGAAGATCGCAAGATCACCTATCGCGAACTGCACGCCGAAGTATGCAAGTTTGCCAACGTGCTCAAAGCCCAGGGGGTCAAGCGTGGCCACATGGTCTGCCTTTATATGCCCATGGTGCCGGAGGCGGCCATCGCCATGCTGGCCTGTACCCGCATCGGGGCCGTGCACAGCATCGTCTTCGGCGGCTTCTCGCCGGAGGCGCTCTCGGGCCGCATCATCGACTCCGGCGCCTCCGTCGTCATCACCGCCGATGAGGGGTTGCGAGGCGGTCGCCCCATCCCCCTCAAGAAGAACGTGGATGAGGCCCTTACCCACCCGGATACCAAGGTCAGCAAGGTGATCGTCCTCAAGCGCACCGGTGGCAACGTGGCCTGGCACGAGCACAGAGACATCTGGTGGCATGATGCGGTCAACGCCGCCAGCCCGGATTGTCCGCCCGAAGCCATGGGCTCCGAAGATCCCCTGTTCGTGCTCTACACCTCCGGCTCCACCGGCAAACCCAAGGGTGTGCTGCACACCACGGGCGGCTATCTGGTCTATGCCGCCCTCACCTTCAAATACGTGTTCGACTACCACGAAGAGGACATCTACTGGTGTACCGCCGACGTGGGTTGGGTCACCGGTCACTCCTATCTGGTCTACGGGCCGCTGGCCAACGGCGCCACCACCGTCATGTTCGAAGGGGTGCCCAACTACCCGGCTACCAACCGCATGAGCCAGGTGGTGGACAAGCATCAGGTCACTATCCTCTATACCGCCCCCACCGCCATTCGTGCACTGATGGCCAAGGGCAAGGAGGCTGTCGAAGGCACTTCCCGCACCAGCCTGCGCATCATGGGGTCGGTGGGTGAACCCATCAACCCGGAAGCCTGGGAGTGGTACTACCGCACCATCGGCGACGAGCGCTGCCCCATCGTCGACACCTGGTGGCAGACCGAAACCGGCGGCATCCTCATCACTCCGCTGCCCGGCGTCACCGCGCTCAAGCCCGGCTCGGCCACCCGTCCCTTCTTCGGAGTACAGCCTGCTCTGGTGGACAACCTGGGTGAGCCGCTGGAGGGCGCCACCGAGGGCAACCTGGTGATCACCGACTCCTGGCCCGGCCAGATGCGTACCGTGTTCGGCGATCACGAGCGCTTCGAGCAGACCTACTTCTCCACCTTCCCGGGTCGCTACTTCACCGGCGACGGTGCCCGTCGCGACGAGGACGGCTACTACTGGATCACCGGCCGGGTGGATGATGTACTCAACGTCTCCGGCCACCGCATGGGCACCGCCGAAATCGAGTCCGCTCTGGTGGCCCATCCGAAGATCGCCGAAGCGGCGGTGGTGGGTGTTCCCCACGAGATCAAGGGACAGGGCATCTACGCCTATGTCACCCTGATCGCCGGGGAAGAGCCGAGCCGCGAGCTGCACAAGGAAGTGAAGGAGTGGGTGCGCAAGGAGATTGGCGCCATCGCGACCCCGGACGTGATCCACTGGGCCGAAGGGCTGCCCAAGACCCGATCCGGCAAGATCATGCGGCGTATCTTGCGCAAGATCGCCACCGGCGAAACCGACAGCCTGGGGGATATCTCCACCCTGGCGGATCCGGGGGTCGTGGACAAGCTGATCCGCGAGAAGTCGGAAGCGGCGTGAGTCTCTTCCCCACGTCAACAGAGCCGGCCACGTGCCGGCTTTGTTGTCTTCGGGATCCGGACAGGGCAGAGTTCGGTGGCAGGCAGGGCTTGCGGGCAAACCAGGCCGATAAATAGCCAGATGTAGAGATTAGACCAGTAAAATGCTGCTAATTTTCACGAAATCAATATAATTGCGAAATCTGTGTGTCAGGGCACACCGATTTGTGCAAAAATTGGCTAGATTTTTGGTAGTCCAAAGATAGCTGATAGATAGCAGCATAATCATCGAGGATGTACTCAATATGTCGCAACATCACCGAATCCTCCTGCTCAACGGCCCCAATCTGAATCTGCTGGGCAAGCGGGAACCGGGAATCTACGGCAGCAAGACGCTCGATGAGATCGTCGCCGATCTGACGCGCAGCGCCAGCGAACTCGGTGTCACCCTGGAACATCTGCAATCCAATGCCGAGCACGAGCTGATCGGCCGCATCCATCAGGCCATGGGCCAGGTGGATTTCATCATCATCAATCCCGCCGCCTTCACCCATACCAGCGTTGCCCTGCGCGATGCCCTGCTGGGTGTGGCCATCCCCTTTATCGAGGTTCACCTGTCAAACGTTCATGCCAGGGAGCCCTTCCGTCATCACTCCTATCTGTCTGATGTCGCCAAGGGGGTGATCTGCGGGTTGGGTGCCGATGGTTACCAATTCGCTTTAACCGCGGCCGTGCATCAGTTGCGCGCGGCTTGATAATCACTGATCAGATAAAGAAGAAAGAGAATGCTAATGGATATCCGCAAAATCAAGAAGCTGATTGAACTGGTTGAAGAGTCCGGCATCGCCGAGCTGGAAATCTCCGAAGGGGAAGAGTCCGTTCGCATCAGCCGTAATTTCTCCGGCCAGGTTAGCGTTGCCCCGCAGATGATCATGCCCCAGGCCGCAGCTCAGGTTGCCGCACCGGTTGCCGCTGCTCCGGCCGCAGCCGCTGCACCTGCTGCCGATGCCGCCCCGAGCGGTCATCTGATGCGCTCCCCCATGGTGGGCTCCTTCTACCGCTCCTCCAGCCCGGAAGCCAAGCCGTTCGTGGAAGTCGGTCAGCACGTCAATGTCGGCGACACCCTGTGCATCGTCGAAGCCATGAAAATGATGAACCAAATCGAGTCTGACAAGGCCGGCGTGATCAAAGCGATCCTGGTTGAAAATGGTCAGGCCGTCGAGTTTGACGAGCCGCTGTTCATCATCGAATAAGGGAAAATGCCACCCATGTTGGACAAAGTAGTCATCGCCAACCGCGGTGAAATTGCCCTGCGGATCCTGCGCGCCTGCAAAGAGCTCGGGATCAAGACAGTGGCCGTTCACTCCACTGCCGATCGGGAGCTCAAGCATGTGCTCCTGGCGGACGAAACCATCTGCATCGGCAAGCCTGCCAGCGGTGAGTCCTACCTCAATGTGCCGGCCATCATCGCCGCCGCCGAGGTGACCGGTGCCGTCGCCATCCACCCGGGCTACGGCTTCCTCTCCGAGAATGCCGACTTCGCCGAAGTGGTCGAGAAATCCGGCTTCATCTTCATCGGCCCGCGCGCCGAGACCATTCGCCTGATGGGTGACAAGGTCTCCGCCATCGAGGCGATGAAGAAGGCGGGCGTGCCCTGCGTACCCGGCTCCGACGGCCCGGTGGACAACGATGCCAAGCGCAACGCCGCCATCGCCAAGCGGATCGGGTATCCGGTGATCATCAAGGCCGCCGGTGGCGGTGGTGGTCGCGGCATGCGCGTGGTGCGCAACGAGGCCGAACTGGCCTCCGCCATCGCGCTGACCAAATCCGAAGCGGGCCAGTTCTTCAAGAACGACATGGTCTACATGGAGAAGTACCTGGAGAACCCGCGCCACATCGAGATCCAGGTGCTGGCTGACGGTCAGGGTACCGCCCTCTATCTGGGTGAGCGGGACTGCTCCATGCAGCGCCGTCACCAGAAGGTCGTGGAAGAGGCTCCGGCCCCCGGCATCACCGACGAGATGCGCAAGTTCATCGGTGAGCGCTGTGTGCGCGCCTGTCTCGAGATCGGCTACCGCGGTGCGGGTACCTTCGAGTTCCTGTACGAGAACGGCGAGTTCTATTTCATCGAGATGAACACCCGTATCCAGGTGGAGCATCCGGTCACCGAGATGGTCACCGGCGTCGACCTCATCAAGGAGCAGCTGCGCATTGCCGCCGGTCAGCCCCTGTCGATCACCCAGCAGGACATCCGCATCCGTGGCCACGCCATCGAGTGCCGGATCAATGCCGAAGATCCGGCCACCTTCCTGCCCTCTCCCGGTCTCATCCAGCGCTTCCACGCGCCGGGCGGCCTGGGCGTGCGCTGGGAATCCCACATCTATGCGGGTTACAAGGTCCCCCCCTACTACGACTCCATGATCGGCAAGCTGATCTGCTACGGGGAGAACCGCGACGTGGCCATCGCCCGCATGCGTCACTCCCTCGACGAGCTGGTGGTGGAAGGGATCAAGACCAACATCGCCCTGCAAAAAGAGATCATGAAGGACGAAAACTTCCAGCACGGTGGCACCAACATCCACTACCTGCACAAGAAGTTGGGTCTGTAATGGCTTGAGGCCCGACCCATTGAGCACGGTGGCAGCACAGAACAGCCACCACCTGCACAAGAAGTCGGGTCTGCAAAGACCCCTTTCATCGGGATATTGCGCGATCCACCCGGATCGCCAACGTAAAAAAGGGCCATGGCGACATGGCCCTTTTTTGTTATTCTTGCGCCCCGCTCACTCGTCGGAGGCCACAGTGAACCGTTTCGCACTCGCCCGTCGGGAAGCAGCCTTCTGCCTGCTGCTGACCCTGCTCTACTTTGTCGCCTGGTATGGCTCGGCTTATTTCATCCCCGAGGATCTCGAGCTGTGGGACCTGCCCCTCTGGTTCCTGCTCAGTTGCATCCTGATGCCCCTGCTGTTCATCGGCCTCTGCGCCCTCATGGTGGATCGCCTGTTCGTCGATATTCCCCTGGATAGCGAGGTACCACCCCATGAATCTTGAGCTGATGCTGCCGCTCTGCATCTACCTGGTGCTGGTACTGGGGGTCGGTTTCTGGGCCAGTCGCCACCGGACCGGCGGCAACTTCATGCAGGAGTACTTCATCGGCAACCGCAGCATGGGGGGGCTGGTGCTCGCCATGACCCTGGTGGCCACTTATACCTCTGCATCGTCCTTCATCGGCGGGCCGGGTGCCGCCTACAAGGTCGGCCTCGGCTGGGTATTGCTGGCGATGATCCAGCTGCCCACCGTCTGGCTCACTCTGGGGGTGCTTGGCAAGAAGTTCGCCATCATCGCCCGCCGGGTCAACGCGGTGACCATCAACGACATGCTGTGGGCCCGCTACCAGAGCAGGGCGGTGGTCGTGCTGGGCTCGGTCACCATCATCCTCGCCTTCATCGCCACCATGGTGGTGCAGTTCATCGGCGGCGCCCGTCTGCTGGAAACGGCGACCGGCCTCAGCTATCAGCAGGGGCTCTTCCTGTTTGCCAGTTGCGTGCTGCTCTACACGGTGATCGGCGGCTTTCGCGCCGTGGTGATGACGGATGCCCTGCAGGGCATCGTCATGCTCATCGGCACTGGCGCCCTGCTGGCGGGCATCCTCATCGCCGGTGACGGGTTGCCGAATCTTGTCCACCAGCTCAAGGAGATAGATCCCAAGCTGGTGAGCCCCCAGGGGGCTGGCGACATGCTGACCCAGCCCTTCATGCTGAGCTTCTGGGTGCTGGTCTGCATCGGGGTGGTGGGCTTGCCCCACTCGGCGCTGCGCTGCTTTGGCTACCGGGACAGCAAGGCGCTGCACCGGGGCATCCTCATCGGCACCATCGTCTGCGCCCTGCTAATGTTCGGCATGCACCTGGCCGGGGCGCTGGGCCGCGCCATCCTGCCCGGCATGGACAGCCCGGACAAGATCATGCCCTCCCTGATGATGGAGGTGCTCCCCCCCTGGCTGGCCGGGGTCTTCCTGGCCGCCCCCATGGCGGCCATCATGTCCACCATCGACTCCCAGCTGATCCAGGCCTCCGCCACCCTGGTGAAAGATCTCTACCTCAATTACCTCAACCCCAGGCAGGAAAAGCTGGAGGTCCGGGTGCCGCGCCTCTCCCTGCTCTGCACCCTGATCCTGGGTACCCTGGTACTGCTGGCGGCGCTCCAGCCCCCCGAGATGATCATCTGGCTCAACCTGCTCGCCTTCGGCGGCCTGCAGGCGGTCTTCCTCTGGCCCCTGGTGCTCGGCCTCTACTGGTCCAGGGCCAACGGCCCGGGAGCCCTGGCCAGCATGGTCTGCGGCATCCTCTGTTACGGCACCTTGAGCCAGTGGGGGATCAAGCTGGCCGGTCTGCACGCCATCGTCCCGAGCCTGGCCCTTGGCCTGGCGGCCTTTGTCCTGGTCAGCCTGCTCACTCCTGCCCCGGATCAGCGTGTCCGTCGATTGTTTGATCAAAATTAAGAAAAGGATTAATAAAGGAAGGCTCGCCTATTCCCAAATGGGGGCTCACGGGTAAAATGTGCGCCACGTCACAAATACCGTGCCCCCATGCCAGTCCAGAACGCCAGAAAGATCCTGACCCAGTCCCTGCAGCGCCTCGGCTATGCCCTGTTGCTGCCCGTCTCCATCCTGCCCCTGGCCGCCCTGCTCCACCGGCTCGGCCAACCGGACGTGCTGGATCTCGCCGTGCTCTCCCTCGCCGGTCGCGCCCTCTTCAGCCAGATGCCGCTCATCTATGCGGTGGCCATTGCCTTCGGGTTGAGTCGCCAGGGGCAAGGAGCCCAGGCGCTCGCCGGAGCGGTCAACTTTCTGCTGCTGAGCTCGGCGCTGGGCACCCTGGTGCCCGGGCTGCATGCGGACATGATCTGCGGCCTGCTGGCCGGGCTCGTCACCGCCATCGTCTGCTCCCGGGCCCGCGCTCTGCGGCTGCCGGGCTGGTTGCGCCCGCTGCAGGAAGATCTGCCGGGCATGTTGCTCTCGGCGCTGGCCTGCCTGCTGCTGGTGCTTCCCCTCTCCATCCTCTGGCCGCTGCTGGAACAGGGGCTCACCCTGCTCGCCTCCGATCTGCTCACCACGCCATTTGGCGCCTTCTGCTACGGCGTGCTGAACCGGCTGCTGATCCCCCTCGGCCTGCACCAGGTGCTGGGCAGCCTCATCGGGCTGGGGGAGAGCAACCTGCAAGCCCTCTCGACCGCCCAGCCGCTGCATGAAGGCTATGTGGCCGGGCTCTATCCGGTCATCATGTTCGGCCTGCCCGGTGCCTGTTTTGCCATCTGGATCCATCGCCAGCGGATGCAGCAACTGCCCCAGGGAGGGCTGCTGCTCACCCTGGCGCTCACCTCGGCACTGGTGGGCATCACGGAGCCCATCGAGTTCCTGTTTGCCTTCACCGCTCCCTGGCTGTTTCTGGCCCATGCCCTGCTGACCGGGCTGTCGCTGGCCATCTGCAGCGGGCTCGACATCCAGGTGGGCAGCTACTTTTCTGCCGGATTGCTGGATCTGGTGCTGAGCTACCACGCCGGTCTGCACAGCTTCTGGCTCATCCCCCTGGGCATCCTCTTCTTCGTCGTCTATGCCCTGCTCTTCTCCCGGCTGCTGGAACACGCCCCCCTCAGTCTGCCGGGCAAACCCATCGCCGAGGATCTCTCCCGGCTCGCGACCGTGGCCCCCACCGATCCCCAGATGCTGGCTATCCAGTACCTCAAGATGCTGGGGGGCATGGACAACCTGCAAGCCATGAGCGTCTGCCTGACCCGCCTCAGCCTGCGGGTTCGCGACATGGCGCTGGTGGATCAATCCTGCCTGGCCAGACTGGGTTGCCTCTCCTGGATCGTGCTCAACGAACATCAGCTGGTGCTGGTGCTCGGCCCCCATGCAGGCCTCATCGAAGGGCAGATCCGCATGCTGGCAGAACGCCAGTCGGTCCCGCTCGGTCTCGAACCGGCTCAGGCTCCCCTTGGCCAGCACCAGTGATCAGGCGAAGGGAAGACGTTCGGCCACGAAGTCCATCAGGCTGCGAAGGGCGGGGGCCAGGTGTTCCCGGCTCGGGTAGATGAGATAGAAGGGGTTCACCGGAACCAGGAGATCCGGCAGCACCTTGAGCAGTCGCCCCGCCGCCAGATCGTCGCCGCAGACATGGGCCGGCAGCAGGGCAATCCCCCCGTCATGGAGTGCCAGCTCCCGCAGCGCCAGCAGGCTGTTGCTCTGGCAGGCCCCGCGAGGGCGCCAGCCCCCTTCCTGCAATGGCCACACCGGCAAGGAGCCATGTACCAAGCAGGCGTGTCCGGCCAGTTCCGAGAGCTGGAGCGGCGTCCCGTTGGCCGCCAGGTAACCGGGAGATGCCACCAGATGGCGCGCCACCTGGCCGATGCGCCGGCAGATGAGGCTGGAATCTTTCAGCGGCGCTGCCCGCAGCGCCAGATCGTAACCTTCCCCCACCAGATCCAGCTGTTCATCGCAAAGGGTCAGCTCCAGCACCACCTCGGGGTAGAGGGCGCGAAATTCGGCCAGTATCCGGCCAAGCAGCAAGGTTCCCGTGGCTTCGGGAGCAGTGATCCGCACCCGCCCTCCAGGAGCCGCGCGCAACCGCGCCATCGCCAGATTGGCGCTGCGCGCCAGTGCCAGCAGCTCCTGGCAATGGGCCACATAGACCTCCCCCTGGGGCGTCAGGCTGAGCCTGCGGGTGGTGCGTTGCAGCAACCTCACCCCGAGCCGGGATTCGAGGCGCGAGATCTTCTGGCTCACCGAGGACTTGGGCATGCCGAGCACCTCGGCCGCCCCGGTGAAGCTCCCCTGCTCCACCACGGTGGCGAACAACCCCATCAACTCCAGTTCGACATTGTTCATATATTCAAACAGTCTTTACCAATTACCCATCTTAATCTTGATAATCATCCAGACTAGAGTGAGTGGCAATCCCGAACACTGCTATTTGAAAGGAAAAGCCATGAAAGCCATCGCCCTGACTCACTATCTGCCAAGCAACCACCCCCACTGCTTCATCGAGAGCGATCTGCCCGATCCGACACCAGGCCCGCGGGATCTGCTGGTACGGGTCAACGCCACCTCCATCAATCCGGTCGACACCAAGGTACGCGCCCCCAAGGACAAGGTCGAAAGCAGCCCCCGCGTGCTGGGCTGGGACGCCGTGGGCGAGGTGATCGCCGTCGGTAGCGACGTCACCCTGTTCAAGGCCGGTGACAGGGTCTGGTATGCCGGCGACATCAGCCGCCCGGGCAGCAACAGCGCCCTGCAACTGGTGGACGAGCGCATTGCCGCCATCGCCCCAGTCACCCTGACCGATCTGGAAGCCGCCGCCCTGCCGCTCACCGCCATCACCGCCTGGGAAACCCTGTTCGAGCGCATGAGCCTCACCCGCGAAAGCACCGGGCGACTGCTGATCATCGGGGGCGCCGGCGGGGTCGGTTCCATCGCCATCCAGCTCGCCCGCCAGCTCACCGGCATGGAGGTGATCGCCACCGCATCGCGCCCCGAAACCCGGGAGTGGTGCCTGGACATGGGGGCCCACCAGGTGGTGAGCCATCACCATCTGCAGGCGGAGCTCAAGGCTCTCGGCATCAGCGAGGTGGATGCCATCTTCTGCACCAACGCCACCGAGCAGCACTGGAACACCATGGCCAGCCTCATCCGTCCGTTTGGTCATATCTGCACCATCGCCGAGTCCAGTGACCCCTGGGATCTGGGTCTGCTCAAACCCAAGAGCGTCACCTTCAGCCAGGAGTTCATGTTTACCCGCTCCCTGTTCCAGACCCCGGACATGATCGAGCAGCACAACCTGCTCGGCCGGGTCGCGGCCCTGATCGATGAAAGGGTGCTCAAGACCACCCTCAGCAAGGTGGTGCCCGAACTGACGCCCCTCACCCTGGCCCGGGCTCATGCCGAGCTGGAAGCGGGTCGCATGGTGGGCAAGCTGGTGATCGACATGAGCGGTTTCCATCGCTGAGGCGCAGCCCAAGCGGGCCTTACCGTCCAACCTATTCCCTTGTAGGTAAATAAATGCACCATCATGGGGTGAAATCACCAGTGACAAGCCCCAAGAGTGCACAGCCCCGCAGGTAACCTTTGTCCCTGACGGGGCATCTCCCCCGAAAAAACCATAAAAAAGAGGCCATCCCGTCGGGATGGCCCTAAAAACCTGAACGTTGGGGTAACAATCACACACATATCCTTATGCAGGACATCTGTAACTTTGCAGATAGCGTGCCAATCTCTGCTTTTCCCTCCCAATTAACCGCTTTTCAGCGCACCGGCATAAAAAAAGCCACCCGAAGGTGGCTGAAAAAAGATGACGGAACTTCATAGAGCAAAGCATTCAGCGGGAACAAGTTGCTTCCCGTCACCCATGAACGAATACATTAACCGTGCCAACTTGGCAGAGTTACCTCCCTTCCCCATGAGGCCATGGTCAAACCACGACAGCACGGGCCCATGATGATAGAATCCCGCGGTTTCACATTTATGAAGAGCCGACGCCATGCCCTGGATACAAATTCGAATCAACGCCACTGCCAAGACCGCAGACAAGGTGAGCAACATGCTGCTGGGGCGTGGGGCCCAGGCGGTGACCTTTATGGATGCCAAGGATGTGCCCGTCTATGAGCCCATGCCTGGTGAAACCCCGCTCTGGGGCGAGACCGAAGTAATGGGACTGTTCGATGCCGAAACCGATCCGGCTCCCACCATCACCTTCTTCCAGCAGATCTTCGGTGAAGACGTGGGCTACAAGGTCGAACAGCTGGAAGACAAGGACTGGGTGCGCGAGTGGATGGATCACTTCCACCCCATGCAGTTCGGCGAGCGGCTCTGGATCTGTCCGAGCTGGCGCGACGTGCCGAACCCCGATGCGGTCAACGTCATGCTGGACCCGGGCCTGGCCTTCGGTACCGGTACCCACCCCACCACGGCGCTCTGCCTGCAGTGGCTGGACGGACTGGATCTGGCCGGCAAAACCGTAGTCGACTTTGGTTGCGGCTCCGGCATCCTCGGCATCGCCGCCCTGAAACTGGGGGCCGCCCGTGTCATCGGTATCGACATCGATCCTCAGGCCATCCAGGCCAGCCGTGACAACGCCGAGCGAAATGGCGTAGCCGACCAGATCGAACTCTACCTGCCGGCGGATCAACCGCAAGACGTCGAAGCGGACGTGGTGGTCGCCAACATCCTGGCCGGCCCGCTGCGGGAGCTGGCGCCGCTTATCGCCGGCCACGGCAAGGCGGGCAGCCTGATGGCCCTCTCCGGCGTGCTGGAAAGCCAGGCGCCGGAGCTGGAGACCATCTACGGCCAGTGGTTCGAGATGGACCCGACTGCGGTGAAGGAAGAGTGGTGCCGCCTCTCCGGCCGCAAACTCGGCTGATAAGCAACAAGCTACTGTGGCAACCAACCCATCGGCCGCAAAACAAGCCACGGCAGTTGCCAACCCATCGGCCGCACACTCGGCTGACAAGCAACAGGCCACAGCGGCAACACTTAGGTCGCTGAACGACAAGGGCACCCCAGCAGGGTGCCCTTGTCGTTTCCGGACGCCGTTCTCCTTCTGCCCACTCTGGGGAGAGCCTCACGCTTCTCTGCCTCCCGATGGCTTATCCTCTCTTCCTCCACCCCATCGAGGCCCAGTCATGACCGAATACGAGAAGATGATCGCCAGCCAGCCTTACAACTGCATGGCGCCAGAGCTGGATCTGTTGCGCCGGGAGACGGCCCGCCTGTACCGCCGCTTCAATCGCAGCGACGAGGAGGATGAACAGCTGGCACTGCTGCTGCAGATCGTCGGCGAGCTGGCACAGGGTGCCTTCATCTGCCCGCCCTTCTACTGCACCTATGGCCGCCACATCCACCTTGGCAAGGGCAGCTACATCAACATGGGGGCCACCCTGCTGGACAATGCCTCCATTCGCATCGGCGCCGAGGTAATGATTGGGCCGAACGTGCAGATCTACACCGCCGCCCATGCGCTGGACGCCGATGAGCGTATTCAGGGGGTTGAGACGGCGCTGCCGGTCACCATCGAAGACAGGGTCTGGATTGGCGGCGGCGCCATCCTGCTGCCCGGCGTCACCATAGGGCGGGAAGCCGTCGTGGGTGCGGGCTCGGTCGTGACCAGAGATGTACCGGCCGGTGCCAGGGTGGCAGGCAACCCGGCACGGCTGCTACCAGTCAAAGGTTGAGCGGAAGGCCCGAGGCTCGCTCAGGCGCTTTCCAGCAAGCGGTCGATGCAGTGCACCACCTGCATGCTGGCGTTTTCCATGGTCTTGAGCTGCTCGACCATGCTTTTGATATCCCCCTGCTCGCGCGCGTGCAGGGCGGCCTTGCCGCTCTCGTGGACCCGCTTGTGGGGCCCATCCAGTTCACGAAAGCCCGGCTTGTGGGCGAAGAGCTCGGCACCCTGCCCCTCGAAATACCATTTGCCCAGCCTGCACTGAGCGTGGTCGCTCACCGGCTCGTGAAAATGCTGCTGATCGATGAGCCGATAGATGGTGTTCTTCCAGACGGCGTGATCCAGCTTGGTGGTATTGAGGAAGGAGGTGGAGGCCGCACTGTGGATCACCTGCTGCATCCGGCCTGATTGTGCCAGCACCTGGGTCACCACCACATCGATCTGGGAGGAGGAGGTCGCCACCTCGGCGGCACTGGCCTGGTTGTCATCGATGATGGACTTGATCTCCTGCGCCTGTGCCACTATCTGTCTGACCAGCACCTCGATCTGGCTGCTGGCTTCATGAGCCTTGCTCGCCAGCTGACGCACCTCATCGGCGACCACCGCGAATCCTCGGCCAGCTTCACCGGCCCTGGCCGCCTCGATGGCCGCATTGAGTGCCAGCAGGTTGGTCTGATCCGAGATGCCCTGGATGGCGGTCACGAACTGGTTGATGGCGGATGTACTGGCATCGAGCTGATGGACGGCTGCGAGGCTGCGAGCCGCCTCATCCGTGATGGCATGGGCGCGATCGGAGAGACGGGTGATGGCGCCCCGGGTCTGGGCAAAGAGCTGATCCAGCTCGCAGAGCGCTCCCTTTTCCGCCATCAGGTGCTCGGCACTGCCAGCCAGCGCTTCCCGCACGCTCTGCAGCATCTCACCTCCCTGGTTCTGGCAGGAGATCACCTGATTGAAGAGATCGCCACGTTCCCGGCTAGTGCGCTGCATGTGCTCGTATTCACCGATGGTGGCACGCAATTCGGCCAGCTCGCTCTGGTGCTGCTGCTCTTTGAGAAGCATCGCCTCCCTGAGCTGTTGATTCTCTTTTTCAAGCTTGCGGTTGAACCACATATGGCCTCCGGATGGCAAAGGTGCGGACAGTCGATGTCAAAGGGAAGCCTCTGACTCTCTTGTCTCTGCCGATGCTGGCGGATCCCGGGCCGGATTTCACCTACAAATGCAGGATATTTGACCCTGATCCTGATTCCAATCGAGGCCACATCAATGGCTGTGCAAAAGATCGCCGGAAAGAGGCCGGGTGAGGTAGAGAAGAGGCAGAGGAGAAAGAACGCTGACGTGCCAGCCCTACAAAAAATGAAGCCCAATGTCATCAAGACGTTGGGCTCTAAAAAGGTGCTACGGAATTGCGACTCTCATCGCAGAAAATTAGAAGGGGTCACCTTCTAAACTGGCAGTGGGATAATAACGTGGCGCAAACGTTTTACATAGCGTAATAAACCAGGAGTGAGAAGAATCTCTCACAATTCAAAAAATGTCCGGTCAACCCCCTTCTACCCTCTTGGCAAGTGCGCATTTATCAGTACAGCCTGACGGCTTTGTCAGAAAACAAAAAAGCCCTGAATAATCAGGGCTTTTGGCGTTATGCGCTTCAGAAGCTGCGCACGAAGTCCTGGATGGGCAGCTCGCGCAGCTTGCGGGCCTCCAGCATGGGGGTGCCAAGGTAGAGGAAGCCCACCAGTTGATCCTCCGGTGCCAGCCCCAGTGCACCATGGATCTGCTCGTCGAAGATGAACCAGCCGGAGCGCCAGATGCCGTTGAAGCCCTGGGCCTGGGCCGCCATCTGCATCGCCATCAGGGCGCAACCGGCAGAGAGCTCCTGCTCCAGTTTCGGTACCTTGGGGTGCGCCTGATAACGGGTCGCCACCGCGATCACCAGGGGAGCACGCAGTGGCGCGGCGCGGCACTTCTCGACACTGTCCGCATCCTCGCCACGGGCATGGGCGGCATCGGCCAGCAATGTCCCCAGACGCTCACGCCCCTCCCCTTCAAACAGGATGAACTGCCAGGGGGTCAGAGTGCCGTGATCCGGCGCCCGCAGCCCGGCCTTGAGGATATTGTCGAGCACTTCGCCACTCGGGGCAGGCTCGGCCAGACGACCACAGGAGTGGCGATTGAGTAACAGATGGAGGGCATCCATGGGGCAGTTCCTTGTCAAAGGCGATGATGGCGCTACCTTAGCACAGCACTGGATGAAGAAAACCCCTGGGGTTCAGGGGTTTGTCAGGATACGAAAGGGTCGGGAGGCTAGATGACGGCAGCCAGCTCCGCCCCTTGCCGGATGGCGCGTTTGGCATCCAGCTCGGCGGCCACGTCGGCACCGCCGATGATGTGCACCGGCTTGCCAGCAGCCTGCAGACCAGCCTGCAACTCCTTGAGGGGTTCCTGTCCGGCACAGATGATCACCTGATCCACCGGCAGGCACTGCTGTTGGTCGCCCACCTGGATGTGAAGCCCGGCATCGTCGATACGCAGGTACTGGACGCCGGAGAGCATCTGCACCTTGCGATTCTTGAGCACGGTGCGATGGATCCAGCCGGTGGTCTTGCCAAGGCCGTCGCCCACCTTGCTCTCCTTGCGCTGGAGCAACCAGATCTGGCGCTCGGGGGCATCGATTTCGGGGGTAGTCAGGCCGCCGCGCTCACCCAGTTGCTTGTCGATACCCCACTCCTTGAGCCAGTGATCGCGATGGCTTTCAGCATCCGGCGATCCTCTCTTCTCCACCAGGTATTCGGCCACGTCAAAGCCGATACCACCGGCGCCGATCACCGCCACCTTCTCGCCCACCGGCTTGTGATCACGCAAGACATCGAGGTAGCTCAACACCTTGGGGTGCTCGATACCCGGAATGTTGGGAGTGCGCGGGCGGATGCCGGTGGCGAGGATAACCTCGTCAAAACCGCCGCCCAGCAGGCTCTCGGCACTCTGGCGCTGGCCCAGATAGAGCTCGACGCCGCACTTCTCAAGCCGTTTGGCGAAGTAGCGCAGGGTTTCGTGAAACTCCTCCTTGCCCGGGATCTGCTTGGCAAAGTTGAACTGGCCGCCGATTTCGCTCGCCTGATCGAACAGGCTTACCTGATGGCCCCGCTCGGCGGCGTAGCAGGCAAACGCCAGCCCCGCAGGACCCGCCCCCACCACCGCCAGCTTCTTGGGCTGGGGCACCCGGCCAAACGTCAACTCGGTCTCGAAACAGGCGCGGGGGTTGACCAGGCAGGAGGCACGCTTTTGCTTGAACACGTGGTCGAGGCAGGCCTGGTTGCAGGCGATGCAGGTGTTGATCTCGTCCGCCCTGTCTTCAGCCGCCTTGATGACGAATTCGGGGTCCGCCAGGAAGGGGCGCGCCATGGAGACCATGTCCGCCTCGCCGCCTGCCAGGATGCGCTCCGCCACCTCGGGGGTGTTGATGCGGTTGGTGGTGATGAGGGGCACCTTGAGGTGCTTTTTCAGCTCGGCGGTCACCCAGCTGAAGGCACCGCGCGGCACGCTGGTGGCGATGGTGGGAATGCGCGCCTCGTGCCAGCCGATACCGGTGTTGATGAGGGTGACCCCCACCTGCTCCAGTGCCCGGCCAAGTGCGATCACTTCCTCAAGGGAGGAGCCCTGCTCCACCAGATCCAGCATGGAGAGGCGGAAGATGATGATGAAATCCGTGCCCACCCGCTCACGGATGGCGCGGACAATCTCCACCGGGAAGCGCATGCGGTTTTCGCTGCTGCCGCCCCAGCCATCGGTGCGCTTGTTGGTGCGTTCGCAGATGAACTGGTTGATGAGATAGCCTTCAGAGCCCATCACCTCGACCCCGTCATAACCGGCCGCCTTGGCCAACGCCGCAGTGGCGGCGAAGTCGCGAATGGTGCCGCGGATCTGCCGCTCGCTCATGGCCCGCGGCTTGAACGGGGAGATGGGAGCCTTGAGGGCGCTCGGCGCCAGGCTGAATGGATGGTAGGCGTAGCGGCCCGCATGAAGGATCTGCAGCGCTATCTTGCCCCCTTCCTGGTGCACTGCCTCGGTCACCTTGCGGTGTTTGGCTACCTGCCAGGGAAAGCTCAGCTGGGAGCCGTGGGGCACCAGCCGCCCCCGCAAATTGGGGGCGATACCGCCGGTCACGATGAGACCGACCCCGCCACGGGCCCGCTCACCATAGAAGGCGGCCAGCTTGTCAAAGCCCCCCTTTTCCTCCTCGAGGCCGGTGTGCATGGACCCCATCAGTACGCGGTTGCGCAACTGGGTAAAACCCAGATCGAGGGGGGTCAGCAGCGTGGGATAACGGCTCATGATGCACTCCTTGTCGAGGTCGATGTGCACGGGGTCATGCTCCAGCCTTCCTGGCTGCCTCGGGTGACGGGCAGTAAAAAGAAGGTGTGGGTGGAGGTGGGGCCGGCTCATCGGGCCTTTCAGTTAATTTTTTGTTATCAAACTGGAGCTAGAGTAAAGAATCGAAAACTCTTTTTCAAACAAATGTTTGGACATTTTTTCAGCGAACAGCCGTGTTCCGAAGTGGCGGGGAGGCAGTCGACTCAAGGGGAAATGGCAATTGGCTGCGCAACTGGTTAATAATGGCTGCTCTCAACCCATTAACAGGGCGACAACGCAGCTATGTCTATTTTCAAAGGTCTGGGATGGCTCTTTCGCAGCCTCTGGCGCCTGCTCAACTTTACCCGCTTGATGCTGGTCAACCTGCTGTTTCTTCTCGTCGTGCTGGTCATTGTCTTCAGCGTCAGCCAGAGCGAGACCCCAAGCACCCCCATCGAGGGGGCGCTCACCCTCAATCTCTCCGGTGTGCTGGTAGAACAGCGCACCCAGACCGATCCCACGGTGCAACTGCTCAGGCAGATGGACAAGGGGGAAGAGCAGCCAAGCGAAATCGTCCTCTCCGATCTGCTGTGGGCCATCAAGAGCGCGGGGAATGACGATCGCATCAAGGCGCTGGTGATCAAGCCCCAGGGTCTGCAAGGGGCCA
The DNA here is from genome assembly GCF_040907855.1 of Aeromonas sp. s4. Lineage (NCBI taxonomy): Bacteria > Pseudomonadati > Pseudomonadota > Gammaproteobacteria > Aeromonadales > Aeromonadaceae > Aeromonas > Aeromonas sp. s4. Next base: position 117,888 of record NZ_JBFOCP010000047.1, on the reverse strand, counting down.
GCCTCTCCAAACTGCAGGAGGTGACGGCCGCCATCGACGCCTTCAAGGAGAGCGGCAAGCCGGTCATCGCCATGGCGGACTACTACAGCCAGGGGGCCTATCTGCTCGCCGCCCACGCCGACCACGTGCTGCTCAACCAGAGTGGTGCCGTGCTGATCGAGGGGCTGGGTGTCTACCAGACCTACTTCAAGTCGGCACTGGAGAAGCTCAATATCACCCCGCACGTCTTCAAGGTCGGCACCTACAAGTCCTTCGTCGAGCCCTACACCCGGGACGAGATGTCCCCCGAGAGCAAGGAGGCGAACCAGCGCTGGCTGGATCAGCTATGGCAATCCTATGTGGCCGACGTGGCGGAGCAGCGGGAGATCGAACCGGATGCCGTGGCACCGAACAAGGATCACTTCCTCGATCTGCTGCGCAAGGCCGGTGGCAATGCGGCCAGCTACGCCCTCGACAACGGTCTGGTGGATCAGCTCGCCACCCGCGACGAAATGACCCAGGCGGTGATCAAGGAAGTGGGCGAGGCCGATGATCATGGCTGGAAAGGCGTGGGCCTGAAAGAGTATCTGGCCGCCATCCCGGAGCAGTACCCCCAGAGCGGCAAGGATGAGGTAGGCCTCATCACCGCCAGCGGCGCCATCATGGATGGCGTCCAGCCTGCCGGCACCATCGGTGGCGACAGCCTTGCCGATCTGCTGGCCGAAGCCCGCCGTGACGATCAGGTGAAAGCCGTGGTGCTGCGAGTGGACAGCCCCGGCGGCAGCGCCTTCGCCGCCGAGCAGATCCGCGCCGAATTGCTGGCCCTGAAACAGGCGGGCAAGCCGGTGGTCATCTCCATGGGCAGCTACGCCGCCTCCGGTGGCTACTGGATCTCCGCCGATGCGGACAAGATCTTCGCCTCCCCCACCACCCTCACCGGCTCCATCGGGGTGTTCGGCATGTTCGCCACCATCGACAAGGCTCTCTCCCAGTACGGGGTACACACCGACGGCGTCGGCACCACCGACTTCGTGGGGGTCGGGCTGACCCGTGCCCTGCCGGATCACGTGGGTGAAGCCATTCAACTGAGCGTGGAAGACACCTATCAGCGCTTTGTCGGCCTGGTGGGCAAGGGCCGGGGCCTTAGCCCGGAAGAGGCGGAAAAAGCCGCCGAAGGCCGGGTCTGGACCGGGCAGGATGCCAAGGCACTGGGGCTGGTGGACGAGTTCGGCAATCTGGATGACGCCCTCAAGGCGGCCGCCGATCTCGCCAACCTCAAGAGTTGGCAGGTCACCCCCATCGCACCGGAAGAGTCGGCCAGGGACAAGTTCCTGCGCGAGCTGTTTGACAGCAGCGCCCAGGCGCTGGCCCCGCACCTGCAAAGCTGGCTGCCCGCCGGGCTTGGCAAGGCGCTGCTGGAGATGAACCGCACTCTGGACCCGCTGACCCGCTTCAACGATCCCCAGGGCACCTACGCCTTCTGCCCGGTCTGTCTCACCTGACGCCGGGGACAGCCATAAAAAAACCGCCGACAGGCGGTTTTTTTATGGGGCAAGCGGCCTTGTCAGGTCAGCAAGCCGGACGCTTGCCAGCGGTGCAACTCTGCCAGCACCCGGGTCTCTCGCGCCGTCCACTGGGGACAGGGACCCGCCAGCTGGGTCTTGTTGGTCTGCAGGGCCTCGGCCAGGGGGAACCAGCCCGGCGTGAAGCCGAGGCGGATCTCGTAGGGCTGGGGGCGCGGCGCACTCCAGTCCTCCCCGACCCGGCAGAGGTAATAGGACGATCGGATGCAGTAGGCATCGTAATCCGGCTCGCGCGCGGCACGATACTCCCGGGTCTCTCCCAGCAGGGGGCCCACGGCCACCAGCTCGGCGCCACACTCTTCCCGCAGCTCCCGGGCCAGGGCCGCATCGTGCGCCTCCCCGTGCTCGATGCCGCCACCGGGGAACATGAGATCCCCGTTGACGCTGGAGTGCACCAGCAGCAGTCGATCACCACGCATCACCACGGCCCTCACCGTGGCCCGTTCAAGCACCCTGTCCTCGCCGCGGATCTGGCCGTGCACGAGACGGATATCGAAGGGATGGGCCCACTCCCGGACCTCTGTCAGGGTCGGATTCATGGTGTGCGGTAGCTCCCCTGCCTGAGTGCATCGACGATGGTGGCCGCCTGGTCGTCCAGCGTCTCCTGCTCCTCCTTGCCGATGGCATGGTAAATGCCGAGCCGGGTGGCGGAGACCTCGGGGCTCTCCTGGAATGACTCGCTCACCTTGCCCCACAGATAGGCCTGATCAAATCGCTTCTGCCCCATGTAGAGGGTGCTGAGGGCGGTGAGGATCCGGCTGTTGACCTTGTCCCCCTCCCGATAGAGAGAGAGCGCATGGTGCATCAGCCTGATGGCCTTCTCGGGCTCGCTCTTGGCATAAATGCCGCCGAGCGCCAGTTGCAGCTCGGGCTCCTCGAGGCTCGGCGTCCCCTCCTGCGCGAGGAAGCTGGCGCGGGCCTCGGGGCTGGTGTTGTTGGTCCAGTGCCAGAGCAGCAGGTAGGGATCCCGGGAGCCCCGGGTCTGTGCATCCAGTTGCTCCAGTTGACGGCCGGCGGCCAGCATCCCTTCCACTCTGGGGCTCTTCTGCTCCCTGGCCCGCTTGTACTCGATGTTGGTGGAGTGCTCGGCGCATTGCAGATAACGCTCCAGGCCGCGCATCAGATCGTACTTGCGCCTGTCCGTCCCCTCTTCCTGGAGATAGTAACGACCGCGAATGACGTCGCTGCGCTCATAGCGACACCAGCCGTCGTCCACCAGGTCCGCGCACAGGGCGGGATATTGGGAGCAGATGTTGTGGATCCTGTCGTCGTCGCAGGCCGTCAACGTCAGGCAACAAGCGAGGGAAAGCAGTAACGGACGCTGTGAGAATAGGGTCATGGTTCACATCTGGTTGATAACAATCGCAACCCGCACCGGCCACCGCCAACTAGCAAACAGGCTACATATCCATTACAATGCGCGCGCCGTATAAGGCCGCGATTGCAGAATAATATAACGAAACCATCAGCCCTACACTGATCTGCCTTCGACGAATTTCAATTTGCCCAGGCAACTTGCTTCAACAACGTGAAATAAAAGGATCTGGTTAATGACCCACGAGCACTACTTGCAGGCGTGGCAGGAGAGCCAGGAGCTCGCCGAAGCCATGCAACCCTTGATAGGTCGCCTCTACCGACAGCAAGGGATAGAGATCACCCTCTACGGACGCCCCCTGCAAAACGCCTCCACCATCGATATCCTCAAGGCCCACCGGGTCGTTCGCCGCCACCAGGGAGCCCCCCTCCCTATCCAACAGAGCTTTCCCCTGCTGCAAGCCATCCTGGCCCTGAACCCCACCGCCGCCGAAGTCGATCTCGGCAAACTGGCCGTGGGCTACTGGCAAGATCACCAGGATGAAGCCGGCATCGAGGACTATCTGCGCGCCAAGCTGGCACCGGCCCTGAACCGCAGTGCTGTGCCCGCCCCGACCGACGTGGTGCTCTACGGCTTCGGCCGCATCGGCCGCCTGCTGGCCCGTCTGCTCATCGAGCGCACCGGCGCCGCCAACTCCCTGCGCCTGCGCGCCATCGTGGTCCGCGGCGGTCGCGACGGGGATCTGGAGAAGCGTGCCAGCCTGCTGCGCCGCGACTCGGTGCACGGCCCCTTCAACGGCTCCATCGAGGTGGATGCAGAACGCAGCGCCATCATCGCCAACGGCACCTTCATCCAGGTGATCTACGCCAACAGCCCGGCCGACATCGACTACACCGCCTACGGCATCGACAATGCGCTGATCGTTGACAACACCGGCGTCTGGCGTGACGAGGCGGGCCTGTCCGAGCACCTCAAGGCCCGCGGCGCCGCCCGGGTACTGCTGACCGCCCCCGGCAAGGGGGAGATGAAGAACGTGGTGTTCGGGGTCAACCACGAGGTGATAGGTCCGGATGACAAGATAGTCTCCGCCGCCTCTTGCACCACCAACGCCATCACCCCGGTGCTCAAGGTGATGCAGGACAAGTACGGCATCCGCCACGGCCACGTGGAGACGGTCCACTCCTATACCAACGATCAGAACCTCATCGACAACTATCACAAAGGCGAGCGCCGCGGTCGCAGCGCAGCCCTCAACATGGTGATGACCAGCACCGGTGCCGCCAAGGCGGTGGCCAAGGCGCTGCCGGAGCTCAAGGGCAAGTTGACCGGCAACGCCATCCGGGTGCCCACCCCCAACGTGTCCCTGGCCATCATCAACCTGTCGCTGGAACAGACCACCGATCGGGAGAGCCTCAACGCCTATCTGCAACAGATGGCGCTGAGCTCGGCCCTGCATCGCCAGATCGACTTCAGCGCCAGCACCGAGCTGGTCTCCTCCGACATGGTGGGCTCCCGTTTTGCGGGCATCGTCGACTCCCAGGCCACCATCGCCGAGGGGGATCACTGCGTGCTCTACGTGTGGTATGACAACGAGTTCGGGTACAGTTGTCAGGTCGTGCGGGTGATGGAGCAGATGGCTGGCGTAGTCCGCCAGGATCTACCGGTATAGTCCGACAGGATCTGCCCGCCGGAACCCGTGTTCATGGCTCAATTTTCAAGGAGAGGCCGGATGTCGTCTCAGCAAGTGACGTTTCAACAAGCGATAGCGCAGATGCCCAAAGAGGTGTACGAGCGCCTCAAGACGGCGGTCGAGCTCGGCAAATGGCCGGATGGCAAGCCCCTCACCGAGGAGCAGAAGGCCACTTCCCTGCAGGCCGTGATGGCCTGGCAGGCGATGCACCTTGAGAACCCCGAGCACATGAACATCGGCCGTGACGGCGAGATCGTGATGAAGAGCAAGAGCGAGCTCAAGCGTCAGTATCGCGACGAGGAAGAGATAGTACGGGTCGACCTTAGCCACTGAGACTGACCCGCCCGCCACAACTAAAAAGGGGAGCCAATATGGCTCCCCTCTCTTTTCCCCTCTCCCCCATGGTAGGGAGGTCAGAAGCTGTTCACGACCTGTCGCGAGAAGACGTCAGCAAGGTGAAGAGCAGCGCAGGAACCGGCGCGTATAGATATACGTGAGGATTCCGAGCAGCACATGAGCCTTGACCACGGCTTCGCAGTAAGGTCGTGGACAGTTTCTCAGGGGGTCAGTTCACCCCGCAGAGACTGCTGCATCAGCTCGCGGATGCGCGGCGCCGGCAGATCCTGGCTCAGCAGGAAGTGCAGCTTGGTGAGCGCCGCCTCGGCGGTCATGTCAAAGCCCGAGATGACTCCCGCACGGGAGAGGGCGTTGCCGGTGGCATAGCCCCCCATGTTGACCTTGCCGTGCAGGCACTGGCTCAGGTTGACGATGATGACGCCCCGGGCAGATGCCTCGGAGAGCAGCGCCAGCATGGCCGGGTTCTGGGGCGCATTGCCCACCCCGAAGGAGAGCAGGATCAGCGCACGCACCGGCTGTTGCAGGATGTTCGCTATCACCTCCGCCGATATCCCCGGATAGAGGGTCACCACCCCGATGGGCTGGGGGGTGATGTCGTGCAGCACCAGGCGGCGATCGCACGGCACGCCCAGCTCACCTGCCTCCAGGGAGATGGCGATACCGGCATTGAGCAGGGGCGGGTAGTTGGGCGAGTCGAAGGCGTGGAAGCCGTCGGCATGCACCTTCTTGCTGCGGTTGCCGCGATAGAGCTGGTTGTTGAAGAAGAGCGTCACCTCGTGGATCGGGTAGTTGGCCGCGATATAGAGGGCGTTGAGCAGGTTCTGCTGACCGTCCGAGCGCAGTTCGGCCAGGGGGATCTGGGAGCCGGTGATGATGACCGGCTTGTGCAGATCTTCGAGCATGAAGGAGAGCGCAGACGCGGTGAACGACATGGTGTCGGTGCCGTGCAGAATGACGAAACCGTCGTACTTGTCGTAGTTGCCCTTGATATCCTCGGCGATGCGCTGCCAGTCTGCCGGCGTCATGTCGGAAGAGTCGATGAGGGGGGCATATTCGTGGATATGGTAATCGGGCATTTCCGGTCGATGGAACTCGGGCATCCGTGCCAGACAGTCCTCCATGAAGCCCGCCATCGGTACATAACCGTGGTCGGAACGCTGCATCCCTATGGTGCCGCCTGTGTAGGCAATGTAGATGGACTTCTTCACACCCTCTCCTCTCTCTGGACTGGAAACCGGCAAATCAAACAGGGCTCAACCGATACAGCCCCCGTCCTTCAGATGGTGCGGGCGGGCTCAATATCGGTCATCAGCAGACCTCTTGAGGGTCTGTGTCCTCCCGTGGGGGCGGAACCGGGCGAATTATAAAGAGTGCCGCTGCAAATGACAGCCGCAGCAGCATTGTTGCGATCCGGAGCACACTCGGCGAGGCAGTTTTAAATGCCATGTTAACACCATGTTTTAATCATTAATGTGACATATGTGGATGTACTTGGTGTTTTTTGCTAGTATCCGGCGGATTTTTCACAAATCTCATCTGGACGCCCGACGAACACGGGCTCGTGTCGACCCCCTCTTTTGCAGAGGGACGGGGCTGCGGCCCCTCTGTCACTGGCGCGTTCGCCACTCTGTTTCATCCCGGCTGGATCCGTGAGTCTTTCTCGCCAAAGACACAGCCGATCAACATGGGAGCACTGAATGCTACAACTTGATGCCTACGCCACCCTGGTCGCCGCGACCCTGGTGCTGCTGCTTGGCCGCCTGCTGGTCAACAAGATAGGACCCCTGCGCACTTTCAACATCCCCAAACCCGTGGCCGGTGGCCTGGTGGTTGCCCTGGTGCTGCTGGTGCTGCGCTCCACCCTGCAGATCGAACTGCAATTTGATACCAGCCTGCAGACGGCCCTGATGCTGACCTTCTTTGCCTCCATCGGCCTCTCCGCCGATCTGGGCAGCCTCAAGCGCGGCGGCAAGGCGGTGGCCACCTTCCTGCTGGTGGTCACCGGCCTGCTGCTGGTGCAGAACAGCCTGGGGGTGGGTCTGGCCACCCTGCTGGGGCTGGATCCCCACATGGGGCTGCTGGCCGGCTCCATCACCCTCTCCGGCGGCCACGGCACCGGGGCGGCCTGGGGCTCCATCTTCACCGAGAAGTACGGCGTACAATCCGCCGCCGAGCTGGCGATAGCCTGTGCCACCTTCGGTCTGGTGCTGGGGGGCCTCATCGGCGGCCCGGTGGCCCGTTATCTGGTGAAGAAGGTGCAGGTGCCCGGTGAGGAGCACAACCGTGACGGCGCCCCCCAGGGCTTCGAAATGCCGGACATGGAGCGCCCGCTCACCACCTTCAGCCTGATCGAGACCCTGGCACTCATCGCCATCAGCCTGAAAGGGGGCGAAATGCTGGCCCTTTATCTCAAGGGCGGCGTCTTCGAGTTGCCGATCTTCGTCTGCGTGCTCTTTGTCGGCGTGCTGCTGCGCAACCTGCTCACCCTGCTCAACTGGCACGAAGTGAGCGACCGCGAGGTCTCCCTGCTCGGCAACGTCAGTCTGTCGCTCTTCCTCGCCATGGCGCTGATGAGCCTCAGGTTGTGGGAGCTGGCAAGCCTGGCCCTGCCCATCTTCATCCTGCTGGCCGTTCAGACGGTGGCCATGGCGCTCTACGCCATCTTCGTCACCTTCCGGGTCATGGGGCGCAACTATGATGCAGCCGTGCTGGCGGCGGGTCACTGCGGCTTCGGCCTCGGCGCCACCCCCACGGCCATTGCCAACATGCAGGCCATTACCCAGCGCTTCGGCCCCTCCCACCTGGCTTTCCTGGTGGTGCCCATGGTCGGAGCCTTCTTCATCGACATCATCAACGCCGTGGTGATCAAGCTGTTCCTGGCCCTGCCCTTCCTGTGATCCCGGGCGCAGGCCCCGTATGACAGAGCCCACCTTGCGGTGGGCTCTTTGTTTGCTGGCCCCTGGACGCTGCCCCGACCCCCACCAAGGGGCCGACGGCAGGCAACAAAAAGCCCCGCACCAAGGTGCGGGGCTTTTTACTGACGCCACGGTAGGACTGCGGCCTGACCTTCCTTACAAAATAAAGGTCGACACCTGCTGGTTCAGGTTGGTGGCACGCCCCTTGAGGTTGTGCGCCTGATCCAGGTCGCGCATGGCGGAAGCGGTGATCTCGTCGCTCACATCCTTGATGGCGGTGGTGTTCTGGGTGATTTCACCGGTCACCTGGGTCTGCTCCTCGGCGGCGGTGGCGATCTGGCCCGCCATGTCGGAGATGAGGCTGACGGCCTGGGTGATCTCCTCCAGAGCCGCAGCGGCAGCGTCGGCATCCTTCACGCTGTTGTCCGCCAACCCCTGGCTGGTCTGCATCAGGCTCACCGCGCGGGCCGTGGTCTGTTGCAGGGTTTCGATGGTGGACTGGATCTCCTGGGTGGAATCCTGAGTACGGCGCGACAGCACCCGCACCTCGTCCGCCACCACGGCGAAACCGCGACCCTGTTCACCGGCACGGGCCGCTTCAATGGCCGCGTTCAGCGCCAGCAGGTTGGTCTGCTCGGCGATGCCCTGGATGGTGGAGAGGATGCCGGAGATGGCCTGGGCGTGACGGCTCAGCTCACCGATGACGCCGGTCGCCTGCCCCACTTCCTCGGCCAGATTGTTGATGGATTGGCGAGTCTGGTTCACCAGGATCTTGCCCTGTTCACTGCTCTGGGCGGATTGCTGGGCGGCGGCAGCGGTGTTCTCGGCGTTGCCCGCGATCTCCATGGTGGCACTCGCCATCTCGGTGACGGCGGTGGCGACCATGGTCACCTCCTGTTGCTGGCGTTGCAGCTCTTCCACCGCGGCCTGGTTGGTCACCAGACTGCGTTCGGCATCGGCGTTCAGCTCGTTGGCAAGCTGACGGATGTTGGCGATGAGCTGATGCTGGCTGCCCACGAAGCGATTGAAGCTGCCGGCGAGCTGGCCCACTTCGTCATTGGCGTCGATCTTGATGCGCTGGGTCAGATCGCCGTTACCGTCGGCGATGCGGGCCAGGGCCTGGGACACCTTGGTGAGGGGACCGAGCAGCAGGCTGACCAGCCAGGAGATGGCGAGGATGCTGCCCACCAGCACCAGCAGGGCCAGGCCGAGCTGGGTCATCAGCAGGGAGGAGAGCGGCGCCTCCAGGGTGCTCTTGTCCAGTACCAGCACCAGCTCCCAGTCGGTGTCCGGAATGTCCGTCGCCCACAGCAGCTTGTCACGCCCCTCGTTGTCGAAGAAAGCAGGCACCAGACTGTTGCTCGCCTTGCTCTGATCGATCAGGGCATTGGTCAGATCGTTGTCGATCTCGCTGGCCGGCTTCATCGCCTTGGCCGCATCCTTGTAGGCGATGACGGTGCCATCCTTGTGCATCAGGATGGCGAAGCCGTCCGCCGGCAGCTTCATCTTGGTGATGTCATCCACCAGGGAGGCGATGGAGAGATCCCCCCCCACCACGCCGCCTTGGGCAGGCTGGGCCAGGGTCACCACCAGAATGTTGTAGGCCACGTCGAGGTAGGGTTTGGTGACGATCATGCCGCCCTTGGCCATGGCTTCCTGATACCAGCCACGGGAGCGGGGATCGTAACCGTCGCGGTTGATGGAGGGGTCGGAGTCGTTCATCTTGCCGCTGCCCTCACCAAAATAGGTGAGCTGGAAACGGCCGGACACCTGGGCCTGTTGCAGGGCGTTGAGGGGCTCGGCACCGGCCTTGTTGCCAAGGGCCTGGATGACGTCACGACGGGCGGCAAGCCAGTCGCTGACGCTGGCGGCCTGCTGGCTGCCAAGGCGCTGCACCTGTTCCTGACTGCCTTGCAGCAGCATGGACTTCTGGCTGGTGTAGCTCTGCCAGGAGAGCAGCAGGATCACCAGTGACAAGGCGATGACCACAGACAACAGTATCTTCTGCTTGAGTGATAGGTTTTTCATCGTGTTTTCTTCTTGTGGGGGTCGGGAACAGGATCAATCGGGAGTGCGTGGCACTGTGTGTTGTTAGCGGCCAATCCGCGCAAAACTGAAGCGGAGAATGGCGTGAGTGACGATATTTTACGCGGAAATTTTAAAAATGCTGCGGAAAATTGGAGCAGGAAAAAGAGCGGGGCCAGCCAACCCTGTTTATTCCTTCTGCAATTGGCTAGAATATCCCGTTTTTAAATCACATCGACCCCGAGAGTTTTCACGATGTTTGAAGTCAATCCTGTATTAAACAAGCTTAAGGAGCTGTCTGAGAGGACCGAGCTGCTTAGGGGGTACCTTTGACTATGACGCCAAGAAAGAGCGTCTAGAAGAGGTCAATGCCGAGCTGGAACAGCCGGATGTCTGGAACGAACCCGAGCGCGCACAGGCGCTGGGCAAGGAGCGCGTCTCCCTGGAGAACGTCGTCAGCACCATCGATACCCTGACCCAGGGCGTCGATGACGTCGAGATGCTGGTCAGCCTGGCCGTCGAAGGTGAAGACGAAGAGACCTTCAACGAAGCCGTTGTCGAAGCGGACGAGCTGGAGGCCAAGCTGGTGGATCTCGAGTTCCGTCGCATGTTCTCCGGTCAGCACGACGGTTCCGACTGCTACATCGACATCCAGTCCGGTTCCGGCGGCACCGAGGCCCAGGACTGGGCCAACATGGTGCTGCGCATGTACCTGCGCTGGGGCGATGCCCACGGCTACAAGCCCGAGCTCATCGAATGCTCCGAGGGCGACGTGGCCGGCATCAAGTCCGCCACCATCAAGTTCACCGGCGAGTATGCCTTCGGCTGGCTGCGCACCGAGACCGGCGTGCACCGCCTGGTACGCAAGTCGCCGTTCGATTCCGGCGGCCGTCGCCACACCTCGTTCTGCTCCGTGTTCGTCTACCCCGAGATCGATGATGACATCGAGATCGAGATCAACCCGGCTGATCTTCGCATCGACGTCTACCGCGCCTCCGGTGCGGGTGGTCAGCACGTCAACCGGACCGAGTCCGCGGTGCGTATCACCCACGTGCCGACCGGCGTGGTGGTGCAGTGCCAGAACGACCGTTCCCAGCACAAGAACAAAGATCAGTGTATGAAGCAGTTGAAGGCCAAGCTCTACGAGCTGGAAATTCAAAAGCAGAACGCTGAGAAGCAAGCCCTCGAAGAGACCAAGTCCGACATCGGCTGGGGCAGCCAGATCCGCTCCTACGTACTGGATGATTCCCGTATCAAGGATCTGCGCACCGGCGTCGAAACCCGCAATACCCAATCGGTACTCGACGGCGACTTGGACAAGTTTATCGAAGCCAGCCTGAAATCAGGCCTGTAAACAGAGCAGCAGGAATCACCATGTCTGAACAAACCACCACCCCGGAAGTCGACCAGACTCTCGAACTGAACAACGAGATGCTTGAGCGTCGCTCCAAGCTGGCCGCCTTGCGCGCCCAGGGCAACCCCTTCCCCAACGACTTCCGTCGTGACAGCCTCTCCGGCGATCTGCACGCCGAATTCGGCGACAAGAGCAATGACGAGCTGGTCGCCCTGGGTAAACAGGTGAAGATTGCCGGTCGCATCATGACCCGCCGGATCATGGGCAAGGCATCTTTCGCGACCCTGCAGGACATGGCTGGCAAGATCCAGATCTACGTGACCCGTGACGATCTGCCGGAAGGCTTCTACAACGAGCAGTTCAAGAAGTGGGATCTGGGTGACATCGTCGGTGTCGAGGGTACCCTGTTCCGCACCAACGCCGGTGAGCTCTCCGTACACGTCTCCACCATCCGCCTGCTGACCAAGGCCCTGCGCCCGCTGCCCGAGAAGCACAAGGGTCTGACCGACCAGGAAGCCCGCTGCCGCCAGCGTTACCTGGACCTGATCGCCAACGAAGAGTCTCGCAAGACCTTCGTGACCCGCACCAAGGTGGTGGCCGGCATTCGCAAGTTCCTGAACGACAAGCGCTTCATGGAAGTGGAAACCCCCATGATGCAAGTCATCCCGGGTGGCGCCTCCGCACGTCCCTTCATCACCCACCACAATGCGCTGGACATCGACATGTACCTGCGTATCGCTCCGGAACTCTATCTGAAGCGTCTGGTGGTCGGTGGTTTCGAGCGTGTCTACGAGATCAACCGCAACTTCCGCAACGAAGGCATCTCCGTTCGCCATAACCCCGAGTTCACCATGCTCGAGTTCTATATGGCCTACGCCGATTACATCGATCTGATGGATCTCACCGAAGAGATGCTGCGCACCCTGGCACAGGACATCCTGGGCGACACCAGGATCCGTTACGCCAAAGAGGGCGAAGAGGGCCTGACCATCGATTTCGGTCAGCCGTTCCAGCGCCTCTCCATGGTCGACTCTATCCTGAAGTACAACCCGGGTGTGACCCGTGACGATCTGGCCACTCTTGAGAAGGCCACCGCCGTCGCCAAGGGCCTGAAGATCGAGCTGATGAAGAGCTGGGAGCTGGGCCACGTGATCACCGCGATCTTCGAAGAGACCGTGGAACACATGCTGCTGCAACCGACCTTCATCACCGAGTACCCGGCCGCCGTCTCCCCGCTGGCCCGTCGCAACGACCAGAACCCGGACGTCACCGACCGCTTCGAGTTCTTCATCGGCGGCCGCGAGCTGGCCAACGGCTTCTCCGAGCTGAACGATGCGGAAGATCAGGCCGAGCGCTTCCAGGCCCAGGTTGACCAGAAAGCCGCAGGGGACGACGAAGCCATGTTCTACGACGCCGACTTCGTCACCGCGCTGGAACACGGTCTGCCGCCGACCGCCGGTCAGGGTATCGGTATCGACCGTCTGGTGATGCTGTTCACCAACAGCCACACCATCCGCGACGTCATCCTGTTCCCGGCCTTGCGTCCACAAAAGTAAGCGCCGCAGAAACAGGGCCGCAGCAAAACGCTGCCGTCCATGGCAATCAAAACGCCCCGCAATTGCGGGGCGTTTTTTTATGCCGGACACAACCGGTGGCGAACCTTCAATACGCCACCAACTTGCCGCTTATCAGGCCGGTGGCAGCAGCCACTCCCCCTGCCACAGGGTCAGCGCGCGGCCCGCCATCAGCACCCGCTCCTCCTGCAATTCCAGCCTGAGATCCCCGCCTCGGGCCGAGATCTGGCGGGCCCGCAATTGCCGTTTGCCGAGCCGCTCGGCCCAGAAGGGCACCAGGGCGCAGTGGTTGGAGCCGGTCACCGGATCCTCGTCCACCCCGACCCAGGGGGCGAAATAGCGGGAGACGAAGTCGTCCTCTCCCCGGCTCGATGGCGCCGTCACCATGATCCCCCGGCCCGGCAGCGCCCGCAGGGCGTGAAAATCGGGGGTAAGCGCGCGGACCTCTTCCTCGCTACCGAGCTCAAGCAGGAACTTGGCCCCGGCCGCCAGGGTTTGCAGCGGCTGGCAACCGACCGCAGCCGCATAGGCCGGATCTAGAACGAGCGGCGCCAGGGCAATGCGCGGAAAATCGAGCCAGATCCACTCCCCTTCCCGCCGGGCCACCAACTCACCGCTGCGGGTCGCGAAGCGGATGGGGAGATCCCCCGACACCGCCCCCGTCTGCCACAGCACATGGGCCGCCGCCAGGGTACCATGGCCGCACAAATCCACCTCCACTTGCGGGGTGAACCAGCGCAACCCGTAATGCCCCTCTCCCAGTTGGGTCAGAAAGGCGCTCTCAGAGAGGTTGAACTCCGCTGCCATGGCCTGCAGCTCGGCGTCGGGCCGCGCTGCCCCCAGCACCACCACGGCGGGGTTGCCTCCGAAGGGGTGATGGCTGAAGGCGTTGACATGATAGAGACGGGACATGGTTGCTCCTTGGGGCATGAGAGATCCCCGGGACAGGGGGCTCGGCAAGGCCATTTTTATATCACGGGCCCCCCGGGGCTGAGATGGATTTTGGCTTTATAAATTCATAAATCGCATAAAGAAGATATTTTTATTCTTTGTTGTTATTCATTACACCCCTTACCCTGACCAAAAATCAGACCATGGAAGACATGTGTGATGCCATTGACAGCCCCCACCCTGAGCCCGCTCTCTGACGAACAGCAGCGCCAGCTCAACCAAGTTCTCACCACCCTCAATACCCAGCAACTGGCCTGGGTCAGCGGTTATCTCTACGGCCTCTCCCAGGCGGGCGTCCAGCCCGTGGCGAGCGCAGGCGTAGAAGTCGCTGCTCCCGGCGGCAGCCTGACCATTCTCTACGGCTCCCAGACCGGGAATGCCAAGGGCGTGGCCAGCGCCATCAAGGCCCAGGCCGAGGCCCGCGGCCTGCCGGTGACCCTCACCTCCATGGCGGACTACAAACCCAAGCAGCTCAAGAAAGAGAGCCACCTGCTGGTGGTAGTGAGCACTTACGGGGAGGGGGAGCCCCCCGAGAGCGCCGTCGATCTGTTCGAGCAGCTCAAGAAGGGCAAGGTCGGCAAGCTGGAAGGGCTCAAGTTTGCCGTGCTGGGGCTGGGTGACAGCTCCTATGAGTTCTTCTGTCAGACCGGCAAGGATTTCGATGGTTTCCTCGCCAAGGCAGGGGCAGAGCGCATCCATGAGCTAGCTAGCCTCGATGTGGATTATCAGGATGCCGCCAAGGCCTGGGGCGAGCAGGCCGTTGCGGCGGTCGCCGCCACCCTCTCTGCCGGCGCCGCGACCGCCAGCGTGGCGGGCTCGGTGCAGGCCGCCGTCGGCCACAGCCAGTACAACAAGGAGAACCCCTTCCCGGCCAGACTCTCGGTGAACCAGAAGATCACCGGCCGCGACTCCACCAAGGACATCCGTCACATCGAGATCAACCTGGAAGAGTCCGGCATCACCTATCAACCGGGGGATGCGCTCGGTATCTGGTTCGACAACGACGCCGATCTCGTGGGGGAAGTGCTGGCCCTGACCGGTCTGACCGGTGACGAGGCCACCCCCCATGGCAGCCTGCGTGAGGCGCTGACCCGTCACTACGAACTGACCCGGCTGCACGGGGGCCTGATCACTGGCCTCGCCGAGATCACGGACAACGCGGCGCTGAAGGATCTGGCCGGTGACAAGGCCCAGGTCAACGCCCTGGTCGCCTCTGCTCAAGTGGTGGACGTACTGAAACGCTTCCCGGCTTCCTTGAGTGCCGATCAACTGATCGCACTGCTGCGCCCCCTCACCCCCCGCCTCTACTCCATCGCCTCCGCCCAGAGCGAGGTGGAAGAAGAGGTGCACCTGACCGTCGGCGTGGTGCGCTACCGCCAAGAAGATGGCACAGTGCGAAGCGGCGGCGCCTCCTCCTATCTGGCGGACCGTCTGCCGGAAGATGCCGAGGTCCGGGTGTTCGTGGAGCACAACGACAACTTCCGCCTGCCCGCCAATCCCGACACCCCCGTCATCATGGTGGGCCCGGGCACCGGCATTGCCCCGTTCCGCGCCTTCCTGCAGGAGCGGGAAGCACAGGGGGCAGAGGGCAAGAACTGGCTCTTCTTCGGCAATCCCCACTTCACCCAGGACTTCCTCTATCAGGTGGAGTGGCAGCGTTATGTGAAATCGGGCCTGCTGTCCAAGATCTCCCTGGCCTTCAGCCGGGATCAGGCCAACAAGATTTATGTGCAGGACCGCCTGCGCGAGGCAGGGCTTGAGCTCTACCAGTGGCTGGAAGCAGGCGCTCACTTCTATGTGTGTGGCGACGCCAACCACATGGCGAAGGATGTGCAGGAAGCCCTGCTGGAAGTGATTGCGGAACACGGCCACAAGAGCCGTGAGGAAGCAGAAGAGTATCTGAGCGAATTGCGTCGTGCCAAACGTTATCAAAGGGATGTCTATTGATGAGCAAACAACTTATTCCGGGACCGGTCGAAGGGCCGCTGGCTGACAACGAACGCCTCAAGCGCGAGAGCAACTTCCTGCGCGGCACCATCGCCGAAGATCTGCAGGACCCGCTCACCGGCGGCTTCAACGGCGACAACTTCCAGCTGATCCGCTTCCACGGCATGTATCAGCAGGATGACCGCGACATCCGCCCGGAGCGCGCCGCCCAGAAGCTGGAGCCCCTGCACAACGTCATGCTGCGCGCCCGCCTGCCCGGCGGCATCATCACCCCGGCCCAGTGGCAGGTGATCGACAAGTTCGCCGAAGAACACAGCATGTACGGCAGCATCCGCCTGACCACTCGCCAGACCTTCCAGTTCCACGGGGTACTGAAGCGCGACATCAAGCTGATGCACCAGACCCTCAACAGCACCGGTATCGACTCCATCGCCACTGCGGGGGACGTAAACCGCAACGTGCTCTGCACCAGCAACCCGGTGGAGTCCGAGTTGCACCAGGAGGCCTACGAGTGGGCCAAGAAGATCTCCGAGCACCTGCTGCCCAAGACCCGCGCCTACGTGGAGATCTGGCTGGATGGCGAGAAGCTGGGGGGTGACGAGGAGCCGATCCTGGGCTCCAACTACCTGCCGCGCAAATTCAAGACGACCGTGGTCATCCCGCCCCACAACGATGTGGACATCCACGCCAACGATCTCAACTTCGTGGCCATTGCCGAACACGGCAAGCTGGTGGGCTTCAACGTGCTGGTGGGGGGCGGTCTGGCCATGACCCACGGCGACACCACCACCTACCCGCGCAAAGCGAGCGACTTTGGCTTCATTCCGCTCTCCCACGTGCTGGAGGTGGCGGCCGCCGTGGTCAGCACCCAGCGCGACTGGGGCAACCGGGTCAACCGCAAGAACGCCAAGACCAAGTACACCCTTGAACGGGTGGGGGTCGAGGCCTTCAAGGCCGAGGTGGAGAACCGCGCCGGCATCCAGTTCGGGCCGGTTCACCCCTATGAATTCACCAGCCGTGGCGATCGCTTTGGCTGGGTGGAGGGGATCGACGGCAAGCACCACCTGACCCTGTTTATCGAGAACGGCCGCCTGCTGGACTTCCCGGGCAAGCCCCTCAAGACCGGCATGCTGGAGATCGCCAAGGTGCATCAGGGGGACTTCCGCCTGACCGCCAACCAGAACCTCATCATCGCGGGCGTGCCTGCCGGCGAGAAGGCCCGCATCGAGGCGCTGGCGCGCCAGTACGGTCTGCTGGATGACGGCGTGAGCGAGCAGCGCAAGCAGTCCATGGCCTGTGTGGCCCTGCCCACCTGCCCCCTGGCAATGGCCGAGGCCGAGCGCATGCTGCCTGCCTTCGTCACCGACATCGAGGGGCTGCTGGCCAAGCACGGCCTGGCGGATGACGCCATCATCTTCCGGGTCACCGGCTGCCCCAACGGCTGCGGCCGCGCCATGCTGGCGGAAGTGGGTCTGGTGGGCAAGGCGCCGGGTCGCTACAACCTGCACCTGGGGGGCAACCTCGAGGGGACCCGCATCCCGCGCCTGCATCTGGAGAACATCACCGAGCCGCAGATCCTGGCCGAGCTGGACGCCCTGATCGGCCGCTGGGCGAGCGAACGCAACCCGGACGAGTGCTTCGGCGATTTTGTCATTCGCGCCGGGATCATCGCCCCGGTTATCGACTCCGCGAGGGACTTCTATGCAGCCTGAACAGACTGATACAGCCCGGCTTGCGCGCACCGCCGACGGCCGGCTCGACCTCGACGCCCTGCTGGCCCTGAGCCGGGAGGAGCAGGTCGAGGCGCTGGCCCCCCTCAACCGGGCGCTGGACGCCATGAGCGCCCCCGAGCGGGTGCGCTGGGCCCTGGTCAACCTGCCGGGGGAGCATGTGCTGTCGTCGAGTTTCGGTATCCAGGCGGCGCTCATGCTGCACCTGGTGAGCCGCGAGCGGGCCGACGTGCCCGTGGTGCTGACCGACACCGGTTATCTCTTCCCCGAGACCTACCGCTTCATCGACGAGCTGACCGAGCGTCTCGCGCTCAACCTCAAGATCTACCGGGCCGAACTCAGCCCGGCCTGGCAGGAGGCCCGCTTCGGCCTCCTGTGGGAGCAGGGGGTGGAGGGGATCACCCGCTACAACCAGCTCAACAAGGTGGAGCCCATGGACCGCGCCCTGAACGAGCTGGGTGCCCGCACCTGGTTCTCGGGCCTGCGCCGTGAGCAGTCCGGCAGCCGGGGCAAGCTGCCGGTGCTGGCCATCCAGCGCGGTCGCTTCAAGTTCCTGCCGGTGATCGACTGGAGCAACAAGGACGTCTTCTACTACTTCAAGGAGTTCGACCTCCCCTACCACCCCTTGTGGGAGCAGGGTTACCTCTCGGTCGGCGACGTGCACACCACCGCCAAGTGGGAGCCCGGCATGAGCGAGGAGCAGACCCGCTTCTTCGGCCTCAAGCGCGAGTGTGGCCTGCATGAGGAAGGTGGCGAGAGCGACGGCTCCGGCATCTGATCCCCCGGTCCGGCCATGTGCTGCGCTGCGCCCACAAAAAAACGCCCGGCAACTGCCGGGCGTTTTTCTTTGCGCAAAAGGGCGACGTTCCACCCCTCATTACATGGCGGCGGCGCGCGCCTGATTCAGCCAGTCGTTCACCAGCGCCTCGTGGCCCTTGAGCCAGGCATCGGCATGACGTTCCACGTCCGCCGGCTTGTTCTGCCCCTTGTTCATCAGGCCGTTCTGCACGTTGATGTCATTCAGCGGCAGCTTGACGATGGAGAAGAGCTTGGCGGCGGCCGGATTGGCCTCGGCAAACCGCTTGTTGGCAACGATGTGCATGGTGTTCACCGCAAAGCCGTAGTTCTTGCCGTTCGGCAAACGGGTCTTGGCCGCATCCGGGGCGTCGGCGGGGACTTCCAGCCACACCACATCCTTGCCCGGCACCAGTTCGCTGCTGAGCCAGTAGGGGGTCCAGGTGTAATAGAGCACCGGCTTGCCGGCCTGGTAGCGAGCCAGGGTATCGGCGATCAGCGCCGCGTAGTTGCCCTGCTTGTGGGCCACCGTGGGGGTCAGACCAAAGGCGTCGAGGTGATGGTTGATCGCCCCCTCGCAGCCCCAGCCGGGGTTGCAACCAATGAGGTCGGCCTTGCCGTCGCCATCCCCGTCAAACAGCGCCGCCACCTCGGGATCCTTGAGCTGGCCCAGGTTGGTGATGCCGTATTGGGTCGCGGTCTTCTTGTCGATGAGGTACCCCTGGGCGGCACCGTCCACATAGGTGCCCTCACGGAAGAACACCTTGTCGCCCCCCGCCTGCTCGTACTTGTTGTCCTGCAGCGGCACCCAGTTGAACGCGAGGAAGGTACCGTCTCCCTGGGCCACCGAGGCATAAGCCACGTTGTAGTCCACCTCCTGGGCGGGCTGGACATCGTAACCCAGACGCCCCATCAGCTTGCTCACCAGCAGGCTCTGGAAGGCCTCTTCCGGCAAGGAGCTCTGCAAGGGCTGAACGCGAACCCCCTCCCCCGGCAACTCGGCGCTGGCCATGGCGAGCGGGCTCAGCAGTTGGGCACTCAGCAGCAATGTGCCCAGGGTCAATCCTTTGGTGGTCTGTCTCATGCGTTTACTCCTTTGTAATCGATTTTCTTGTCACGACCGGTCAGACGCAGCAGCAGGGCGGCGGGGCCGTGCTGATACCAGCGGCCGGTACGGGTGCGATCCGGTTGCCCCATCGCCTGGGTGAGGCGGTCGAGCACGATGGCCAGCAGCACGATGCCGAGGCCGCCGATGGAGGCGAGCCCCATGTCGAGCCGGCCGATGCCGCGCAGCACCATCTGGCCGAGGCCCCCCACCGCGATCATGGAGGCGATCACCACCATGGAGAGCGCCAGCATCAGGGTCTGGTTGACCCCGGCCATAATGGTGGGCATGGCGAGCGGCAGCTGTACCTTGAACAGCAACTGGGAGGGGCTGGCACCGAATGAGTGGGCCGCCTCCACCAGATCCGCAGGCACCTGGCGAATGCCCAGCATGGTGAGCCGGATCATGGGCGGCAGGGCGAAGATGACGGTCACCACCACCCCGGGCACGTTGCCGATGCCAAACAGCATCACGATGGGGATGAGGTAGACGAACGCCGGGGTGGTCTGCATGGCATCCAGCAGCGGCCGGGTCCAGGTGGAGAGCCGCTCGCTGCGGGCCAGCAGGATGCCGGTGGGCAACCCCAGCAGCACACAGAAGAACAGCGAGGTCAGCACCAGGGACAGGGTCACCATGGCATCGGACCAGGCCCCGATGAGCCCGATCCCCACAAGAGATACGAGCGTGCCGAGCGCCATGCGGCCGTTCACCAGTTGCCAGGCAAGCAGGGCCAGGAGCCCCATCATCAGGGTGGAGGGCACCGTCTGCAGCAGATGGGTCATGGCGTTCAGGGTCAGCTCCACCGGTGCGCGGATCAGCTGGAACAGCGGCCGCAGGTTCTCCACCAGCCAGCCGATGCCCCCTTCCACCCAGGTATCCAGCGGCACCAGCGCCTGCTGGAAAGGATCCAGCCAGTCGATGGCGGTTGTGGTGTCGGCGGCTTCGATCTGGTTCTGCCAGTCGGTGGCCTGGGTGTCGGTACTGCCCCAGGGATCGGACACCTCGGTGGACGCAGGCGCGCTCCAGGGGTCTGCCGCCACCTCATCGGCCCGCAGGGAAGGGCTCGCCAGCAGCACCAGGGCCAGCAGCCCGCTCAGCAACAAATGGGGATTCATCAGCTTCATGCCGGAGTACTCCTGTCCAGGGTGTTGAGCAGATTGGCCTTGGAGATGAGGCCGAGGTAAGTGCCATCCTCCTCGACCACGGGCACCTGACAGGGGGCGGCCGCCACCTGGCTGATCAGTTCATTGAGGGCGGTGTCCGCCAGGATGGGCTGGATGTCCGCCAGCAACGCCTGCTCCAGGCTGCCTTTGGCCCTGACCGCCTGACCGAGCGACTCCACCGAGACGACCCCGAGGAAGCGGCGGCTGCGATCCACCACGTAGCCGAACTCCCGCTCAAGCTCCTTGAGCTGGCGCAGGGCGTTGCCCGGCCCGTCGGTGGTGTGTTTCTTGATGAGGGGCACCTGCTTGCGGCTGGCCACATCGCGGGCGCTGAACACATGGGCCAGATCCACCCCGCGAAAGAAGGCGCGCACATAGTCGTTGGCGGGCTGGTTGAGGATCTCGTCCGGGGTCCCCACCTGCACCAGCTGGCCATCCTGCATGATGGCGATGCGATCGCCGATGCGCATCGCCTCGTCCAGATCGTGGGAGATGAAGACGATGGTGCGCTGCTGACTGGCCTGCAGCTTGAGCAGCTCGTCCTGCATCTCGGTGCGGATCAGGGGATCCAGCGCGGAGAAAGCTTCGTCCATCAGCAGAATGTCGGGGTCATTGGCAAGGGCCCGGGCCAGCCCGACCCGCTGCTTCATGCCGCCGGAGAGGGCATCCGGATAAGCCTCTATCCACTGCCCCAGCCCCACCTGATGGAGCGCCTGACGGGCGCTCTGCTGGCGCTCCGCCAGCGGTACACCGGCCAGCTCCAGCCCGAAGGCGGTATTTTCCAGCACACTCAGGTGCGGCATCAGGGCGAAAGACTGGAATACCATGCTGATCTTCTTGCGGCGCACCCGGCGCAGCTCGCGCTCCGAGATGGCGGCGATGTCCTCGCCATCGATCAGCACCTGGCCGCGGGTCGGCTCGATCAGCCGGTTGAAGAGACGCACCAGGGTGGACTTGCCCGAACCGGAGAGGCCCATCACCACGAAGATCTCCCCTTCGTTGATGGACAGATTGACATCCTGGACCCCCAGGGTCTGTCCGGTCTTTTTCAGGATACTGGCGCGATCATGCCCTTTCGCCAGCAATTTGAACGCTTTATCCGGCTGATCGCCGAAGATTTTGTAGAGGGATTTGACCTCGAGTTTGACTGTCATATTGTCCTTTTTTCTTGGCCGACGCCTTGCCTGGCAAACCGTCGAACGTGAGCCAATTACTTTTAACACTAAGTAATTTCACACCCAAATAAAAGAACCAATTGAAGCCAGCCTAGAAAGGTTAAATTTAACTTATTGATTTTTATTGGTTATTTTCATTCATAAAAATCCATTAAATCACGATAAAAACGCCTATAACAGACAGGTCCGCCACAGTAGCGATGCACTTTCAGCACATTTCATTAATGATTAAAAGGCGTTAGCAGCAGGCGAAAAGAGAGGGTGGGGAGGATGGCGCCCATCGGGGCGATGAATGGCTTATTCATTACATAACTAATCATTTTAATGTCACGCATTCCGGATATTGCTTCAGGCACCTTCAGCCATGCCGGTTCAGCCCCCTTCTCTTTGCGGCAACAGGGCACAAAAAAGCCCCCGGCTTTCGCAAGGGGCTCTTCATGGCATCAGAGGGCTCAGCGCCGCTGCCAGGTCTCGAAACAGTAGGGATGGGGGTTCTTCTCGTCGGGGTGATGGGACTCGCGCTCGATGCAGGACCAGTCGCCCTCGTCGAAGGCCGGGAAGCGGGTATCCCCCTCCACCGCCAGATCGATACGGGTCAGATAGAGCCTGTCGGCCCGTGGCAGTAGCTGGCCATAGAGATGACCGCCCCCGATCACCATCAGCTCCGCGACGTCACTATTCGCCAGCAGTGCCAGTGCGGCCTCCACCGAGTCGATAACCTCCACGCCGTCGGCCCGGTAGTCGGGGTTGCGACTGATCACCAGATTGCGGCGCCCGGGCAGCGGTCGTCCGATGGATTCAAAGGTCTTGCGCCCCATCAACACCGGCTTGCCCAGGGTCACCCGCTTGAAGTGGGCCAGATCCGCCGGCAGGTGCCAGGGCATCTGGTTGTCCAGCCCTATCACCCGATCGTGGGCCATGGCGGCAATCATGGAAATCATCATGGGGTCAACCTCTCGCACCGTCGTCAGATAATGGGGCGGTTACGGTACACGACCAGAGAGGGGATCGCCAAACCGAAACTCAGGGCCCCCACGATAAACAGCGCCTTGAGGCCGTTCTCCACCGCGCTCTGAAGCAGCTCCATGGTCACCCCGGAGATATTGAGCTCGACGATGGCGATCATGGTCTTGAACGCATAGCTGCCCGGGATCATGGGGATGATGGAGGCGACGCTGAACACCGGGCGTGGTGCCAGCAGGCGGCGCGACCAGTAGACACAGACAAAGCCGACCGTGGTCGCCGCTGCCAGGGTGGCCCACTCGATGGGCATGCCGTAGTGGATGAGCAGGGTACGCAGGCTGTGGGCCAACGCGCCCCCCATGGCGCAGTATTTGAGCATCCGTGGCGGCACGTTGAACAGCATGGCAAAGCCCACCGCCGGAATGGCCGACCAGAAGGCATCCTTGGCCAGCAGCCAGAGCAGTTCCATCATACCTTCCACCCCCAGATACCGGTCACCGACATGGCGAGAATGATCCCTATGGCTGCACTGATGGTCAGCAGTGTCGCCGTGCCCCAGCGGGCCAGCCCCATGTTGAAGTAACCCTTCACCATGTCGGAGACCGCATTGATGAGCGGGAACCCCGGCACCAGCAGCAACACGCTGGCGGCCATGGCGAGATAGGGTTGTTCGCCCCAGCCGAAGAAGGTGGCGCTGGAGGCGAGCAGGGTGGCGATGAAACCGGTGGCGGCAAAGTTGATGAGGGGACTGTGGTGATGGCGGGCAATGAGCTGGCGCACCCGCATGGCGACCGAGGCCGAGCAGCAGGTCACCAGGAAGATGGGCCAGTCACCGCCAAACAGCAGGCTGAAGGCACCGCAGGAGAGCCCCACCATGGGCACCACCAGCCAGGGGTGATAGTGGAACGGCGTGATGGCCTCGAGGCGCTGACGTACCTCGCGCGCGCCGATAAGCGACTTTTCCGTCATGATGCAGATGCGCTGGATTTCGCACACCACCTGCATGTTGATGCCGTGCTCCCGCACCCGGCGGGTGGTGGTGACGCAACTGCCCTGGTAGAGGCTGGTGAGGACGATGGCGCTGGAAGAGATGGCCATCTCGACGCTCTCCAGCCCGAGCGCCATGCCGAGCCGGACCGTGGTCTGCTCGATGATGCGGCTCTCCGCCCCAAACTGGGCCAGCATCTGGCCCGCCTTGACGATGATCCGGGTGATCTCCGTCTGCTGCTCTCGCGACAGCACCCTTCCTGGTGTGATGCTTCTCATGATCCCTTTGAGTCATAGCAAGATGAAATGTGTCTGGATATTACCCCAAAATAAATACACCTTCATCCATCTCTATCGGACTGCGGGCACTGGTCACTATTATTCAGCCGCCCGGGGAATATTTGCAGCAAATAAAAAACAATTCACCCAACTTGCTTAACAACTTGTTTGAGAAGGGGTGAAACAAATTAATAAATACCCTGTTTTTTTATATCTTGAACAGGGCCGTGAATTATTTCCGTTTCAGATAACTGGAAAACGCTATCACATTATCCGGCAGCGGGGGCTCTGCCATTTCCTGACAAGATTCGTTCTGCAGATCCAGAATGTGCTGGCGCATGGCGTAGACGGAGTCATGCATCATGTTGGCTATCCGGATGCAGCTGTCGAGGTTGTTTCTTGCCAGGCGGCGCTGGCAGTCGATGCGAAATTGCAGACCTCGCAACCGACGTTGCCGCTCTGGCCCCACCTGGGCGATCAGGGTCTCTATCTGCTGGTGCAGCAGCGCGTCGAGTCGCTCCGGCTCGGCCAGCGCCCAGTACTTCAGGGTATCGAAATCAGGCAGCTCCATATACCCTCCTGGCCGGACCTCGCCCATGGAATGGAACGACGCCGGGCACATCACTATTTCACTGTCCCTAGGGAAGGTTATATAGGATGGTGGCGATTTTGGGCCATTCACCGCCGAGCCACAGGAGTCCGGTTTTTGGCACGAATTGCGCATCGTTGGCGGAAAAAATCATTTATTCCTTATGATTCATGAAATTAACCGAATCCGGCCTGCGTCAGTTTTTTTATAAAATTTCAGCGCCATTTTCCTCGGCCTTATGCCTTATTAAGGGACTTTCCTCAAAATTGTTTTTCATTCGACTCTCTCCCTGACTCGATGCCCTCCCCTTGCCTCATCCGGCGGTTTAACATATCTCACTGATTATGTTATTTTATTTACCACTTTATTGCGGCAACCAAGGGCAGACCATGAGCAAGGCAAGAATCGGTATCGTCACCGTCAGCGATCGCGCCAGTGCAGGCATCTACGAAGATCTCTCCGGCAAGGCCATCATCGACACCCTGAACGCCTACCTGACCTCGGAATGGGAGCCCGTCTATCAGGTGATCCCCGACGAGCAGGATCAGATTGAGGCGACCCTGGTTCGGCTGGTGGACGATGAGCAGTGCTGCCTTGTCGTTACCACGGGGGGCACAGGGCCGGCCAGGCGGGATGTGACCCCGGAGGCCACCGAGGCGGTGTGCGATCGCATGATGCCGGGCTTTGGCGAGCTGATGCGGGCCGAGTCCCTCAAGTTCGTGCCGACCGCCATCCTGTCGCGCCAGACCGCCGGCCTGCGCGGCAGCTCGCTCATCGTCAACCTGCCGGGCAAGCCCAAATCGATCCGCGAGTGCCTGGATGCGGTCTTCCCCGCCATTCCCTACTGCATCGACCTGATGGAAGGGCCCTATCTCGAGTGCGACGAGGCCATCATCAAGCCGTTCCGCCCGAAGAAATAAGCACTGGGCGGGGATTTCCCCCGCCCTTTGCTCATTTGCGCCCATACACCTTGACCCCTGCCCTGCTCCCTTCCGAATTGCCGTACACCTCGATGCGCTTGATGCAGAGCCGGCTGCCGAGTGATTGCCACCCCGACTCCTGATCCTCTTTCAACACCTTGTCGAAATAGAGGGTCTTGCTGCGATCGTTGCCGTAGAACACCTTGACCCGCTCTAGGGTCAACTCCCGCCCTGCCTTGACCATGATGGATTTGGTCGGCCGACAGGCGAGCATGGGAATGATGGCGGGATGATCGCCGACCCCGAGCAGAATGGTCTGCCCCAAGCGGATATCCTCGTCGGCCATGGCCGGGGGA
This sequence comes from Aeromonas sp. s4, assembly GCF_040907855.1. NCBI lineage: Bacteria > Pseudomonadati > Pseudomonadota > Gammaproteobacteria > Aeromonadales > Aeromonadaceae > Aeromonas > Aeromonas sp. s4. Next base: position 92,136 of record NZ_JBFOCP010000047.1, on the reverse strand, counting down.
ACAGCAGCCCCCAGCAGCGCCATGGGTACGCAGATGCGCAACGCGCGGGCAAGAGTGGACGAGGAGTGAAGGGAAAACAGCGCTGACATGATGCCTCCTGAAAAAAGGAGTCATGATAAGGGCCCGATGCCAGACCCAAGCTGTACTGGCCCTGTACCAGGGGCCATGACAATGGCCGGAGGCCCGTGTGGGTAACGGGGGCCTGGGCCCCCGTTACCCCTGCCGGACGCGCTAACCGCCCCATATGGCCGACAGCCGCGACTCCATGGCCTCTTCCTCCTCGTCAGGCAACTCGGTGAAGAAGTCGAGCCCGGTCTGCTCCTCCACCTCATCCACCGTCACCACATAGTCCGCCAGCCGACTGGCCGAGACGTTCTCTTGCGGCAGGATGAAGGCGATGGCCCGCTTGCCCGCCAGATCCATCACCACCCGGTAGTAGGCGTGGGGCACGGTCACGCCGTTGCCGATGGCGCCATCGGAGTGGGTGAAGATGGGGCCGGTGATCACCTGCACGCTCTTGTAGGTAATGGCCCACTGCCGGGTCTTCTCCTCCAGGATGCGCCAGGCCCCCTGGTTGAGCGCCGGCAGTTGCGGGGTCATGTTGGTCAGCAGGAAGCTCTGCTTCATGGTGTTGGCGGTGGAGCGCATGTCCGCCGCCGGCGCCTGGTGGCCGCGGTCATAGCCCGAGCCCTTGTAGTCCGACAGGGTGGCGCGAAACTGCACCGGCACCTCCTTGTCCTCGGCGAAGGCATCCTTGCGCGGCACCTGGCCCTGGGCGCTGGCGGCCGTCATCCGGTAAGAGACCCAGTCAGAGACCTTGGTGTCGTAGTTGTACCCGGCGGCATAGCCCTCCCGGCACAACAGCTGACTGGATTGACCGGGTACCCCCAGGGTGACGTGCTCCCCGCACTGGAATCCCGCCGCCAGGCTCGGGAAGGTGGTGAGAGTGAATCCGATAGCCAGAACTAATTTATTGATATTATTCATTATTATGCCACTCCTTGTGTTAGGCGGAGTGATTTGACACCAGGTCGGATGAGTAAGGCAATCGCACAAATAGCGAGCAATCCGGAAATGTGAAGAGGACGGCAAAACAGCAAACAAGGCGCCGCCAACCGGGGGATTGTCATCCCGCCGTCACTGTGCTGAGGGGGGAATTTCTCCAGCACTATCAGAGAGATAAGGGGTCAACACCGAGGCACTCTGTCAGCGCAGCGCCCGGCTCCCGCCACGCACGCCCCTGGCCGGGCCAGGGAATATCGAAAAAATCCCAACGAAATAAGGGATCCTCAAGCCCGATAATTAGTCCGCGCTTGTTTGCTCGAGATCAAACGGAGCCATGAAAAGCCCTCTAGAATCAGCCCGTCATCTATTTGGGGCGCCATGAAAGGGGGCCGTTCATTGCGAAAATGCCCGCAGGATTTCTCCTCCATGAATAAGCGTGCCCCGTTGCCGGAATACATCATGACGCAGCCTCATGCCACGCTTCAAATAACGATGACGACAGACCTTTCATAACAATTAATCCGGTCTGGCACCGCGTACCCTGCGTTTCCAACGATGCCATTGATGAGGCCTTCCTGCCGGAAGGCCAGGAATGGCCGTGCTTTTCAATCAGGATAAGGATGCATGATGAAAAAGTCCCTGCTGGCTGGCGCCCTGCTGCTCTGCCCTGCCGCCTTTGCCGCCACCACACACTGGGAATACAGCGGCGAGGCCGGCCCGGCGAAATGGGCCAGCCTGACCCCGGAATATGGCCAGTGTGCCGGCAGCAACCAGTCGCCGGTCAACCTCTCGGGTCTGGTGAAGGCCGATCTGGCCCCCCTGCAGTTCCACTATCAGGCGGGTGGCAAGACGCTGGTCAACAACGGCCACACGGTGCAGGTCAACTATGCCCCCGGCAGCACCCTTGAGCTCGACGGCATGCACTTCGAGCTCAAGCAGTTCCACTTCCACGCCCCCAGCGAAAACCTCATCGAAGGCAGGTCCTACCCCCTGGAGGGTCACCTGGTCCATGCCAATGACAAGGGGGAGCTGGCGGTGGTCGCCGTGATGTTCGAGCCGGGCCAGGCCAATGGGGCACTGAGCCAGGCCTGGCAGGTGCTGCCAGCCAAGGCGGGGGAGCTCCATGCCTTCAAGGAACCCATCTCGGCAGAGCAACTGCTGCCCGCCCAGCACGACTACTACCGCTTCAGCGGGTCCCTGACCACCCCACCCTGCTCGGAAGGAGTGCGCTGGCTGGTGATGAAGGAGCCGGTCCAGGCCAGCCAGGCCCAGATCGATGCCTTCAAGGCGGTGATGCACCACCCCAACAACCGCCCCGTCCAACCTCTCAACGGGCGACTGGTGCTGGAATAAGGGGGTTATCTCACCGATTCGCGCAATAAAAAGAGGGCCTGTTGGCCCTCTTTTGCATCTTTCGCAAAGGTGTTTACAGGCTGGCGGCAATCTTTGCCCCCAGGGCAGTGCTGTTCAGCACCCGCTGGCTATTAACTGCCAGGGAGTTGCCACCGGTCAGCTCGCACACCCGGACAACCGATCACAGGCTGGCAGCGATGCGCGCCCCCAGCGCGGCGTTGTTCAGCACCAACTGGATATTGGCCGCCAGGGAGTTGCCACCGGTCAGCTCGCACACCCGGGCCAGCAGGAAGGGGGTGGACTCCTTGCCCTTGACCCCCTGCTCGTCCGCCTCACGCAGTGCCTGGGCAATGGCGGCGTCGATGTCGGCCTTGGGCATGGCAAACTGGGTCGGGATCGGGTTGGCCACCACGGCGCCCCCGGCCAGCCCCAGCTCCCACTTCAGACGCAGCGCCTCGGCGATGGCCGCCGGGCTCTCCAGGCGGTAATCCACCTTGAAGCCGCTCTCCCGGGTGTAGAAGGCGGGCAGCTCCTCGGTCTGGTAGCCGATCACCGGCACCCCCTGGGTCTCCAGGTACTCCAGGGTCAGACCGATGTCGAGGATCGACTTGGCTCCGGCGCAGACCACGGCCACCGGGGTCTGGGCAAATTCCTGCAGGTCGGCCGAAATGTCGAAGGTCTCCTGGGCACCGCGGTGCACGCCGCCGATGCCGCCGGTGGCGAACACCCGGATCCCGGCCATGGCGGCCACTATCATGGTGGAGGCTACCGTGGTCGCCCCCAACCCCTTGTTGGCCAGCACGAAGGGAATGTCGCGGCGGCTGCACTTGGTGGCGGCATGACCGGCCCGGCCCAGCGCCTCCAGCGCCCCCGCATCCAAACCCACCTTGAGGCGGCCATCGATGATGGCGATGGTGGCCGGCACGGCGCCGTTGTCGCGCACCACCTGCTCGACCTGGCGCGCCGTCTCCACGTTCTGCGGATAGGGCATGCCGTGGGAGATGATGGTGGACTCCAGGGCCACCACCGGCTTGCCGGCGGCCAGCGCGGCGGCAACTTCAGGTTGGATATCGAGGTAAGCGTTCAACATGGGTACTCCTCCAGCATGCGTTCAACGGCGGCCTTGGATAGGCCGGAAAAGACGGTATCGGAACAATTGACGGTGAGGGCGGCGCAACCGAGGGCGAACCGGGTTGTCTCCATGATGCCCTGCTCCTGCAACCAGGCGTGGGCCAGCCCTGCCATGAAGGCATCGCCGCCGCCGGTCACGTTGACGACCGGGCTGCCGAGCACGGGCAGATGGCCCTGGCAGGCCCCGTCGCTATAGAAGATCCCCTGATCGCCGAGGCTCAGGAAGAGCCGCTGCACCCCGGCGCGGTGGAACCAGGCCGCTGCCATGGGCCAGGTGTCGGGCCCGCCGATGGTGAAGCCGCACAGCTGCTCCGCCTCGGTGCGATTGGGTTTGAGGGTGTGGATGCGGTGCAGCCAGGGGCGGATCTTCTCCACCTTGGCCACCGACACGGTGTCCACGAAGATGATGTGCTCCCCCTGGCGCTCGAACAGCCAGTCCAGGGTGTGGGTGGCGAGGTTGGTGTCGAGCACCCAGAGCCGGGCCGCTCCGAGAAAACCGCTCAGGGGGGTGAGCCGGGCCGGGGTGAGCTGCTCGATGATCCCCATGTCGTTGACGGCGCAGCTCATCTCGCCGCTGCCATCGTGCAGGCTGAGATAGCAGGAGGTCGACTGACCCTCCAGTACCAGCACCTGGCGCACGTCGACCCCGGCGCGCTGGCTCACCTCCAGCAGGTGGTGGCCGTATTGATCGTTGCCCACCGCAGTCAGCAGCCGGGTGTCGGTGCCAAGGCGCGCCAGGTTCTCGGCGATGTTGCGCCCTACCCCGCCGGCGGAGGTGCGTACCCGGCCCGGGTTGGAGTCGCCGATGCGCAGGTTGTCGTGGCTGCAGCCACAGATATCCATGTTGGCGCCGCCGATCACTACGGCGTAGGGGCCTTCGCGCAGCACATAGCCGCGCCCCTGCACATAGCCCTGGCGCATCAGGCTGGAGATGTGGCTCGCCAGCGCGGAACGGCTGATGCCGAGCCTGTCCGCCAGCTCCTGCTGGGCAATCATGGGATCCTGGCGCAGCAGGGCGAGGATCTCTTGCTCACGTTCCGTCATAGACAAACATCCAGTTGCAAACGTTTGTCCATTATTTCCGAAAAACGTTTTCCCGCCATCCTCTCGTACAAGAAATGTCGGGTCGCGCACAAAAAATCACCGGGCAGTGCCCGGCGATCACAACATGGTTTTCAGATGGCCCACTCACCCCAGCTGTACCCAGACCTCGCTCCCCTCCAGCCGCACCGGCCAGCAGGCGACGCTCAGGGCAGGATCGTCCAGACAGCGACCGTCCATCAGGGCGTAGCGCTGCTTGTACAGCGGCGAGGCCACCACGGGCTCCCCACCGGCATCCCCCACCAGGCCACGCCCCAGCACGGCGACGCCGGCCAGGGGGTCCACCCCGTCCAGGGCATAGACATGCTCCCCGAGGCGAAACAGCGCCAGCACCCGCCCCTCCAGCCAGGCGCTGCGCCCGGCCTGCTCCGGCAGCGCCGCCAGCTCGCACACCCGGTGCCACTGCCCGCAGAGCTGTGCATCGTCCTTGTCATCCTTCATACCACCTCCTTGATACTGATGGCGGGCGTGCAACCCGTTGCCCCCGCTCATACCACTTCCTTGATAGCGATATCCGGCACCCATTGCCCCCGCTCCTCACGGCGCGGCGGCGTCTCGTCCTCGGGCCGGTTGACGAAGGCCTCGAACAGCTTGAGCTTGTCCGGATCCGCCAATGTGCTCTTCCACTCGCACTGCCAGGTGCCGACGATCCCCTCCATCATGGCCTCCAGCTCGGCACCGATGCCGAGCCTGTCCTCGATGATCACCGACCTGAGATAGTCGAGCCCCCCTTCCATGTTCTCCATCCAGACCGAGGTGCGTTGCAGCCTGTCCCCGGTGCGCACATAGAACATCAGCAGCCGGTCGATGTAGCGGATCAGGGTCTGCTCGTCGAGATCCGTGGCAAAGAGGTCCGCGTGGCGCGGCCGCATGCCGCCGTTGCCACACACATAGAGGTTCCAGCCCCGCTCGGTGGCGATGACGCCGATGTCCTTGCTCTGAGCCTCGGCGCACTCCCGGGTGCAGCCGGAGACCGCAAACTTCAGCTTGTGTGGCGCCCGCAGCCCCTTGTAGCGGTGCTCCAGGATCTGGGTCAGGGTCATGGAGTCCTGCACCCCGTAACGACACCAGGTGGAGCCCACGCAGGACTTCACGGTGCGCACCGACTTGCCGTAGGCCTGACCGGTCTCGAAGCCCGCCGCCACCAGCTCGCCCCAGATGGCAGGCAGCTGGTCGACCCGGGCGCCGAAGAGATCGATGCGCTGGCCGCCGGTGATCTTGGTGTAGAGGCCGTACTTGCGCGCCACTTCGCCGATGGTGATGAGCCCCTCCGGGGTGATCTCCCCCCCCGGGATGCGCGGCACCACCGAATAGGTGCCGTCCTTTTGCAGGTTCGCAAGGAAGGCGTCGTTGGTATCCTGCAACGCGCGGTGGGGCTTCTCCAGCACGTGCTCGTTCCAGAGGGACGCCAGGATGGAGGCCACCGTCGGCTTGCAGATGTCGCACCCCAGCCCTTGGCCATGCTTGTCCCGCAGCGCCTCGAAGCTCTTCAGCTCGCCGACCCGGGCCAGGTGATAGAGCTCCTGACGGCCGTAGGCGAAGTGCTCGCACAACCCCTTGTCCGCCTCGACGCCAAGGTCCGCCAGGGTCTGATCCACCACCTGCTTGAGCAGGTTGCTGCAACCGCCGCAGCCGGTGCCGGCCTTGGTGCAGCTCTTCACCGCCGAGAGCTCGTGATTGCCCGCCCGAACGGCGGCCACCACGTCCCCTTTGCTCACGTTGTGGCAGGAGCAGAGGATGGCGCTGTCCGGCAGCACCAGGGGTGCGGGGGCGGCGCCCGCCTCTCCCACCAGCAGGGAGAGCGGCGGCTGGGGCAGCGCCACCCCGTTCTGGTAGTACTGCAGCAGCCGCTCGTAATCGGCGCCGTCCCCCACCAGGATGGCGCCGAGCAGGCGATTGCCCTCGCCGTCGGTCACCAGCTTCTTGTAGATGCCGTTGACCCTGTCCAGCAGCAGCAGCTCCTGGGCGCCGGCGGTGCTGGCGTGGGCATCGCCGATGGAGCCCACGTCCACCCCCATCAGCTTGAGCTTGGTGGACATGTCGGCCCCGATAAAGCGGGTCTCGCCGCCACACAGGCTGGCCACGGCGGCCCGGGCCATCTGGTAGCCGGGGGCCACCAGGCCGAAGATGCGGCCCTGCCAGAGCGCGCACTCGCCGATGGCGAGGATGGCGGGATCCGAACTGTGGCAGCCGTCGTCGATGCAGATGCCGCCGCGCTCCCCGACCTCCAGCCCGGATTGGCGGGCCAGGGTATCGGCGGGGCGGATCCCCGCCGAGAACAGCAGGACATCGGTCTCGAGATGAGTGCCGTCCTTGAAACGCAGGCGATGACGGGCCTGCTCCCCCTGCTCGATGCACTCGGTGGCTTTCTCCACCAGCACCTCGACCCCGAGGGCCTGGATCTTGTCCCGCAGCACGGCGCCGCCGCTCTCGTCGAGCTGTACCGGCATCAGCCTGGGGGCGAACTCCACCACCTGGGTCTTGAGGCCGAGCAGGCGCAGGGCGTTGGCCGCCTCCAGCCCGAGCAGGCCGCCACCGATCACCACGCCGCTGCGGGCCTGGGCGCAGGCATCGCGGATGGCGGCGAGATCTCCCAGGGTACGGTAGACGAAGCAGCCCTCCCGCTGATGACCGGGGATGGGGGGCACGAAGGGGACAGAGCCGGTCGCCAGCACCAGACGGTCGTAAGGGAACTGCTCGCCGTTGGCCAGCGTCAGGGTGCGGGCCGCCCGGTCGAGCACCTCCACCTCGGCCCCCAGCCGCAGCGCAATGCCGCTCTCCTCATACCAGGCGGGATCCGCCATGCGCAGGGCCTGGGGCGCCTTGCCGCCGAATACCTCGGAGAGGTGCACCCTGTCGTAGGCGGCGTCAGGCTCGGCGCCAAACACCGTCACGTCGAACCGCTCGAGGCCGCCCGCTGCCACTAGCTGTTCGACAAAGTGATGGCCCACCATGCCGTTGCCCACCACCAGCAGCCGTTGCTTTTCGGCCGTGTCGGCGGAACCACTGTTCTGGCGACCGAGCAGGCCCATACCGCCCCCTGTCACCCACTGTTGCTCTTTGTCAGTCATGTCTCTCTTCCTTGAATCCGGCGGGCTCAGGCGCGCAGCTTGCTGCGCACCTGCCCGGCTGCCTTGAGGGGGGTCACCTTGCGTTGCTTCTCGTAGAGGAAGCGCAGCACCTGCTGACGCAGCTTGTGGTAGTGGGGATCGTCCGCCAGGGCGACCCTGTCTCTGGGCCTTGGCAGGTCCACGGTCAGGATCTCCCCGACGGTAGCGCTGGGGCCATTGGTCATCATGACGATGCGATCAGAGAGCAGCACCGCCTCGTCCACGTCGTGGGTGATCATGATGACGGTGTTGCCAAGCTCCGCCTGGATCGCCATCAGCGCGTCCTGCAAATGGGCCCGGGTCAGGGCATCGAGGGCGCCGAACGGCTCGTCCATCAGCAGCACCTTGGGGGAGAGCGAGAGGGCGCGGGCGATGCCGACCCGCTGCTTCATCCCCCCCGACAGCTCGTGGGGCATCTTCTGGCTGGCGTGATCCATCTGCACCAGGGAGAGGTAGTAGTCCACCCGCTCCGCCACCGCCCGCTTGTCAGACTCCACCTGGGCCACCGCCAGCGCCACGTTCTGCTGGACGCTGAGCCAGGGCAGCAGGGCGTGGTTCTGGAACACCATGGCCCGCTCGGGCCCCGGGCCCGCCACCTCGCGACCATCGAGAATGATGCCGCCCAGGGTCGGCTCCAGCAGCCCGGCCACCAGGTTGAGCACCGTGCTCTTGCCGCAGCCCGAGTGACCGATGAGGGAGACGAACTCCCCCTTCTCGATGCGCAGGTTGACCCGGCTCAAGGCCTCGAAGCTGCCCTGCTCCGTCTCGAACGAGATGCCGACGTCGCTTATCTCCAGATAACTCTTCATTGGCTCTTCTCCTGCCTGAATAGAAATGTGATTAACGCAGCACCTGGCGCTTGTCCCAGGACAACCACTGCTGCAGGGCCAGCATGCCCCTGTCCAGGGCGCAGCCGATGAGGCCTATGGTGATCACCGCCACCATGATGCGGGCCAGAGACGCAGAGCCGCCGCTCTGGAACTCGTCCCACACGAACTTGCCGAGCCCCGGGTTCTGGGCCAGCATCTCCGCCGCGATCAGCACCATCCAGGCCACCCCCAGGGAGAGCCGCAGCCCGGTGAAGATCATGGGCAGGGCCCCGGGCAGCACGATGCGCCGCACGTGGGTCACAAAGGAGAGGCGCAGCACCCGGCTGACGTTGTGCAGATCCCCATCCAGCCCCGCCACCCCCACCGCCGTGTTGATCAGGGTCGGCCAGAGGGAGCAGAGGGTCACCGTCAGGGCCGAGGTGAGGAAGGACTTGGCAAGCCAGGGGGTGGGGTTTGCATACAGAGCGCTCACCACTAGCGTGATGAGGGGCAGCCAGGCCAGCGGCGACACCGGCTTGAGCAGCTGGATCACCGGGTTGGCGGCGCGATAGAGCCCCTGGTTCATGCCGAGCAGCACCCCGCACGGAATGGCGATCAGAGTCGCCAGCGCGAAGCCGCACAGCACGGTGAGCAGGCTGGTGGCTATCTGATCGAAGAAGGTGGGACGTCCTGTGTAGGGACGCAGCTTCACCTCGGCCGCCGGATCCGCCGCCAGTCGCTCGGCGTTGCGCACCTGCTGGCGTTCGAGGAAGGCCGCCGCCTTCTCCCGCTCCTGCAGATGCTCCTGCCCGAGGGACCAGAGCTGGCTGGCGGTGGCGAGCGGCCCCGGCAGGGTGCCCAGACTGGTCTGCACCTGGCTCGCCCCCCACTGCCAGAGGCCGAGGAAGAGCAGCACGCCGAGCAGGGGCTGCACCATGATTTTCCAGTTGATGGCTTTTAAATGGATGAGGGGCCATGTGTGTCGTTTCATCGGGATCTCCTTGCTCATTGCACCCGCTCATCGCCCTTGAGGCCGATGGCGAACTGTTGCAGGTAGGCGTTGGGGTGGCGGCCGTCGTAGATGAGGCCGTCGATGAAGCCATCCTGGGGGCCGCGATAGCCCTGCTCGCTGGCAAAGTCGGGGAAGTCACTGGCCTTGAGCTTGCCCTCGGCGATCAGCGCCTCGGCGGCCTGGCGATAGACGTCCGGTTGATAGACGGCCTTGGCCACCTGCTCGAACCAGGCGTCCGGTCTGGCCTCGGGGATCTGGCCCCAGCGCCGCATCTGGGTCAGATACCAGATGGCGTCGGAGTAGTAGGGATAGGTGGCGTGGTGGCGGAAGAAGACGTTGAAATCCGGCACCTGGCGCTTGTCCCCCCTGGCGTACTCGAAAGTGCCCGTCATGGAGTTCGCGATCACCTGCTCGTCCGCCCCCACGTACTCGGGTTTAGCCAGCAGCTTGGCCGCCGCGCGCCGGTTGCCGTTGTCGTCTGCATCCAGCCACCAGGCCGCCCGCAGCAGCGCCTTCACCAGCCGCACATGGGTGTTGGGGTGACGCTCGGCCCACTGCCGGGTGACGCCGAACACCTTCTCCGGGTTGTTGCGCCAGATCTCGTTATCCGTGATGACGGGCACCCCTATGCCCCTGGCGACCGCCTGCTGGTTCCAGGGCTCCCCCACGCTGTAGCCGGCGATGGTCCCCGCCTCCAGGGTGGCGGGCATCTGGGGGGGCGGCGTCACCGACAGCAGCACGTCCGCCTGGCGCTGGCCCGAGTTGTCGCCGAGCCGGGGCGCATAGAAACCGGGGTGCAGGCCACCTGCCGCCAGCCAGTACCTCAGCTCGTAGTTGTGGGGGGAGACGGGGAAGACCATCCCCATGTTGAAGGGCTTGCCCCCCTTGCGATACTCCGCCACCACGGGTTTGAGGGCGGCGGCGCTCACCGGGGGCGGCACCTGGCCCGCCTGCGGCCTGGGCAACTGGGGCGCCATGGCGGCCCAGACGCTGTTGGCCACCGTGATGGCGTTGCCGTTGAGATCCATGGCAAACGCCGTCACCAGCTCGGCCTGGGTGCCGATGCCGATGTGGGCCGCCAGGGGCTGGCCCGCCAGCATCTGGGCACCGTCCAGCTCGCCGTCTATCACCCGATCCAGCAGGATCTTCCAGTTCGCCTGGGCTTCGAGGGTGACGTAGAGTCCCTCATCCTCGAAATAGCCCCGCTCGTAGGCCACCGCTAGCGGCGCCATGTCGGTCAGCTTGATGAAGCCGAGCCTGAGCTCCTCCTGCTCCGGGGCTCCCAGTGCCAGCACCGGCAGCGACAGCGCCGCCAGCAGCAGCCCCGCACATCCTTGTCGTCCGTTCATTGCATCTCCTCCCTCGGTTCCGGGTCAAGGCCATGGCGCCAGGCTGCCTGGAATCGCAGTGCCACCTCGTTGCAGCGCTGCGACCCAAGGTGCGTCGCGACCAAAAAAAAGCCCCGCCGATCCGGGATCGGCGGGGCTTCTTTGCCCTGTTGCGGGTGAGTGACCTGACCGGCCCCTCACTGCGCATCGTTACTTCATTGCTATCGTGTTTTTGTTATTCACTTTCCGTGCCAGCTCGTCCAGGGTGCATCAGGCGGCCCTTTGCGGCCTGTGGTGCCCTGATCCTCCCTCAAGTTTGCCTCAATTAGGCGCAGTTGCACCAAAACGGTTGGCCACTGGAGCGCTCAGGCGGGCAAAGCCTGCAGCAGTTGCCGCGCCAGCTCCCCCAGGCTCAGGTGACGGCTCATGGCGGTGCTGCGCATCAGGCGATAGGCCTCGTCCTCGTCCAACCCCTGATGGCGCATCAGGCGTCCCTTGGCCTGCTCGATGAGCCGCCTATCCTCCAGCTTCTGGCGTAGCTCGCTCTCGGTCTGCATCAGGGCCTGCACCATGGCGAGCTGACTGCGGGCCAGGCGCAGCCACTGCTCCACCGGCTCACGCTCGCCGCAAGGGTGGGGCACCAGCAACACCCCCTGCTGCAACAGGGCGAGCTGGGTATCGCCCCCCAGCCGCTCGCAGAACAAGAGCCGCGGCATGTCGGGCCAAAGGGAGAGGCCAAGGCGTACCTCGGCGCTGAACTGGCGGCAACTGACGAGCAGGGCATCCCCCCTCTGCGTCGGAGTCAGCAACTGGCGGGTATCGAGGATCCCGGGCTGATGGCCGTAGTGACTGACCAGCAGGGCCAGGCGGTTCGCCTGGCCCGGGTCATCGGCGTGGATCAACAGCCGGGAAGCGGGGCCGTCCTGGCCCCGGGTGGAAAAAGTGGTCATGGCGCTCCTTGCCGGCGACGATCGCGTTCTGTCTGGCGAAAATGCCGCAACATGAAGGCCAACTCTTTGAATCTACCTCCTTTTTATCTATCAGGAGGTAGTGGGGGTAGAGGGAAAATCGCCCCTCAGGCGACCCGTTCCAGGGCCTCCGTCAGCAGCCCCTGCAGCTCGGCGCGCAGCCGCACCACCTCCCCCATGATGATCAGCACCGGGCTCTGGCCCAGCAGGGCACGGGCGGCCTGCTCCAGGCCATCGAGCGTGGCCTCGTGCACCTGCTGGCGGGGGCTGCAGCCAGCCACCACCAGGGCCACCGGCAGCGCGCCCGGAGCCCCCGCCCTCAACATCCCTTCCCGAATGCGGGCCGCCCGCTCCAGCCCCATGTAGAACACCAGGGTGTGGCCCGCCCGGGTCAACCCCTGCCAGCCCTGATAGTCGCGCTCGTCCATCAGGTGCCCCGTCACCAGGGTCAGGGAGCGGGCCAGCCCCCTGTGGGTCAGGGGAATGAAGCTGCTGGCGGCGCACCCCAGGGCCGCCGTGATCCCCGGCACCAGCTCGGCCTCGATGCCGTGCCGGGCCAGGTGCAGCGCCTCCTCGCCACCGCGCCCGAACACCAGGGGATCCCCTCCCTTGAGGCGCACCACCCGCTTGCCCGTGCGGGCCAGGGCCAGCAGCAGGGCGTTGATCTCCTCCTGGGTCGGGCTCGGCTCACCACAGCGCTTGCCCACGTCGAAGCGGGCCGCCCCGTGGGGAATGCGGGCCAGGATCTCGCTCCCCACCAGGCGGTCATAGACCACGACCTCTGCCGCCTCCAGACGGTGCAGGGCGCGCAGGGTCAACAATTCGAGGGGCCCGGGGCCCGCTCCCACCAGACTGATTTGGCTCATCTCAGACTCCTTGTGTCCTGGCACCGCACTAAGCGGATGCCAGGAAAACATGTTTGATCAACAGCTTGTCGATTTCGGGCAGACAGGTGCCGCAGTTGCTGCCACAGCCGAGCAGGGCCTGCAGCCCCGCCAGCTCGCTCACCCCCTGCCGGGTGATGGCATCGACGATGCGCTGCTCCGAGACCCGCAGGCAGGAGCAGACCAGCCGGCTCTCCCCGGCCAGGGCCTGGCTCAAGGTCTGGCTCAGGGCCCCCGCCTGGAGCGGCGTGCCGAGCAGACTGGCCAGCAGGTCAACCTTGATGTCCGGGCGCCGCGCCCCCACCAACAGGATCCCCTCGATGCGATCTCCGGCCAGGGCCACGGCCAGCCACCCCTCCTTCATGGGCAGCCTGAGCCAGTGCCCCTCGGCCCCAAGCCGTTGCCACAGGCTCTCTGTGCTCTCTGACCAGGAGGCCAGCAGGGTGCAGTTCCCCTCGGGCAGGGGACGCCTGGCCCACCAGTCCACCGGCTCGCGCCACTCACCACGGCCACACCAGATCCCTTGCCAGCGGGTGAGCTGCGCCCTGGCCTGCACCCGCCCCTGTTTGAACATCGGCTGGCCGGAAAGGGGATCCACCACGGGGGCGATGAGGCGGTTGACCGCCCCCTGGCTGCACTGGCTGTCGGTCCAGTGCATGGGCAGGAAGGCATCCCCCTCCCTGAGCCCCTCATCCAGCCCCACCAGCAGCAGCGCCTCCCCGAGCCCGTTGCAAAGGCGCACCAGATCCCCCTCCTTCACGCCAAGCGCCAGCAGGCTGGCGGCCCCCATCCGCACCCTGGGCCAGGGCTCGGCCTCCTGCAACCGGGGCACGTGGCCGGTGCGGGTCATGGTGTGCCACTGATCCCGCAGGCGGCCACTGTTGAGGAGCAGGGAGACAGCCCCTGCAAGCAAGGGCGTTTCTGGCTGCTCGGGGAAGCGCTGGGCCAGGGGCAGCAGGCGGGCCCGGCCATCCGGGGTGGCAAAGCGCCCGTCCTCGAACAGGCGGGCCCTCCCCTGGGGCCAGTCGGCGTTGACGGGCCAGCTCAAGGGTTCCAACGCCTCGAATTCGGCACGGGTGAGACCCGCCAGCCCGGAGATGTCGAACTGGCGGGATCCGTCGTTCTCAAACCCGGAGAGGGCGGCATGCTCGCAGAAGATCTCGTGCTCGTGCTCATAGGCGAACCCCTCGCCAAAGCCGAGCCGACGGGCGAGCCGGGTCAGGGCCCACCAGTCGGGCCTGGCCTCCCCCGGCAGGGGCAAGAAGGCGCGCTGGCGGCTGATGGTGCGCTCGGAGTTGGTGACGGTGCCGCTCTTCTCCCCCCAGGTGGCGGCAGGCAACAGCAGGTGGGCGAGGCGCGCCGTGTCGGTGTTGGCCGTCACCTCGGAGACCACCAGCAGCTCGCAGCGGCTCAGGGCCTCGCGCACCCGGTTGCCGTCCGGCAGGGAGACCGCCGGGTTGGTGCCGAGCACCCAGAGCGCGCGGATCTCCCCCCGGTGCACCGCCTCGAACAGCTCGACCGCCTTGTGCCCCGGCCCGCGCACCATGGTCGGGCTTCCCCAGAAGCGCTGTACCCGATCGCACTCGGCCTCGCCAAAGCCCATGTGGGCGGCGAGCTGGGTCGCGAGCCCTCCCACCTCACGCCCTCCCATGGCGTTGGGTTGCCCCGTCATGGAGAAGGGAGCCGCCCCCGGCTTGCCGATGCGACCGCACATCAGGTGGGCGTTGATGATGGCGTTGGCCTTGTCCACCCCCTGGTTGGACTGGTTGATCCCCTGGCAGAACAGGGTGACGGTCTTGGGGGTACGGGCAAAGATCTGGTAGAAACCGAGCAGATCGCTGCGGGAGAGGCCGCAGCTGCGGGCCACCTCGTCCAACTGCCAGGCGGGGTCGTCCAGCGCGCCCGCAAGTTCCTCGAAACCGCTCACGTGCTGCGCCACATAGGCCTTGTCCCAGCCATCTACATCGAGCAGGTAGCGGCACAGGCCGTTCCAGAGCGTCACGTCGCTGCCGGGTTTGAGGGCGAGATGCAGATCCCCCTGCTCCGCCGTCATGGTGCGGCGAGGATCCAGCACCACCAGCTTGAGCTCGGGGCGCCGCGCCCTGGCCTGCTGCAGGCGGCGAAACAGCACGGGATGGGTCCAGGCGGTGTTGGCACCGGTGAGCACCACCAGATCGGCGAGCTCCAGATCCTCGTAACAGGCGGGCACCAGATCCTCCCCGAAGGCGCGCTGGTGGGCCACCACCGCCGACGACATGCAGAGCCGGGAGTTGGTGTCCACGTTGGCACTGCCCAGATACCCCTTCATCAGCTTGTTGGCGACGTAGTAATCCTCGGTGGTGAGCTGGCCCGACAGATAGATGCCGATGGCATCCGGCCCGGACTCGGCCAGGATGGCGGCAAAGCGCTCCGCCAGGGTGTCCAGGGCCTCCTCCCAGCCGATGCGCTGCCCCATCCAGCGCGGATAGAGCAGGCGATCGGGAAAGGCCAGGCTCTCCAGCAGGCTGGCCCCCTTGACGCACAGGGCGCCGCCGTTGGCCGGATGCTGCTCATCCCCCTGCAACTGCCAGTTGTCTCCCTCCCGGCTCAGCCGGATGCCGCACCCCACTCCGCAATAGGCACAGGTGGTCTTCATTCCCTTGCTCCTTGTCATGTGTCTGACGAGGGGCCCATAAAAAAAAGCGTCCGCCCCCCTGCGGGGACGGACGCCTTTGTCCGGATGCCTCATCGTCTTGTATAGGGAAGTGACTGCAAACCCCGCGCCAGGATGCAAGGGGCGCCGCCATTGCGCATCAGGGGGTCGGGCTGCGCCGCCACGGTGCAACCGCCCCCTTGTTGGGCCCGCCTTGCGGGAATCCGCCCCGCACACTGGGCAAGGGGCCCACCGGGGGTATAATGCGCCGCCACACAGGAGAGAGAGATGAAAGTGTCAGATGAAGGCGCTGCCGGGCAGCACCGGGCAGATGCCCGGGAGAGAGGGGACTATTGCGCCATCGGGCTGGTCAATCCCAAATCCCCGGAGAACGTGGGCGCCGTGATGCGGGCCGCCGGCTGCTACGGGGCGGACGAGGTCTACTACACGGGGCAGCGCTTCGAGCTGGCACGCCGTTTTGTCACCGACACCAAGCAGATGGTGGAGAAGATCCCCCTGCTCGGGGTCGAGGAGCTGCTGGACTTCGTGCCCGAGGGCTGCACCCCAGTGCTGGTGGATTTGATCGAGGGGGCCACGCCCCTGCCGGATTACGTGCACCCCGAGAGAGCCTTCTACATCTTCGGCCCGGAGGATGGCACCCTGGAACCCGCCCGCTTCGCGCCGGTGAAGGAGGTCATCTATGTGCCGACTCAGGGTTGCATGAACCTGGCCGCCTCGGTCAACGTCATCCTCTATGACCGGTTGGCCAAGACGCTCAGAGCCAAAGGCTGAGGCAGGACAAGACGTTATCTATGTGGCCAGACCGACAGGCTGCATGCACCTCACCGCCTCGGTCAACGTCATCCTCTATGACCGGTTGGGCTGAGGCAGGACAAGAGGGGCCCGATGACGGCATCAGGCCCGACAGCTAGGGCTGTGGCTTGTTCGCCCGCACCACCTGCTCCCTGAGAAAGTCCTGGTAGTAGTCGTACAGCTTGTTCTGCCGATAGATCTCCGCCAGCTTGCCCTGCCTTATCAGGGTGCGCATGCCGGGATCCCAGAGCCCGTGCAACTGCCTGCCCTTCGGGGTATCGGCGAAGATGGGGTAGGTCGGGATCCAGCGCAGGAATACCTGTACCAGCTCGGGGGGAAGGGAGCCTTCGGGGTAGAGGGCGCCGTCGGTCAGGTAGTAGCGGTAACGCCCCTTGATCAGCAATTGCAGCGCCATCTCGTGGCTGTCTATCTCGAACCAGCGCATCGGCTCCGGGATGAACTTGTCAAAGGCCCACCCCCTCAGCCAGAGCACCTCCTGCTCCTTGAGGCTGTGCTCCCCTGCCCAGTGCGGCAGCCAGCGCTTTTGCATCACCACGCTCACGTAGTCCGCCGAGTCGGGGTAGTCGGGCTGATGGACCCCAGGCACTTCTCCCCGATAGACCCCCATCGCCATGTCCCCCTCCTTTTGCGACACCACCGCCAGTGCCCGTTTGTAAGGCACCATGTGAAGCTTCACCTCGTGCCCCAGGGGTTCATAGATGGCTCGAACCACATCCAGATAGACCCCCTTGCCGTCCCGGTGACAAAAGCCGGGCCAGTCGTCGCAATAGACGTGTATGGTGTCTGCCCGCACGAACGAGGTGATCAGCAGGCAACAGAACAGAAAAAGACGAACCATGAATATCCTCAGTGATATGGCACTCGGCAGATGCTCACCGCCGGACGGCCCGTTCAGGCATACAGATAGCATAGAAAAACAGAGTCCCGGCCGACATTTTCCCCATTTTGCGAGCGGGTCGAGGGTTATTGTCGCCCCACAGCGTATCATGGCAAACAAGATTCATTAGTAGCCCAACTTGAGGGGAGATTCTCATGCCAACCATCAAATCCCTGCTCTGCCCCGTCGATTTCTCCGAGATGTCCAGAGCAGTACTCGACTACGCCGTCTTCATGGCCAACACCCACCAGGCCGAGCTCAAACTGGTCCACGTGGTGGATCAGCTGCACGGCTTCGACAGCTACAAGATCCTGCACATGACGGCCATCGAGATCACCCACGAGATGGAACGCCAGGCCAAGAGTCAGCTCAAGGAACTGGTCGCCTGCCTGCCCATTCCGGCCAAGTTCGAGGTCCGTTTTGGCCGCGCCGCCGATGAAATCGTCCTCCAGGCGAAGGAAGACAAGGTGGATCTCGTGGTCATGGGCAGCCATGGCCGCTCCGGCATCACCCACCTGCTGGTGGGCAGCGTGGCGGAATCCGTGGTGCGCCACGCACCCTGCCCTGTGCTGGTGGTCCGCAAATAATCCCCGCCTGATGCGCCAAGGCCAGCATATGCTGGCCTTTTTGCTGTTCATTGCCATGGGACACTCATCTCAGAACCGGTGCACGAGGGATAACGAGAGGTCGTCGGCAAGGTAGAGCGCCGCCCACCAGTCCTGGTGACGCCCTCGCAGCAGGCTCACGGGCAGGGTCTCAGCCATGGGCATAGATGACGCTCCCTCCCTTGATGGTGTCGATAATGGCCCTGGACTGCTCCCTTGGCAGGGCCGGGCATCCCCAGCTGCGCCCCAGCTTGTCAAACTTCTGCAGATGCCTGGGGCTGGCGTAGTCCGCCCCGTGCACCACGATGGCGCGCTTGCGGGCATTGCTGTTCTTGCCGGGACTGAGGCCGTCGAGACGCAGGGAGTAACCGTGCTTGCCCTGATAGGTCTCGGCGGTGCGGTAGACCCCCAGGGAACTTTGCCGGGAATTCATCTGATTGGAGAACTGGCGGGCGGCCAGCTCCCCCGAATTGCGGCCGTGGCTGACCCAGGTGTGGTAGAGCAGCTTGTGGCGCTTGACGTCGATGACAAACAGCCGGCGCATGGTCGAGGGCTTGCTGTAGTCGATGATGGTGAGAATGGGTTTTCGCTTGTGGCGCACGCTCTGGTAACCGTCCAGGGCCTTGCGAAACACGCGGCTGTCGAGCTTGCCCGCCAGCCCGAGCTGACGATAGAGATCCTGGTCCCAGCTGGCGTGGCTGGCGCCGCTGAAACAGAGCGCCCCCAGCAGCAGTGGCAGGCTCAGCCAGAGGCTGCCCCACCACGCACTCCTATCCTGTCCCTTCATCCTTGAAGTTGCTCCCCTTGCTGTCGCTGGCCTGATGCCCCGGGTGACACCGCATCCTGCTGGATAGTTATATGCAAGCCATTGATTGCAAGCAATAAAAAAGCACAAAAATGCCGACCTGAGTCGGCATTGTCCTGCTTGCTCAGCGTGCCTGGATCAGGCACGGCTGAGATAATCCGCCTGCCCCACCCACTTGTAGCTGGTGAGTTCGGTCAGCCCCATGGGGCCACGGGCGTGAAGCATCTGGGTCGAGACCGCCACCTCGGCCCCGAGGCCAAACTGGCCGCCGTCGGTGAAGCGGGTGGAGGCGTTGACATAGACCGCCGCCGAACCGGCCCCGTTGACGAAACGCTCGGCATTGGCGAGGGAGTTGGTCAGGATGGCATCGGAGTGGCCGGCGTTGTGCTCGCGCATATGGGCGAGCGCCTCGTTGACGTCCGCCACCACCTTGACCCCCAGGGTCAGCCCCAGCCACTCGGTGTCGAAATCTTCCGGCCCCGCGTCGCACAGGTTGTCGCTGCCAGCCAGCAGCGCCATGGCGTTGGGCGCCCCCACCAGGGTCACCTTGCGCTCGTTCATCAGAGCCACCAGTTGCGGCAGCAAGGTGGCCGCCACCTTCTCGTGTACCAGCAGGGTATCGAGGGCGTTGCAGGCGGAGGGGCGCTGCACCTTGGCGTTCTCGATGACCGCCAGGGAACGCGCCAGATCGGCGCTCTCGTCCACGAAGATATGGCTGATACCGAACCCGCCGATGATGACGGGGATGGAGCTGTTCTCCTTGCACATCTTGTGAAGACCCGCGCCACCGCGGGGGATGATCATGTCCACGTAGCGGTCGAGGCGCAGCAACTCGGCCACCAGCGCCCTGTCCGGGTTGTCGATGTACTGCACCGCCGCCTCGGGCAGGCCGGACGCCGCCAGGGCATGCTGGATCACCCGCACCAGCTCCAGGTTGGAGTGGAAGGTCTCGCGACCACCGCGCAGAATGCTGGCGTTGCCGGTCTTGAGGCAGAGGCTGGCGATGTCGATGGTGACATTGGGGCGCGCCTCGTAGATGACGCCGATGACCCCGATGGGCACCCGGCGACGGGAGAGGCGCAGGCCATTCTCCAGCACCCGGCTGTCGATTTCGGCCCCGACCGGATCGTCCAGGGTGATCACCTTGCGCACATCCGCCACTATGCCGGCAAGGCGCGCCGGGTTGAGCAGCAGGCGATCCAGCATGGCTTCCGTGAGCCCCGCCTCGCGCCCGGCGGCAATGTCTTTCTCGTTGGCCGCCAGGATCTGGGCACTGCGTGCTTCCAGTTCATCGGCGATGGCCGCCAGCGCCCGGTTCTTCTGTGCCGTGCTGACGGTGGCCAGTTGATAGGCGGCTTCACGGGCCGCCTGCCCCATTTTCTCCAGACTCATCACAGTTCCCTTTTGTTCATGCGGTGCCGCCCTGTTCAGAGCAGCACCATGTCATCACGGTGGATGGCCACGGCCCCATAGCCGTAACCCAATACCTGTTCAATCTGATCCGAGTGGACACCCCGCAGCCGATCCAGCTCCAGATGGTCGTAACGGCAAATGCCGCGAGCCAGCTCACTCCCCTTGGAATCCAGGATTCGCACCACGTCGCCACGCACGAAATCTCCCTTCACTGCGACGATGCCCTTGGGCAGCAGGCTGGAGCCCTTCTCCTGCATGGCGGCCACGGCCCCCTGATCCACCTGCACTTCGCCGTGAGGAGGGGGCCCTGCCAGGATCCAGCTCTTGCGCCCTTCCAGGGGGGATGCCAGGGCCGGGAACAGGGTCCCCACCCGCTCCCCGGCGGCGAGGCGGCCGATCACTTCCGGGATCTGGCCGGTGGCAATCACCACGTCCACCCCGGCGCGGCGTGCCACGTCGGCGGCCTGCAACTTGGTGGCCATGCCACCGGTGCCAAGGCCGCTCACGCTGTCACCGGCAAGGGAGCGCAGAGTGTCATCTATGGTCTGCACCTCTTCGATGAGCTGGGCATCCGGGTTGGTGCGCGGGTCGGCGGTGAAGAGCCCCTTCTGATCCGTGAGCAGGACCAGCAAGTCCGCATCCGCCAGGATGGCCGCACGGGCGGAGAGGTTGTCGTTGTCCCCCACCTTGATCTCGGCGGTGGCCACGGCGTCGTTCTCGTTGATGACGGGGATGATGCGGTGATCGAGCAGGGTGCGCAGGGTGTCGCGGGCATTGAGGTAGCGCTCCCTGTCTTCCAGGTCGGCGCGGGTCAGCAGCATCTGGCCGATGTGCAGCCCGTAGAGGTTGAACAGGTCCTGCCATACCCGGATGAGCTGGGTCTGACCCACCGCCGCCAGCATCTGTTTGTTCGGCAGGGTAGGCGCCAGCGGAGGGTGACCCAGATGCTCACGACCGGCGGCGATGGCCCCCGACGTGACCAGCACGACACGGTGCCCGTGTCGATGCAAGGCGGCACATTGTCTGACCAGCTCGACCATGTGGGCACGGTTGAGGCGGGCAGATCCCCCGGTGAGCACGCTGGTGCCCAGTTTGACGACTATGGTTCTGTTTTCCATGGGAACGAAGGGTTAGAAAAGTAAGGAATCCCTTTATACCCACGGCCCCCCTGCCCTGCAAGGCAATTAAGCCTCGCCGGGCAGTTGCAGGCTCGGTGACAAAGCATCGGGGTACCCCGCACCGGGAAGATGCGGGGCTTGGGGATCAGGCTGCCGTCACGCTCAGTTCGGCGGTCACCTGCTTCGCGGGGGAGAGGGTGCACTCCAGCTGGGTCAACTTGCCGCTGATGAGCTTGTAGAAATGTTGCAGGGTGCGTTCCACTTCCGCCTGATGCTTCTTGGGCAGCGCCTTGTCGATCCACTCCCCGTCCGCGTTGTAGAACCCCGTCTGATAGTGGTAGCTGAAGCTGTGATCCGCCTGCTCCAGCACCAGCCACCAGCCCCAGAACTCCCGCTTGTCCGGGGCAGGCTTGGCGCTGACGCAGACGGACAGGCAGTCAAAGCGGTAGCGGCCCTCCTCGCACAGGTCTTCACGCAAATAGGGGCCAATGGCCGCGAACTGCCGCAGCAATCGCTTGTAAGTCACTCTTTCTGACATGCTAACCTCCCTGTTGAACAAGCCATACCATCACATGGTGATGTTACATTTTTAGTTTTATATCATGTACATAAGTGCTTTTTGAGCCAATCTACCGTCTCTTTCAGTGCCTCGTCATAGACCTCGAGCAGTGGCTGCTTGTCAAACACCACCGCCTTGCCGTTGCGACTCGCAGCGGCCAATGCCCGGACATCCTGCTCGGGACAAATAAAATCTTTCTTGTGCCCGATACTCAATATCGGCACGGAAGTGCGACTCCCCAGCAATCCCTGGGTCTTGAGGGAGAAGACCTGGCACTTGGTGCGCAGCAGATCCCACTGGGCCGCGTCCGCCCCCAGCCGGTTCGCCAGCCCGTCGCGCATCATGCGCGGGCAGCGGGCGAACATCTCCTGATTGGTGAACACCTGGTTGATGCCGGCGCCGATGCAGACCACGGTCCTAAGCTTGAACGGCTCGACGAAGGCGAGACGGGCCGCCACATTGCCGGCGAGGCGGAACCCCACCATGGCGATGCGCTGGTGATCGACCCAGGCTACCTCCGAGAGGTAGTTGAGCACCGCCTGGTGCAGGCGGCTGGTGTCCTGCACCAGGGGCCAGTGCTCGGCATAGCCGGTGCCCGGCATGTCCAGGGAGAGCATCCCGATGCCATGGGGCTCGAGACACTTGAAATAGAAGTTGAGGAAGTCCACCTGAAGCGAATCGATGCCACCGCTGACGATGACCAGGGGCACAGGTTTCTCGGTGGTGGGCAGATGCAGGTAGCCCTGGATGGTCTTGCCCCGAAACGGGACCTGCAGCTCCTTGAGGGGCACCTTGAACAGGCGTCCGGCCTCGCGATAGGCCATATTGCCGAGCAACTGGGCCTGATCCGCCAGCTCGTCGTGCTTGAGGTGGGGGTAGCTTGCGATGGAGTAGTAGCGCACTGCCTTGAGCAGGCTCTTCAGCGCCGCGGCACGATCCCCTTCCCCCAGCAGCGTCCGCCCCGTATTGAAATAACGGCCGGCGAGCTGACTCCACTCATAGACCCAGTTGCCGGGCACATAGCCCTTGATGGTGTCCAGATAGCGTTCGTGACTGCGCTCCCCCTGCCCCATGGCGATGTGCGCCAGGGTCTGCTCCACCTCGACGGGATCGGCCCCCTGCCAGGCCCAGGTCGGTCTGCGCAGCAGGCGATACCAGCGGGGCGACAGGGCGCCATCGATGAAGCTGTCAGACAGTGCGCTGTCTTGCTCGTCGACGGGGCTCGAGTTGGAGACTTCGGAAGTTTCCAATACCTTTTTGACCCGGGTAAACAGCTTTTCCGTCAGATTGGTATCGTCGTTTGGTTCCAAAATGGTGGCTCTTCTGTCTCAAACAATGTCCCATCTTAACCACTTTTCACATCGAGCAGCCACACCAGAAACGCATTGAGCCCCAAAAGGGGCTCAATGTGGTCAACCTTGCATCACGACGGATCAGTCCGCTCCCGAATGCCGGGGAGTCACTGGTCGCGACCGGTGCGGCGATTACGCTTCGTCGCAGATCGGCTTGGCGAACTCCAGCGCCATGTCCCAGGGCTGTTCAATCCAGGTATCCTGCGGAATGGCGACTTCGAAGTCATCCACCAGGGGTTCGCCCATGGGCTTGGCGAAGATGGTGATGAACTTGGCTCTGGGGTAGAGCTCGCGGATCGCCTTGGCGGTGCCGCTGGTGTCCACCAGATCGTCCACCACCAGCCAGCCTTCACCGTCACCTGCGGTGGTGGCAGCCTTCACCACCACCAGCTCGCGCTGGTTGTCGTGGTCATAGCTGGAGATGCAGAGGGTTTCGACATTGCGAATACCAAGTTCGCGGGCCATCAGGGCCGCAGGCACCAGACCACCGCGACTGACGGCGATGATCCCTTTCCACTGGCTGACAGGCAGTTGACGACGGGCCAGACGGCGCGCTTCGCGTTGCAGGTTATCCCACGATACATAGAATTTCTTAGGCATAGTAATTGGCTCAACGACTTACAGTTAAAACAAAGGGTTAGCGCGCAACATCACGCGGTATCACGCATTCCATGCGGAGCTCTGCCGCCACTTTGCCGCCATTTTTCACCTATGAGTGAGGGCTGATCAGAGGGTTTAATCTGACCGCGTCATCCAAATGTTCGGGGGCAAAATGGGCGTACCTCATGGTCATGGTGATGGTGCTGTGACCGAGGATTCGCTGTAGGACAAGGATATTACCACCATTCATCATAAAATGGCTGGCAAACGTATGTCTGAGCACATGAGAAAGTTGTCCCTCCGGCAAGTTCACCCCGGATTTTTGCGCGGCATACTCAAATGCGTCATAGCAGGGAGGGAACAACCTGCCTTCATGAATGCCGCGTTTGGGGATCAGTTCATAGAGCTCCGGCGAGATGGGGACCGAGCGATTGCGCTTGCTCTTGGTCTGGGTGAACGTCAGCCGATACTTGCTCACCTGGGCACTGGTCAGCCCCTGCACCTCAGACCAACGGGCCCCGGTGGCCAGACAGAGTTTGACCACCGTGGTCAACGCCGGCACTCGGGAGGTCGCGCAACTGGCCAGCAGCATGTCGATCTGCGCTGCCGTGAGGTAGGTCATCTCCGATTCATGGGTT
Source organism: Aeromonas sp. s4 (assembly GCF_040907855.1). Lineage (NCBI taxonomy): Bacteria > Pseudomonadati > Pseudomonadota > Gammaproteobacteria > Aeromonadales > Aeromonadaceae > Aeromonas > Aeromonas sp. s4. The sequence continues at coordinate 68,002 of NZ_JBFOCP010000047.1, read as the reverse complement.
TTGACCTGCCGCAGGCCAGTCAATGGGTGGGGGTTCACCCACTCCCCCAATCGGATCAGCTCCCCAAACACCGCATTCAGCAAGCGCTGTTCGTCGTTCACCGTTTTGGGTCCAGCAGCCCGGTCACGGCAGCGACCAGGGAAGATGATGGCTCCAGTGAGCCGCCCTTCCCGGTACGTGGCGAAATGCCCCTTGTTGAGATCGACCGCGTAAGGGTTACCCATCGCCTCGGCCATCAAGTCGAGTTTGCGCTTGACCTGTTCGCCAGAAACCAGTGTCTGCCCATGCAAACGGAACCAGAGATCTATGACGTCGGACAAGCGCCGCTTGTCTTCGGTCACCTTGTTGGCGGTGAGCCAGGGGTTGCTGTTGCTCTCTTCCAGCAACCACTTTTCCCAGGCCAGCGCCTCGCCCTTGGTGGCGAAGCGCTTGCGCTTGCGGGGGCCCTCACGGCCTTGGGGGTAGACTTCGGCAAGCCAGAGGCGCGGCTTGCCGTCGTCGAGTTTTCGGACGGTCATTGGCCACTATTCACCAAACGCACATTGCTTGGGGTTGGCATTGGTTTCAGTAGGCCAGCCTGTCAACAGTGCTTTGATCTCGGTGCCATTGCAGCCATACAGAGCCTCTGCCTTTTGGCAAAGGTCCTTCTTTTCATCAGCAATCGCAGCATCAAAGGAGCTGGCACAATCATTGAATTCTGGTGCTTGGACCCCTTTCTGAGGTACATAGCCGATAGAACTGTAAAAAGCATCTTCTGTGTCCATCCGCATTTTTAATCCGTCGCAGAGTTGGCCAGCCTGCTTGGCATAGCAGAATGCTTTTACTTTTGATGCTATTTCAGCGGTGTAAGGTGTTTCCTGGGCGGGTTTACTTGCTGCTGGTACTTTTTCTGTAGAGGAAACTACCTGTGGTTCCTGCTTTGCAGCTTCTGCGTCATCACCACCACTAAACGCTAGAAATGCAAATACAATCGCGATAATCCCAACGCTACCAAGCACACAGTCCTTAGCTGTTAACGCAGGATTCTTTATCCCGCAGTGCGGGCACTCTAATGTGAAGTTACCTACCTCACCATTACACTTTTTACACTTAGCTGATGCCATGCTGTCACTTCCATCATGAAAATGTAGGTTTATCGCCAAAGCTCAAAACTTCTTCCCTGCCCATGCCACGCGGCCGACGATATGCACATCGGCCCGCTGGTCCTTGGTCACCACCTGGGTTTCATAGCCAGGATTGTCAGAGATGACCTTGATCCCGCCGAGCACGTCGAATTGCAGCCGCTTCACCAGCAGGCTGTCGCCAATGCGCAGCACATAGAGGCCATCGCGCAGGGCATCGCCGTTGCACAGGTTCACCAGGATGATGTCGTTATTGCTGATGGTGGGCTCCATGCTGTCGCCCTTGGCGCGGATAACCGCCAGCCGTTCCGGTGCCAACCCCTCTTTCTTGAGCCAGTCGGTGCGAAACGCCATGGGCTCGGTTTTCAGCTCGTCGGAGACGGTGGCGCCGAACCCGGCCGACGCAAACACCTGGTAGCAGTCGACCAGGGTGTAATCCTGCATCTGGTGGTAAGCAGCGCTGGATTCTGCGAGCCCAGTCACGTCGTCACCCTGAGCTGCACGTGCATAGATGGGGACTTCGGGGTGCTCTGTTGCCTGTTCAGGTTTTTCACCAATCCCGAGACAGAGCCACAGAAACAGTCGCGGATCATGCCCGCAGATCTGAGAGACCTGGCCTACAGAAGGCATCGTCTCGCCAGTGAGATATTTGCGAATGACTGCATCACTTACGCCCACTCTCCGACCGAACGAGCTGTAACTCTCTCTGCCGACTAGCGCTAGGAGCCTCTTCGCAAAGGCTTTCGTATCAAAGGTCGTGCCGTTCAAGATTTCCATGCCATTTGTAACCCTAGATCGAAATTTGTAATTTCAGGTTGCGCGACATCGCGTTGGCGTATACTCTCGAACTCAAGATCGAACATTCGAACCAAAGCTGTGAGAGGCGATTCGAAGTTCTAGTTCTGATGAGATAACACGCATAGGGGCGCAGTATGACGCAACGTGACACCGAAAGACAGCCTTTAGGGGCGCATGCCGCACCGATAGGTGACGCTGTTCAACCTCCAGTTGACGCACTGGCAGAAGTGCTGCGCCAGTTGGAAACCATCAAACAGAGCCTTGCGCTCACCATGCTGCCGGCCATTCCGCTGGACGCCTTCCTCACCATGCTGCGGGACGAACTCAAGTTCGACCTGCCACTGCGCACCGCCCAGGACATGATCAGCGACGGGCGCCTGCCCATTGTTCCCAAACTGCGTGCTGGCGATAAGCCGTGGGTCAATCTGCACCGCTGGCGCGAGATGACCAAGGAGCCGGAACACTACTTCAAGTTCGTTCATGAGAACTCCCGTCGTCGTGTGGCCAAGGATTCGACCAGCAAGTCGCGCCAGCGCGCTGCTGCTTGACCTAACGGTAGCGATTGAGCACAGGGGGATAAAGTGTCAAACCAGCGCACTCGTTCACACAGCCACTTTGCAGGGGCCTGCGACCTGTTCAAGCAGGCGCACAACATCAGCCAATTGGCTGAAACCATCGGCATGTCACACCACGTGCTGCACAACAAATTCAACCCGGCGTGTGAGCGGCACAACCTGACTGCGCACGATCTCATCGCCCTCTACCACGCCACCGGCGACGACACCCTGTTTGATGGCATGCTGTTTGACTGCCAACTGACCGCCGTTCGTCTGCCGGATGCCGCCCAGGTTGCCCCAGAGGCCCGCGCCCAGCAGGCGCTCAATGCAGGGGCCCAGATCCTGGGCGTCACGGCCCAGGCCACCACTCTCCTCGCCGGTGACCGCGTCACCAAGTCACACCGAAACACCGTCGTCACCGGCATCTGGGCAGGCATCGAGCACCTTGTGTTGCTGGCTACCGAGGTCGAGGACCGCTTTCACGCCATCCCCAGCCTTGCGTGCGCTGCTGATATGGCCCGCGCCGCCATCGGCGCATAGGAGACCAGACCATGAGATTGATTTGCCCCCACTGCGGTTACCACGCGAATACCCGCAACTCCACCAAAATGAGCCCGCTGACAGGCCATGCCTATTACGCCTGCAGCAATGTCGACTGCGGCCACACCTTCAAGGCGGCGTTTGAAATCGTCGGCACCATCAGCCCATCCGCCATGCCCAATCCGGCCATCGTGCTGCCGTTCTGCAAGGGCGTGGGCAAAAACCACAAAACCATGTCGAAGAGCGTCCCGCTCAAGGAGTCAGCATGAAACTGCGCGCCGAGCAGCCGGGGCTGATCCCGCTGCCGTTTTTGCTGTTCAACCGCGCCACCGTCGTCACCAGCGGTGACGAGCCGGTGATGCGCAACACCACCCGTTTCGACGGCAGTTATCTGGAAGACAGCCAGGGCCGCCGTGGCGCGCTGCGCTTCCAGCCGTGCCATCAACCTCGCCCGCACTGGCTGACCAAGCTGCTGCAGGCATAACCGGAGGGCCGCCCCATGAACACCGCACAGATTTTCGAGCTCGTTCAACAGCCAAGCGCCGCAGAGGTGGCGCTGGCAGAGATGCGCGCCCAGTTCGGCCGCAATGGGGCGGCCAGCCGCTGGTCACGCCTGCCGACCCGGGCCCGCGCCGTCATCTGCTACGCCGCCGGGTTATCAACCACCTATGGCACCCGCGAGCTGGACCAGTTCGAGTTTGACCAACAAGAGGCGATCCGCCTCGCCCTGGGTGCGCTGATGGCAACCCTGCATGAGTTTGATGGCGGCGTGCTGCACCGCCGCGAGTGGCACCGCACCACCCGTCGTATTGAGGGGCCGACCCGCAGCGAGCGGGAACAGGCAGAGCTTGAGAACAAGCGCCGGGCCGAGCTTAACGAGCAGGCCAGCGTATTGGAAAACCGCAGAGCGGTTTTGCAGAAGGTGGCCGGAAGCGGCCAATAAAAAACCCCGCTATCGGTGTTGGCGCACCAGCGGGGCTTTCAATCAATCAGCGAGGAAAACCTCATGAACAATCTTACAGCAGAACAGGCGATCCGCAAAGTCGCGAACAGCCTCATTAATACCCATCGCCCCCAGCTCGGGGCATGTCACAGCCTCGCTATCGAGGCGAGCCTTGAGGCGCTGGCCGAGCTGGCCGATGAGCTGGCCCTGCTCGACATCTACGCCGAGCTGACCAAGCGCCTCGAGATCCTGCGTGGTGGCCAGCGGCCCAACATCATCGGCGTGGACATGGCCAGCGGCCCAGACAGCACCGTGGTATTCCAGCCGCCTTTTGCTCATGAGATGCAAGGGGGTGCCCAATGATCGCCATCACCGCCAAGCACATCGCCCCCTCTCCCGCCGATGCCGTCGCCTACCTGGTGCGCCATGGCTACATCAAAGTGCGCGGTCACTGGCTCAGAGGCCAGCGTCACGCCGCCCGTATCGAAACCCTGGCCTCCGGCCGCGCTTGTGTACTGGAAGGAGTAGCCGCATGAGCAACATGAGATGTGAACAGTGCGGGCGCTACCGCCTGCCGGATCCGGCCGCCTTTCGCTGCGGAGACAAGGTGACCTTCAAGCGGGTGATCCAGCGCGCCAGAACCACCCAGCTCAAAGCTGTCGATGGCGTCATCGTCGAGGAAGGTGTCGCCACTGTGACAATCCGGGTTCGGGGTGGTGACAGGGTCCAAGTCGCACGCACCGGCATCACCATGCAGGGCGCGCCGGGTCCGCTGACCTATGAACTGTTTGGCGTCTGCCACTGTGAAGGAGGCCAATCATGAGCAGCACCACCGGCAATGTCATCGAGCGCGAGCTCTACCCTACGCCCGCCAGCGCAGTGGCTGCCCTGATGCGCTGCATCAGCTTCCGTCCAGGTGATCACTTCATGGAACCATGCCGCGCAGAAGGGAACATCTTCGATCCAGTTCCGCTGCCGGCCGAGCAAAAGGAGTGGGCCGAGATCCGCCATGGTCGCGACTACCTGACATGGGACTTTGGCCGCCAGTTCGACGTCATCATCACCAACCCGCCGTTCTCGCTGACGGAGGAGTTTCTGAGAAAGAGCCTGTACGAGCTCGAACCAGATGGCACCCTGATTTACCTGCAGCGGGTGAACTTCTTGGGCAGCAAAAAGCGCGTGCCGTTCTGGGCAGAGGTCGGCTTTCCGAACAAGACCCCGATCCTGGTTCCACGCCCACGCTTTGTGAATGGCGGGTCTGACTCCTGCGAATACAGCTGGTTTATCTGGGACAACGGCAATCGCGTGAACCTGCCGAACGGCCTGAGTCATCTGATTGCGGAGGATGCAGCATGATCCACGACTTCTGGCTCGATGCCATGTTGAGCGACGCCGCGCGCCGCCGGGAATACCAACTCGAGTTACTGGATGCCAGTCGCCGCCCCTGCCGCCCCCACCGATATATCAAAACCCTGCTGGTCATGGTGCGCGCGGCCCGCCGCTGCGAGCACCAATCTGCCGCCCGTCTGCGCCAGTCATACAACGGAGGCGCCATCTAATGACTCACCATAAACCAGCCGGGCTTGCCCCGGCTTTGGGCGTCGTGCGCCCTGCAAACAGCCATATCGTGACGCTGGAGCCCTGCACCAAGTGCCGCCAGATGGCGGTTTGCCTGCCGGTTGCGGGCCGACACGGTCGCCGCTCTTACCCCTACTGCGTCGAAACCTGCTGGCCGCTGGCCCGCGCCGCCAGTGAAACCGTGGTGAAGACCGTCCCGGCCAACGCCCGCCCCTCAATGCGCTGCAGTTGCTGCGGCGAGTTCGGCCATGTGCGCCCGGTCATCCTGGTCGGCAACCGGCTCACCAGCCTGTTTTTCTGCGAGGCCACCTGCTGGTCTGATCGGCTCGCCACCCTGGACATGGTGCCGACCTGCTCCACCTGCGGCCGGCACCTGCAACCCAACGAGTATGTGAACGAAAAGTGCGGGGTGTGCCAATGATGGACTCCATCACCAACCTGCACGGCATCCAACTCCCCCAGCACTACCTGGTCGGGCACCACGCCATCAACATGGCCGGGGCGGCCGAACAACTCGCCCGCATTGAGTGGCACGTTGCCAAGCCGCTGGCCGCAACCTTCCTGCGCCGCTACCCGGCCAATCCCAAGACCGCCAACATCTGGCTGCGCCGTATGGTGGATGCCTGCGCCGCCGCTCAAAGCCGGTTCCCGATCCCAGTGATCCACTTGCGCAACGACGTGCGCCGCGAGCTGGTCGCCGCCGAGTGGGCCCGTCGCTGCCAGACCTTGCTGAACAATGGAACCGAACATGAATGGGATGCCGCCAAGCTGCTTAGAGATCTGGGCTCGCAAGCACAGGCCTGGCACTTCTGCCCACCCCTGCCGACCGACCCCCGCCACTCAGCCATAAAACTGCTTGGCCGCCAGCTGACTGACGAAGAGCGGGCGGATATGGATCCAGCCATTGAGAAGTTCGAAGGGGCAGCCGCCAGCCTGCTGGTGCGCCTGCTCGATGAGTCATGGTGGCAGCGCAAAATCAACCGCGCCTGGGCTATCTACTGCGAGCTGATTGCCATCCTCACCGGCCAGGTGCGCAAGGGGGTCAGCCCCTACGCCAGTGCGCACGCCGTGCGCGAGTTCACCCAGCGCAAGGCGGCACAGCAGGCATGGATGGCGAGCATGAGCGCCGTCAACGAAGATCTGGGGCAAGAGATTGACCTGGTCGATGCGGTGATGGGCTCGGTCGCCAACCCCGAGATCCGCCGTCATGAGCTGATGGTGCGCATGCGGGGCTTTGAAGACATGGCACAGGAGCAGGGCAAACTGGGCCTGTTCCTGACGCTGACCGCCCCCTCCAGCTATCACGCCTGGCGCCAGGGCAGCAAAGACAAGGCGAAGACCTACCAGAATGAGAAGTTCAACGGCGCCTGCCCGACCGAGACCAACCGCCTGCTGTGCAAACAGTGGGCCCGCTTTCGTGCCGCACTGGCCCGCGAGGGGATCATGGCCTTCGGTTTTCGGGTTGTGGAACCGCACCACGATGGCACCCCGCACTGGCATTGCCTGCTGTTTATCAACCCCGAGCACCAACGCGACTTTCTGACCCTGCTTGCCTACCACTTCACCGCCGCCGAACGGGCCGAGCTCAAAATGCCCAACGGCGACCAGCTCGATGCGCTGTCCGAGATGAAAATCCGCAACAAGATGCCGCGCATCAAGTGGCTGCTCGATGTGAGCAGCCCGGCGGTGGTCAAGGCCATCAACCCACGGGTGAATTGGAAGGAGATCGACCCAACCCAAGGCAGCGCCACCGGCTACATCGCCAAGTACATCGCCAAGAACATCGACGGCCACAAGGTCGGGATGGATTACGAGGCCGAGGCCCCGGTCGACCACACCACCATCGCGGTCGCGGCCTGGGCGAGCTGCTGGCGTATACGCCAGTTTCAGCAGATAGGCGGCCCTGCTGTGAGCGTATGGCGTGAGCTGCGCCGCCTGGGTGACGAGGTGATCGAGTGGGATTGCATCCTGGAAGCCGCTCGCACCGCAGCCGACAACAACCGCTGGGGAGACTTTATCGACGCCATGGGCGGCATTGACCTTCCCCGCAAAGAACACCTGATCCGCCTCTCCAAGCGCCTCGATGAAGCCGCCAACAAGTATGGCGAGGATGTGCTGCGCCTGATGGGGGTGATCACTGACATCGGCATGACCACCGCCATCACCCGCACCGAGGGTTGGCAGATAGTGCGCAAGGGGGTCAACGGGTCGGGTTTGGGCGAGCAGCGCGAGCCTGCTGTGAGCGAGCGCAGCGAGTTGCCCTCAGGCGGCGGCAGCCGCCCCCCTCGGAGTTCTGTCAATAACTGTACGAAAGGATCCAAATTGGGGGTGAAAGGATCCGCTCTGGCTAAAGAGCTGGGCCGAATGGGTCTTGATGAAAGCAACGCCGCCCTGCTGCTGCACGGCAGCATCATCCACGCCGACGGCCAATATGTGCGACTGGTCGGTGATCGGCTGATTGTGACCCGCAACTGGCCGGGTGCCGGAGATGCCGTGGCCGACCAGCTGACCGCCGAGGCCGAGGCCGAGCAGGCCAGCAAGCGGGCAGCCAGCAGCGATACGCTGAAACAGCAGGCCCACGAGCTGATGCACTCAGGCGGCAGCGTCACCGAATGGCTGGCCGCCCTGCCGCTGGCGCAGGCCGAAGAGGCGATCGCCATCTTCACCCGCCTGTTGGATGACGAAGAGGACCGGGCCAGTTACCAGCCCACCGAACAGGAGCAGGCCCGCGTCGACTGGCTGAAAGCAGACAACAAGCGCCATGAAGCAGAAATCGCAGCGGCCCGTCAACGCAGGGGCCTTTAACTAAGGAGGTGTGTATGAAGAAGAAACCAGCCTACATGCTCTGGACAGGCACTATTGTGTGCAAAACCACAGGAAAAAAGCTGTGGATTGCCGAAGGCTGCCACTACGACAAGGCCAACCCTGGGGCCCGCGAATGGCTTAACCCCACCTTCAATCCAGACGAATACGAATTTCCAAAGCCAGAGGAACCAAGAGAAACATGGTCGCCTTATGCAGAGGGGGAATAACGTGCAGGACATCATCCCCCGCGCCAACGTGGAGCGCCTGCTGCCGCTCTGCCAGCGGCTCTGGCCCATCATCCAGCAATACCCGCCGGGATCGGCGGGTCGTTCCACCATCTCCAGCATGCTCGACAGCATGCCAGCCGCTGACCGTCATATCTGCGATCTGCTGCTCGACCGGATGGAGCGGGTTATACGGTTCGAGGATGCCTGGTTCCCGTTCTACCAGGGCGAGCTGGACACCATCACCCCACCCAAAAAGGCAAAGCGGATGCTGCCTCTCGGCCCAACACCCAAGCAGGTCTGGAAGGCCACCCGGGCGCGGCAGGGCGCGTTTGCCAGAAGGAGGGCTGTATGAGCAAACCAAAGGAGGCGAGGGAGCGAAAGCAGGCCCAGCGTGCGAGACAGTCAGCCCTAGGCATCACTCGCGTTGAGGTTAGGATGTCAGAACGGGAGCGCCAACAACTCAACCACCTACGCATTGTTCGGGCTGGCAGCAGTCAGCCTTATTCTGCCGACGAGTACATCAGTACCCTGATCCGGCGGGACTGGGAAAGGTGGGTGTCGCAGGCGGACTATCTGAAAATGCAGGTATGTAAGCATTGCAACCACCCTTTACCTGTCGGGTGCAATGGGGCGTTTAAAGGGGAAAGCGCATGCTGGAAGACTGCGGGAGATAAAACCCTTGCACTGTAGCCAACGGGTTTTAAGAAAGGCACCAATGTGACCGGTCTTAAAATCCTTGGTGGGCACCCCTTAAAACCAAAATCGTGACCGGACACGTTTCAACGATTACCATAACTGTCCAACGAAAAGAGGTGCCAAGTGAGTTTTAACCTATGTGACCTCCCCCGGGAGGAAAAGGCCCTGATCGAGGTCGACAAAGCGGCTGCCTATGCGGTGTGGAAGGAACGCAACGGCAAGCTGGCCACGGCAGAGCTGGACAGTTCAGCCTTCACCGGCCATCAGCTTGAGGTCTTCACCAAGGCCTTGGCAAAGTACCGGACCAGACCATAACACCATCTGCCAATCAGTTTAAAAGCCCCCTCATGCAGGGGGCTTTTTAATATATTCGATGTTGTGTACCTATTATGTACACAGGAGGTACACAATAGGTACATAACCGGTAAAAACATATGCAATGTATATATGATGTATATACAAGAGATATATTTTTAATATAAAAGCATGTCCTTTAAAAATTAAAACAACACCATTTAGGTGATGGTGAATTGCTTACATACCCCCATTTAAGCATTGCCCACCACGCCATTGGATGGGTTGTTAAAATCCAAGCCACCACCCCCACCTCTCATCTGGGACTGACGTACACGAGAAGCGCGGTTTCACTGACTTGTTAGGATGTTGTCCAGCAAGGATATTGTCCAGCTAGGACACTGAGACGTGACTGTGGTTTGCCTATGGCGACGATGTTTAGATGACCCAAGGGATTATTTAATATTTTATTTCACTGAGACCATTGACCAATAATATTTCTGGCGCATAAGATTCGGCCCAAGCAAACAAGAAACCGCGCTCCCTTCGCTGAGGGTGGCATCGTTTTATCTGCGTGAAAATTCTTTCGATGGTCACTATCCAGTGGTCAGCGATTATTAACACACCTCTGTTGGGAGTACATGCATGCAAGAGCCATCCATCGAAGCTATTTTGGAAGACCTGTATTTTATCGCCGGTAAAATCACTGACGATCATCGCCCTATGCCGCTTGGACGAGTCGAGTCAAGCATACGCCACCTGGTGGTGCTGGCCATGAAGGCTCTGGACACCCAGCGCAAGTCCTACACCATCCACTGAGTGATGCTGGCTATGCCTTCACCACCGGCAGCTCGCCGAGCGCGGTGGTATAGCGGGGGCTTAACTGCTCCCGCTTCATCATCCACTCCCGAGTGTCGCGGCCGCGGGCTGCGAAGTAGACCTTCCCCAACCGCCCCTGATTGATCTTGTCGATGACCTGCATCAGCGCCTCGCTGCGCGGGGATTGCTGCTGTGCGGCGAACAGGTCGCCCTGCTGCATGCTGGCGGGGGTGAAGTCGGCCAGCATGACGCCCCCTTTCTGGTATCGCTGCTCGTCGCGCCAGATGCGCGGGAGCAATTCCGGGATCAGGGCCAACAGCGCCCGGGTGTCATGGGTGGGCATCGCCAGCTTGGTGCTCACCTGGTTGCCATAATAGGGCTCCCGGTCGCTGAACGGGCTGGTGCGAATAAACAGGGTCACGTGCCGACAGCACATCCCCTCCCCCCGCAGCTTCTCGGCGGCCCGCTCCATGTAACCCGCCAGCGCCTGGTGCATGGGGCCGATCTGGGTGATGCGCTCCCCAAACGAGCGCGAGCAGATGATCTGCTGCTTGGCCTGGACCTCTTGCTCCAGCTCGGTGCAGGGGATCCCCCGCAGCTCCTGCACTGTGCGCTCGACCACCACGCCATAGCGGCGCCGCAGCGCCTTGGGGTCAGCAGCGACCAGGTCGGCCACGGTCTTGATGCCCTGGGCCTCCAGCTTGGCCGACAGCCGCCGACCGATGCCCCATATCTCGTCCACCGGGGTGATCGCCATCAGCCGGGCGCGCCGCGCTTCATCCCGCAGATCCACCACACCACCGGTGGCGGGCCACTTCTTGGCGGCGTAGTTGGCGAGCTTGGCGAGGGTCTTGGTGGGGCCGATGCCGACCCCCACGGTCAGCCCGGTCCACTGCTGCACCCGCTCGCGAACTTGGCGGCCATAGGCCACCAGGTCGCCCGCCCAGGACTCGCTCAGTTCGATAAAGGCCTCGTCGATGCTGTAGACCTCCACCGCTGGGGCCATCCCCTCCAGAATGGTCATCACCCGGTTCGACATGTCGCCATAGAGGGCGTAGTTGCTGGAGAACCAGACCCCGCCCATGGCCTCGAAGAACTGGCGGATCTGGAAGTACGGCACCCCCATCTTGATGCCGAGCGCCTTCGCCTCCGCCGAACGGGCCACCACGCAGCCATCGTTGTTGGAGAGCACCACGATGGGCCGCCCCTTCAAGTCGGGGCGAAACAGCCGCTCGCAACTGGCGTAGAAGTTGTTCACGTCGACCAGGGCGACGGCGCAGCGCTTGTTCATGGGGTATCAACCTGGTGCACGATAAAGGACACCACCCCGAAGATTTCCAGCTCCTGCCCCTCACTGAAATGGATGGGGCGATAGGCCGGGTTGCCAGGGAGCAAGGCGACGGTGGGCTCAAGCTGCAGCTCCTTCACCGTGAACTCGCCATCGACTGCGGCGACCACCACGCTGCCGTGCCTGGCCTTGCGGCTGCGGTCGACGACCAGCAGGTCGCCATCGCGGATCCCGTGGTCGAGCATGCTGTCACCGGCCGCCCGCACAAAGTAGGTGGCCGCTGGGTGCACCACGCACAACTGATTGAGATCGATGGTCTGCTCGGTGTAGTCCTGCGCCGGCGACGGAAAGCCGCAGGCCACCGGGGAGAGAAACAGGGGTAGCTCCAACAAGGGGGCATCTGGGGTGGGTTGAGCAAACATGCTGGCAATCTCAAGAAATGCTGTATGGATAACCAGTATAGCAAGGCGCAAAAATCGGATCACCGTGCGGCGTTTGGCTCCGCCATTCATCATTTATCTACGAATACTGCAACGATTTGATGAATAGGGACGATTAAACGAAAAGTAGTGAAAAGTGTTTATTAAAACGCGTAATATCTATTACACTCTATTTTTTAACATGAATGAGATTATTTATGATTGAAGATATCAGGGGTGTAGTTATATCAAGAATGAATAATGTTTTAATGGGTGGCTTTATAATATCTGCAATAATGATGAACTCAAGAGGGATATTGATATTCATTTACAGTGATAAACTGGGGAAAATAAACATCCTAAAAAATTGGGAGCTAAATGTAGCTAATGACATAATGATACCGTTAGCGTTAACATTTATATATGTAACGGCGATCCCATTAATCAGTAGCCTTTTTAAAAAACACATAGCAAACAAAATATATGAAAAAGAGCACGATGCAGAACTGGATAGACTACTTATAAGCCATAGAGATATGTCGCAGGTGTCAATAGCCGCCGCTGAAAGCACTATGGAGAATGCCGACTTTATTGTAAAAAGCAGGGTTCGTGAATGGCTTAATGAAAAAGAAAACACTCTTTCTGAATTAAGTGAATGCAAGAAGCATATAGATATAATCACTGCGGAATTCACAGAGCGAATGAAAGACCGAGACGAATTAAATGAACGCTCAACATATTACGCTTCACTTTACGAACGAATGTCATTATTAATAAATAGCCTACAACCTATTACTAACGAACTGCTTTATCCATCTCAACACCTGCAAAACATGCTTGCTAACGCCCCTGCCGAATACAATAAATACATTGTAACTCAGTTCATAAAAGGAATTAAAAATCTAGCAGAAAACGTTAATAGAGCACCATTGAATACAGCAATAAAATGGCATCCGCCTGTAGATGAGGCGTGGATTTCAGCATTATCTGAATATATAAATAAGCAAGCGGAGAGTGGGGAGAAAATTAGTACAGGCAATAGACTATAAGTTAGTGAACGAATCTGGCGGAAAGTGAAGGATCGCAAAAAGGATCTGTTATCACCCGCGCGGCCAGCGCTGACGCGGGGAGCCGTTCCCCGCCCCCAGTCGTTCACCTGCATGATTTTCCACACATAAAGCGGGCAGGCGAGGCGGGGTCCCGATTGCGCGCCAGCGGTGCTGGCAGGTGGCAGCAGGCTGCGCCAGCCGCTCAGGATGCGCGTGAAAGGATCTGCGAGGGTGCAAGGGTAGCCCGCATCGGTGATGCAGCAGCGGGCCGCTGATGCGGCCATGTGAGGGGCAAAAGAAAACCCCGCCAGGTGGCGGGGTGGTCGGGATGCACAGGCCGGGTCAGCGCAGCATGTCGCCTTGGCTGGCCTGCTCGATGCCGGCGGCCAGCTTGTAGGGGTTAAACCGGATCACCTCCTCCCCTGCCCAGTCATTGAGCGCCAGCAGGCTGGCCTTGATGCTGTCGATCTCGTTGATGTCGAACACCTGGGCGGCCTTGGTCACATCGCCGAACCCGCCGGTGCTGTTCGGCATCACTCCCATCAGCTGGGGCGGTACCCGGTGGGTGGCCAACTGGTCGTCGCGGCTGACGTTCTTGATGGAGAGAAAGTCATCCTTGGCCGCCACCTCGGCCACCGGGATCAGCTTCACCCCGTCCTTGCTGCCGTTCGGGGTGTAGAGCAAGAGGTTGCGGAAGTTGCCGGGCCCCCGGCTCTGGCGCAGCGCCTCACGCAGGGCCGCAATGTCGCCCTCGTTCTGCACTGCGTCGGTGATGTGCATGATGAACCCAGCGTGGGATCCATTCTCGTAATACTTGCGGCGAAACAGGGTAGCAGACTCGTTGAGCAGGGTAGAGTTGAGCCCGCCGACATAGTCGGGGATGCCGTAGATCTCCTGGTTGATGTCGCTCTCCATCACATGGCCTACCCGCCCGGCCGGCAACGCCTGCTCCTGGCCGGGCTGGGCAATCCACCAATAGGTGTCCAAGTCCAGAGCGCGCCGGGTGTACTTGGCCCGCAGGTGGTCATAGCGCAGCACCCCGCCGAGCCGGTTCTGCACCACCTGCAGGTAGCCGTTGCCGAAGATCAGATAGTCCAGCGCCAGCCCGGTGAAGGCGGCCAGACTCAGTTTCGGATGCGGGATGAAGCAGGAGCGCAGGATGTTGCGCTTAACCTGAATGGCAGAGGCATGGTGTACCCCGGCCCGGTAGACCCGCGACAAGCCATTGAGCGAGAGCGGCGGTTCATACCAGCGCCCGTTGTGCATGGCTTCCAGGTAGTCGAACACCTCCCGCTGACTGAGCACGGGCACCGGCTCACCGAAGGTAAACGCCTCGATGGTCTGGCTGGTTGCGGCTTGGGTCGCCGTCACCGGCGAGGTATGGCGCTGCGGGCGGCGCTTTCTCATGCGAAAATCTCCATCATGCTGGTATTGGCACCGGTGGCACCTGCCAGCGGTTCGTGTAACAGGGCCTGCATCGTTGCCCAGGCAATATCGCCGTGGCTGACCTCTTCGGAACGGCTCGACTCAAAGGTCGGCATCTTGCCGGCGGTTACCCCCCGGCGAATACTCATAAAAGCGGCTGCTAAATCATTCCAACCGCTGTCAAACTCCAGCCGCCCCTTGTTCATCACATCGATAGCCTTCATGACCATGCGGATCTTCACACTCGGGTTGTACTGGATTGCGGTAACAGCGGGATAGAACACCTTCACATTCTGATAGACACCCTCCCCGATCCCGGTGGTATCGATTCCGATGTAGGCAACGTTGTAGCGAATAGTCATCTGGCGGATTGCCTCTGCCTGGGCTGCAAAATCCATCCCTTTCCACTGGTGACGTTCGAGCACCCGGAACTTACCGCCGGGTACAGCCGGCGGAGCCAGCACGGCGCAACCGGCGCTGTCACCCTGGCCACCCTTGGCCGGGTCATAGCCGATCCACACCGGCCGGTTACCCATTGGTCGCAGGGCAAAATGCTTATAGTCCTCCCATACCTCCCAGCTATCGACCATGCACCGTTGCAACATCGCCAACGGGAACACGCTGGACGTGTCATCCATGAAGATGCACATCAACAAGTTGAGGTATTCATCATCGGAATACTCGCTGCGCAGCTGATCCAGGTCGAACAGGTCACAGCCACCGCGCACCGCATCTTCGACCGTGACAATCTGCCGCCACTGACCATCGGCACACAGCTTACCGCTGGCAAGATTGGCGTGGCTCAGGTCAATCTCGACCCGGTCTGCCTTCGCCTTGCCGCGGTTGAAGTTGGCGCCGGACCAGAACGCATAGGCGGGATGGGAAAGGCTGGATGGGGTGGAAATGTAGGTCTGGCGCCACTTCTTGTGCATCGCCATGCCGGAAGCCACCTTGCGGAACTCCAGGAAGCCATGGATCCAGAAGTACTCATCCATGTAGATGTTGCCGTGGTAGCTCTGGGCGGTGCGGGCGTTGGTGCCGAGGAAGTAGAGGTGCGCTCCGTTCGGTAGCACCATGGGGTCGCCCTTGAGCTCCACCCCCTCCTCCTTGGCAAACTGGATGATGTACTGCTTGAACACATGAGCCTGCGCCTTGCTGGCCGACAGGAAAATCTGGTTGCGCCCGGTGACCAGGGCATCGATGAAGGCCTCGAAGGCAAAGAAGTAGGTCGCCCCAATCTGGCGAGACTTGAGCAGGTTGCGGATCCGGTGCTGGTTGCCAGCCTCGTACCAGGTGCGCTGGTAGCCAAACATGGTGGACTCGAAGCGCTCGATCAGCCGCTCTTGCTGTTCGGGCTCCACCACATTGCGCTCTGGCGCCTTCTTCGGCCCCTTGTTGCGGTTCGCCACCTTGGGGTTGAGGTCGGCCTCATTGCCTCCGTTGCTGTACTTGTTGACCCGGGCGATCCGCTCCAACTGCCTGCCCAGCAGGTCAATCTCCTTGAAGTCGCCGCCGCTCTTCACTTCCTTGGCGATCAGCTGGCACATCCGCGCCTCGATGGCGAAGTCGACCCGGTCAATGGGTTTGATGTCATCCCAGCCGTCGCGCTTCTTCCAGGTCGAGATAGTCCCCTCCGGCGTCTGCAGCAATTCAGCAATGGCGCGGAGCGGATAGCCCTGGAAGAACAGGTGCATGGCCTGCCGTCTGGGTTCGATATGGGGAAAGAGTAAGGGTGCTGTCATGGCGCCAGTCTACCCAGTCGCTACCGCTCAAAACGCCCCCGCGCCAGTGTGCCAGCGCCGTACACACTGGCCGCCGATTGCACGATCCCGCCTGTCACCCAGACCATAACCGCGACATCACCACCCAATCACCAAAGGGATCCCAACCCATGGCAAAGTCCAAATTTTTCCGTGTTGCCGTAGAAGGGGGCACGACCGATGGCCGCGCCATCACCCGCGAATGGCTTGAGCAGATGGCCCAGCGCTACAACCAGTCCACCTACGGCGCCCGGGTCAATATGGAGCACATCCGGGGGATTGACCCCAACGGCCTGTTCAAGATGTACGGCGACATCACCGCCGCCAAGACAGAAGAGGTCACCATCGAGGGCGAGAAACGCCTGGCCCTGTTCGTGCAGATTGACCCGACCCCGGAGTTGATCGAACTGAACAAGAAGCGCCAGAAGGTGTACACCTCGGTCGAGATCCACCCCAACCTGAACGAAAAGGGTGCCTACATGATGGGGCTGGCCGTCACCGACAGCCCGGCCAGCCTCGGCACTGAAATGCTGCAGTTCTGCAGCAAGGCCACGGTCAATCCGCTGGCCTACCGCAAATACCATCCGGAATGTCTGTTCACCGAAGCCTTGGAAACTGTCATCGAACTCGAGGATGAAGGTGAAAAAGGCCCTGGTCTGCTGGAACGGGTAACCGCGCTGTTCTCCAGCCACAAGAAGCAATCCACCGCCGATTTCAGCGACGTTCACCAGGCCGTCGAGACCGTCGCGAAAGAGGTCACCACCCTCGATGCCGACCTGCACAAGAAGTTCACCGAGCAGGCCAAGACCCTCACCGAGCTGACCAACAAGCAGGACGCCACCGCCAAGGCGCTGGCCGACCTCACCGCCAAGCTGGAAGGCCAGGAAGATTTCAGCCACAAGCGCGATCCAGCCACCGGCTCCCAAGGCGCCACCATCGAAACCGACTGCTAAGGACCATGCCCAATGCGTAACGAAACCCGCCAGAAGTTCAACGAGTTCACCGGCAAGGTGGCCAAACTCAACGCCGTCTCCAGCGCCACGGTGCAGTTCAACGTGCAGCCCAGCGTCCAGCAGACCCTGGAAACCAAAATGCAGGAGTCGGTCGAATTCCTGAAAATGATCCAGATCATCCCTGTCACAGAGATTAAGGGGGAGAAAGTTGGCATCGACATCGCCGGCACCATTGCAGGCCGCACCGATACTACCACCCACGTTCGTGAACCCAACGACCCCAGCACGCTCTATTCCAATGAATACGAGTGTGCCAAGACCAACTACGACACCAGCCTCCCTTACAACAAACTGGATATCTGGGCCAAGTTTCCCGACTTCCAGACCCGCATCCGCGATGCCATCCTCAAGCGACAGGGGCTCGATCGCATCATGATTGGCTGGAATGGCGTCGCCGTGGAGAAGAACACCAACCGCCAGACCAACCCGCTGCTGCAAGATGTGAACAAAGGCTGGCTGTACCACATCCGTGAAGACGCGCCGGCCAAAGTGATGGATGAAGGAACCGAAGGCTCAGGCAAGATCTACGTTTACCAGCCGAAGAATGACGCCGACACCAAAGAAGGCGACTACCACAACCTCGACGCCCTGGTGTTCGATGCCGTCAACGAGATGATCGCCCCCTGGTACCAAGACGATACCGACTTGGTGGTCATCTGCGGCCGTAAGCTGCTGGCCGACAAATACTTCCCCATCATCAACAACGCTGACAACAACCAGGACAAGCTAGCCGGTCAAGTGCTGGTGAGCCAGAAGCAGATCGGCAACCTGCCAGCGGTCCGCGTCCCCTTCTTCCCGGACAATGCCATTCTCATCACCAAGCTGAAAAACCTCTCCATCTACCCGCAGGAAGGTGCCCGTCGCCGCCATATCGCGGAAGAACCTCACCGCGACCGTGTCGTCAACTACGAAAGCTCCAACGACGCCTATGTGGTCGAAGATTACGACTGCGTCGCCCTGATTGAAAACATCGTCATCGGGCCGAAACCGGCCGCTGGCGGTTAAGGGGGCGACATGACATCACCTGCCCGTCGCAACCGCGAACGCAAACTGGCCGCCCTGCAAGGGGCGGCCAATCCTCAGTTCGACCAACAACGCGCCAATGCCTACGAGCTGCAACTGATGCAGTTGGCCGAACACCGCCGCACCCTCAAGGGCATCCAGAGCATCGAGCGCAAGATCGACGCCAAGCGCACCATGCTGGGCGTCTACAAGCCGTGGATTGATGGCCTGCTGGCCGCTGACCGGGGCGAACAAGATGACGTCCTGGTCACTGTCATGCTCTGGACACTCGACACCGGCGATCTCGAAGGGGCCTTCAACATGGCCGACTACGTGATCCGCCACGGCCTCAGTACCCCGGACCGCTACGAGCGCACCGCCGCCACCCTGATCGCCGAAGAGGTGGCCGACACCGGCATCAAGCTGCAAGAGGCAGGTGCTGGCCCCAGTTATGGCCTGCTGTGCGCTTACCTCGAGCTGCTGACCCACTGCGACATCTTCGACCAGGTGCGCGCCAAGCTGCACAAAGCCGTGGGCCGAGCCGCCCTGGCCGACGGGTTCAAGGAGCAGGCAGCCCAGCACTACCGCCGCGCCATCGAACTGCACGACAAGGTGGGCATCAAGAAAGAGCTCGAAGTGCTCGAGCGCGAACTGAAAAAAGAACAGCAGCCCGACGCCACTGGCGGCGGCAGCTAACCGAGCGAACCCCGCACCCTGGGCGGCTCGGGCCTGACGAATGCGTTTCGCATACCAGACGGCCCGACCACCGCCCAACAAGCGGAAAAGGAGCACCATGAGCACCGGATTCATTGCCAATGCCCCCACGTCGCCAGCCGAAGGGGAGATAGACTCCAGCCCCTTCTGGCCGGCGATCTCGCTGCCTGACCTGCGTGACACCGTCCGGCTCGATGGCACCGTCACCACGGCCCGCCTCAAGCATGCCGTGATCGACGCCATCACCAGCGTCAACCGGGATCTGGCTGACTGGCGCCGCGCCCGCGAGGCAGAAGGAGTCACCACCCTGGCCGCCGTACCGGGCGAGGTCATCAATGGCGAATCGGCGTACCTGCACAGCTACCGGCGCGCCGTCTATGCCATGACCCGCGCCAACCTGCTGGAGCGTTACACCGACTACAGCGCTACCGGTGATGGAGTCAAAGGGGCCGATGCCAAAATCATCAGCTCTGACGACCTCTACCGCGACGCCCGCTTTGCCATTCGCGACATCCTCGGTACCACCCACATCACCGTGGCGCTCATCTGATGGAGCTGCGCAGCCAACAGGGTGACACCCTCGACCTCATCCTGTTCCGGCACTACGGCTACACCGCAGGCATCACCGAGCAGGTGCTCGCACTCAACCCCGGTTTGGCCGCGCTCGGCCCCATCCTCCCGACCGGAACCCTCATCACAATGCCAGCGGCCCCCACCCAGGCCGAGCAGCCGCTGATCCAGCTATGGGAATGACCATGAGCCGCCTCGACGACGAACTCGAACGACTGGCCGACATCAGCGAGCAGCAACTCGCTGCCCGCATCCACGCCGCCCGCATCAGTGGCACCGGCCCGCACTACTGCATCGACTGCGAAGACCCAATCCCGCAGGCGCGCCGCGAAGCACAGCGGGGCTGCGAACGCTGCGCCGAGTGCCAGACCATCTACGAATTCCAAACCGCTCGCCACTACGGCAGCAAACGATAAAAACAGGAGAGCACGATGCCAGAACCGATTTCATCCAGTGCAGCAACCAGCACCCTGAGCGCCTTGGCGTTGCTGTCCCTCTTCCCGGGCGTAGACCCCGGCGTCCTGCTCGGTGCATTCGCCGGGGCGCTGGTGTTCATCGCCACCACCGCCGAGCTGGGCAACCTGCGCAAAGCGGGCCTGTTCGTTGCCGCCTTCGTGGCGGGGGCACTGGCGGCGCCGCTGGTTGCCGCCATGCTGGCCAGCGTGCTGCCGCTCAGCGTCGAGGTCCCCAGGGCTGTCGGCGCAATGCTCGCCTCGGCGCTGGCCGTCCACCTGTTGCAGTGGATCCTGCGCAAAACGCCGGAAGACCTGCTCAAACTCCGCAAAGGGGGCTGACATGCTGACCATCCTCTACGCCATGATCTGCACCGCGATCGCCATGCGCATCGCCACCTTCAACCGCAACGGGGGCGACTATCGCCCCCTGCCGGCACTGCTGGCATGGGTCATCACCGTCGCCGCCGGGTCCGTGCCGCTGCGCGTCCTGCTCGGGGTCATGCCAGCGCCAGACCCGGCCGCGGTGCTGCTGGCAGCCGTCCTGCTCACCGCCCTGATCGGCTCTCGCGGATCCGTCATGCGCCTGCTGCCACGCCGTCGCCAGCAACCGACCACCGCCAGCCACCTGAACGGGAGATTTCAACCATGAGCCTGAAAAAAGGGGATACCGGCGCCGCCGTCGCCGACCTGCAGCGTCGCCTGGCCAAAGCCGGTTATCCGCTCGATCCGGATGGCTGGTTTGGCGATGCCACCGAGCGCGCCCTGCTCGCCTTTCAGCGGGACTACATGATCACCGCCATCGGCCAGGCTGGCCCCCGCACCCTGGCCGCCCTGCTCGGCAGCGAGCGGGGCAACCAGTTGCGCATCGGCGACATGCAGGCTGGCGCTGACCTGCTGGGCCTGCCGCTGGCCACCATGGCCACCGTCGCCCAGGTCGAGAGCATCGGCGAGGGGTTCACCACCGACATGCGCCCGGTGGTGCTGTTCGAGCGGCATGTGTTCTACAAGCAGCTCACCCAGCACCTGGGCAAGGGCACTGCCGACCAGATGGCCGCCCATTACCCCAACCTGGTCAACCCCAAGCGCGGCGGCTATGCGGGCGGGGCGGCCGAGTGGGAGCGGCTGCAACTCGCCATCAGCCTGCACCGGGATGCCGCCATCGAGTCGGCCAGTTGGGGGATGTTCCAGATCATGGGCTTCCACTGGCAGGCGCTGGGCTTTGCCTCGGCCAGCGACTGGCAGACCGCCATGCAGCGCAGCGAAGTGGACCACCTCACCGCCCTGTGCCGCTTCATCCAGCAAGATCCCGCCATGCACAAGGCCCTGCAGGGGCGCAAGTGGGCTGACTTTGCCCGCCGCTACAACGGCCCGGCGTTTAAGGACAATGACTACGACACCAAGCTCGCCAAGGCATACGACCACTTTGCCAAGGTCTACCCGGTGAAGGAGGTGGCGGATGTGGCGTAGCCTCCTGCGCTCCCCCCTCACCTGGTTGCTGCTGGCCCTGGCCGTCGCCTTGGCCGGCTGGGGCTGGTCGGCCCGTTCTGCCGCCAAGGCTGAGGGCAAAGTCTCCACCCTGCAAAGCGACCTCAAGGCCGCCAACGACAAGGCCAAAGAGGCCGAGCAGCGGGAGAAACTCAAAGACGGGGCCATCGATACCCTCACCGGCGAGCTGGACGCCCAGGCAAACGCCGCCGCCACGCTGCAACGCCAGCTTGGCGATTTGACCATCACGGCCGCCACCCGGGCCGACACCATCAAGAGGCTCAAACGTGAAAATGCTGAACTCAAGGAGTGGGCTGATCGCCCTCTGCCTGATCCTGTTGTCAGGCTGCTCCAGCGCCCCGCCCTCACCGGCGCCGCAGATTATCAGGCTCACCTGTCCAGCCCCGGCGCCCTGCCAACTGCCGGCAGCCAGCCCGGTCAATAACGGTGATCTGCTCGACCAACTGACCCAGACCGAGGCGGCATGGGCCACCTGCGCCGCCCAGGTCGACAGCCTTATCGCCTGCCAGCAACGCCACCAGTACAGGAGGGAAAATGGAAAAGCCAAAACAGATCCGTGAGGTACTGACCCGCTGTGTGCCCCACCTCAAGACCAACCCGGACAAGCTGCACATCTTCATCGCCCCGGGCAATGTCGAAAGCACCGGTGCCCGCTCGCTCTCGTTCGAGTGGCAATACCCCCTCACCATCGGCATCGAAGACTTTGCCGGGCACCCGGACCAGATCATGGTGCCGCTGCTGGCCTGGCTGCGCCAACACCAGCCCGAGCTGATGACCAACGACGAGCAGCGTAAGGAAGGCATCACCTTCGAGGCGGAATACCTTGCGAGCGACCTGATGGACCTCATCATCACCGTCAAGCTGACCGAGCGGGTCAGGGTGTGGCAAAACGAACAGGGAATTGGTTGGGAGCACCTGCCGGAGCCACCGGAAGACCCCTATGACGGCATAACCTGGGAACTCTTCATCAACGGGGAGCATCAGCCATGGCCGCCGACGACCTGAGCCACCTGACCCATTGGGCCGATGGCCTGCTGGCCAGCATGGAGCCCGCCGCCCGCCGTCAGTTGGCGGGCGAGATGGCCCGCACCTTGCGCGCCAGCCAGGCCCAGCGGATCCGCGCCAACCGCCAGCCCGATGGCAGCCCCATGGCCCCGCGCAAGCCTCAGCCTAAGCTGAAAAAAAACCGGGGGCGCCTGCGCCGCAAGATGTTCTTCAAAATCAGCAGCCCAGCCTGGCTCAAGGCCCGCGCCAATGAACATCAAGCCGTGGTCGAGTTTGTCGGCA
Organism: Aeromonas sp. s4; assembly: GCF_040907855.1. Lineage (NCBI taxonomy): Bacteria > Pseudomonadati > Pseudomonadota > Gammaproteobacteria > Aeromonadales > Aeromonadaceae > Aeromonas > Aeromonas sp. s4. The sequence continues at coordinate 45,136 of NZ_JBFOCP010000047.1, read as the reverse complement.
CCGCCAATCGCCTTGCGACCATTCACCAATACGGCCTCAAAGACCGCATCAAGGGCCGCGAGATCCGCTATCCGGCGCGGGAACTGCTGGGCATCACCAGCCTGGAGGTGGAAAAGCTGGAGGAGTTGCTGTTGTTCCATGTCACAAGTTCTCACTAACCCAGCGTCTATCAGATCTACGCAGCCTTATGGCATGCCACTATCGATCTAACGTTGGCTTATAACGTCATTTTGTGAGCCAGTAATGGTTGTCAGGCTGGTACTGTTACGTAATACTGCACGGCAAAAGAGTCTGCTACGAGTAACACTAGGAACCTGACAATGACCACCGAATTTGACATTGCAAAGTACATCCTTCGTCAGCAAGGTGAAATGTCTGCAATGAAGCTTCAAAAACTGGTGTATTACAGCCAGGCATGGTCGTTGGTGTGGGATGAAGAACCCTTGTTCGAAACCGACTTCCAAGCTTGGGCCAACGGGCCAGTACTGCCCACCCTGTACAATGCCCATCGTGGCATGTTCAAGGTGAATGAAGCTACTTTCACCCAAGGAAGTCCGGATAGACTCTCTGCAGAGCAGAGAGATACCGTTGATAAGGTGCTTGAGTTTTACGGTGACAAGACAGCCCAGTGGCTTAGCAATTTGACGCATCAAGAATCTCCCTGGGTAAATGCCAGAAAGGGATTACCAGCAATGACTGTCTCCAATGAGGTCATCACTCAAGCGGCAATGGAAGAGTATTACTCGGCGCTTTAACATCTTGTCCAAAAAAGCCGAACGCGAGCAGCGCAAGCAAGAAAAAGCCGACAGGAAACGTGAAAAGTCGGTCCGTCTTCAGCAAGCCTATATTGCTGAGGATTTCGTCAAAAGACCCAAGTTTATCCCCCTCCCTGATATCGAAAAGATGCCGCAAACTGCTGCGGATATGGTTAACCTGAACGTACCCAAGCAACCTAGAACGAGCCAAAGCGGATCTCGTTTTGGGCTGCTCATGTCATGGTGCGCCAGATGCGCAGATCAACACGGTACTTGGTCATGGGGTCAGTCAAGGGCATGGACTGCAGATGAATGGGAAAATGTTATTAAACTAGGCATGAACGGCTTAGAAGGTAATGATTGGGGGGCTATCCAGCAAATGACATCCGATACAGGCCACTTGATGCATCATGACCATGACATCAGTGACCTCTGTGATGAAGCCATAAGGCGTTGGCTTGATCTCGGCTTTGAGCAATTTGATACCCCCTTCAGATTTCGCCTTGGTAACTTACCCAGAGTATGGGGAATAGTACTGCAAGGGCATTTCTACATGGTTTGGTGGGATAGACAACATCGGATATACCCAGTCCAAAACTGACCTGAAGCCATACTGCCCAACCAGTCTATTTATTCACCTATCTCCTTGTGTTTGCTCCCTCGCAAAACAGACACACTCTGCCATGACGGAAATCGCTCCCCGATGACGCCGCAGCATGCCCAGCGCATCCTGGCCGATAAAACCAGCCATGTGCAACCTGCCACCCATCGTAACTGTGCATGGCATCGGGTCACCCCACATCTGAGCAGCTCAACCTTCCCATGCAAGTGAATACCAAAGGACTGTAACCATCGCCGCCAGTGTGCCAGCGCCATACACACTGGCCGCCTCTCGCCTTACTCGCCATTGCCCAAAACAATGGCCCCATGCAACCGACCCCGACTGAACTCCAACGCCTGATCGACAACCTGATCCGCATCGGCACCGTCACTGCCGTGCGATCAGGGGAATGTCGCGTCAAAACCGGCGACCTCATCACCAACTGGCGGCCCTACGCAGCAGCTCGGGCCGGGAAGAATCGCACCCGCCATCGCCTCTCCATTGGCGAACAGGTGCTGATGCTCTCGGTCAGCGGCGATTTGCGCAATGCCTACATCGTCGGCCCCATCAATTGCGCTGCCTTCCCAGAACCCTTGGCAGGCGATGACAACCCGGACCTCGATCGCACTGAATACGCTGATGGCGCCGTCATCGAGTACAACCCGGCCACCGGGGTGCTCAATGCGAGCGGCATCAAGACCGCCACCCTCTCGGCCTCGGTGACCGTCAAGCTGATCACCCCCCTGGTGGAATGCACCCAGGCACTCAAGGTCGGTTCGACCATCGAGGCGGGCGGCAAGATCACCGCCCCCAGCGCCAAGATTGGCGGCATCGAGGTGACTACCCACAAGCACGGCAACGTCAGCACCGGCAGCGGCACTTCCGGGGGCCCGCAATGAACTGGCTCGGCATGAATGCAGTCTCTGGCCGCGCCATCAGCGCCACCGACCACATCATCCAGTCGGTGCGCGACATCCTCATCACCCCGGTGGGATCCCGGGTCATGCGCCGCGACTACGGCAGCGAGCTGTTTTACCTCATCGACCAGCCCCAGCATCAGGCCACCCGCCTGCGCCTGATGGCCGCCACCGTGCAGGCCCTCATCAACTGGGAACCCCGCATCACCATCACCCGGGTCGATGTGCTGGGCGGCGGCATGGATGGCGCCCTCACCGTCGAGCTCACCTGGCGGCGCAAGGACGGCGGCGCGCTGGAGTCTGCGTCTATCGCCATCCCCACAGGAGCCGCCAATTGAGCAACGTGGATTTGACCCAGCTCCCGCCGCCCTCGGTGGTGGAGCCCCTCGACTTTGAGACCATCCTGGCCGAGCGCAAGGCCACCCTGGTGAGCTACTACCCGGCAGACCAGCAAGCCGCCATCGCCGCCACCCTGGAGCTCGAATCCGAGCCGCTCAACAAGCTGCTGCAAGAGAACGCCTATCGGGAGGTGGTGCTGCGGGCCCGCATCAACGATGCCGCCAAGCAGACCCTGCTCGCCTTTGCCAGCGGCACCACCCTCGACCACCTGGTCGCCGAGTACAACATCGCCCGCCTGCTGGTCACCCCGGGGGATCCGGCGGCCAATCCGCCTGTCGATCCGGTCTATGAGTCGGATGACCGCCTGCGCCTGCGCGGCCAGATGGCTTTTGAGGGGCTGACCACCGCCGGGCCAGTCAATGCCTACAAGTTTCACGCCCTGTCAGCCAGCGCCGAGGTGGCGGATGTGGCCGTCGACAGCCCCTCGCCGGGTACCGTGCGGGTGACCCTGCTCTCCCCTGCCGGCCAACCCAGTGCCGACACCCTCAATCGGGTCAGCCAGGCGCTCTCGGCCGATGATGTGCGCCCCCTGTGCGATCTGGTGGCCGTCGAGCCCGCCCAGATCAAACCCTATGCCGTCGATGCCACCCTCAACGCCACCGGTCTTGGCAAAGAGCAAGCCATTGCAGCGGCCACCGCGGCCATGAACCAGACCGCTGCCGCCTATTACCGGGTCGGGGCCACCGTCCCGCTCTCGGCCATCTATGCCGCCCTGCACCAGCCGGGGATCGATAGCGTCACCCTGCGCGCACCGCTGACAGATGTCACCTGCACGGCGCAGCAGGCCGCCAAACTCACCACCCTCCACCTCGATTAAGGACCAGACCATGGCAAACGCCCTCTATGACAAAGGCCGCGAGAAGTTTCTCACCGGCGCCATCAACGCCAGTGCCGACACCCTCAAGTGCGCGCTGATCAAAGACACCTACGCCCCCACCCTGGGCAGCGACGAGTTTTTCAGCACGCTCTCGTCCCACGTGGTCGGCACCCCGCAGACCCTGACCAGCAAAACGGTCACCGGCGGCGTGCTGGACGCCGCCGACGTCACTTTCAGCGCCGTGCCCACGGCGGCGGTGAAGTATTGCGCCATCTACAAAGACACCGGCAGCGCCGCGACCAGCCCGCTGATCGCCCTGTTCGACACGGCGGCGGGCCTGCCGGTCAGCACCAACGGCGGCGACATCATCATCGCCTGGGACAACGGCCCCAATAAGATCTTCAAACTCTGATGGCAACCCTCTATCCCGTCTGGCGCGGGTCACTGACCTATCACGACGGCACCCTGTCATTCGATGGGGCGGCGATCTACCGGGGCACCCTGCAGGGTGACGATGACCCCGCGCCGGTCGCCATTGCCGGGGTCAGTATCGGCCTGTCACCGGTCGGGATAGCGGCAGGACCAATCGGCAGCATGGCGGCATTACAACGCGCCAGGCCCGCCGGGGTCAGTCAGTTCGCAGCAGGCACGGGCAAACTGACCCATCGCACCGCCCCCGGCGCCATCGAGGCTAGCGCCTATGGCACCCCGGATACCACCGCCCGCGCCAGCGTGGGGAGCCTGGGGGATCTGCTCGCCATGGGCGCGGCCGAACTCACCCCCCTCGTCCGCGTGCCGGGGCTCAGTGCCGGTGCGCTGGGCATCGCCACGCTCAGGACCAGGCTTGCGGCTGGCAGCATGCAGCCAGACGCCATTGAGGCGCCGACCTTGGGGCAGCGCTTCGCTCCTGCAGGGGTTGATCCGGGTGCCCTGGGCAGCCACCGGGCCCGAGTGCGCCAGCTCGTCGGCGCTCTGTCTGATGGTCAGAGTGGTGCCCCAAGACTCAACACCCGACTGGCTCAGGCCGCGACCCCGTTCACGGGCGCAGTGGGGAGTCCCGTCGCCAAGTACGCGCGGATCCTCTATCCGCTGGCCCCGGCGGTCCCTCTCCCCGGTCTGCCCGCCATCACCGCCGCACTGGTCCCGGCCCCGCTGCTGCCTTCGGCACTCTCGCCGATTGCCAGCTCCGCGCGCCTGACCACTCGGGGCTTTGATGGCTGCACGTTCGGCGCGGCCAAGGTGCATCGTTTGCCCCTGCCATTGCCGACCACCCGGGATCTGCTGCCACCCTCTGCCACCCGGCTGGAGCACCTTGCCGCGGCCACCCTGGCCAGCACAGTGACGCCGGAGGTGATCACCACCACCCGCTTTGCTGACACCTGCCCCGCCCCGCTGCTGCCCTGGCTCGCCTGGGCAAGGTCGGTGGATTGGTGGGAGCTGGCCGAGTCAGAAGACCAGCAGCGAGCCCTCATCAGCGCCTCGTTCCGCCTGCACCAGCGCAAGGGCACCCCCTGGGCCATCAAGGAGGCGCTGGCCGTGCTGGGCTTTGGCGACAGCACCATCATCGAACGCGCCACGGGCCGCCGCTATGACGGCACGCTCGCATACAACGGCAACGAACCCCACGGGGATCCGTCCCAGTGGGCCGTCTATCGCGTCATCCTCGCCCGCCCGGTCACCACCGTGCAGGCAAACCGCATCCGGCGCCTGCTGGCAGAGATGGCCCCGGCCCGCTGCCATCTGGCGGCCCTCGATTACACCCAGGCGCCCCTGACCTACAACGGCGCCGCAACCTACAACGGCAACTACAACCACGGAGCCTCCTGATATGGCGAATTTACAAGAGGTGGTGAGCTGGGACGCAGGCGTCTATCAGCTCGAAACCAGCGACCCGGTGCTCGGCGGCCCGGGGGGTACTTCCAACAAGCAGGCCCAGGCGCTGGCGAACCGCACTGCCTACCTGAAAAAGCACATGGATGACCTGGAAGGCGGCACCACCGCTGCGGGCAAGGCCAACAAGCTCACCACGGCGCGCACCATCGCCGTGGCCGGGGATGTGACCGGTCAGGCCTCCTTCGATGGAAGCGGCAACATCTCCATCACTGCCACCTATAAAAACTCCGGGGTCGTGGCGGGGACCTATCGGTCCGTCACCGTCGATGCCAAGGGCAACGTCACCGCCGGCAGCAACCCCACCACCTTGTCGGGCTATGGCATCACCGATGCACTGCCTGCAACAGGAACGGCCGCCGCAGCCCAGAAACTGGCTACCGCTCGTACCATTGCCTTGGCTGGCGATGTCACAGGTCAAGCTAACTTTGATGGCAGCGGCAATATCTCCATCACTGCTACCTATAAAAATTCTGGGGTGGCCGCTGGCACTTATCGCTCGGTAACGGTCGATGCCAAGGGCAACATAACCGCCGGCAGCAACCCCACCACCTTGTCGGGCTATGGCATCACCGATGCGGTTTCATCGACGCAATATGCCACTGAGGCAACGAAGGGTATCGCGGCAACAGCCACCCAGGCCGAGGTCGACGCGGGGACCGATGACAGCAAGTTTGTGACGGCTAAAAAGCTGATGGCCGCACTGACCAAAGACATCGCGGCGAATGGCTATCCGGCGGGCGCCCCGATCCCCTGGCCGCTTGAAACACCACCTGACGGCTATCTGATGATGACGGGTCAATCGTTCAGTGCGGCGACTTACCCCAAGCTGGCGCTCGCATACCCGGCGCTGGTTTTGCCAGATATGCGGGCGGAGTTTATCCGGGGCTGGGATGCAGGAAGGGGGGTTGACCAAGGCCGCGCCATGTTGAGCAAACAACTAGCAACTGGAGTCGAGTCATACGGGATAAATGAAACTTCCGGGGCATTTAGATTGGTCACACGCCCCATCTCAACGACCTCCATTAACGGCACCAACTACGCCACTGCCGACTATGACTCACAAGACTCCATCGCTGCGACAGGCCCATATCCTATGGCGAACATGAGCAGTTTTGGCTCTACGCAGGGAGCTCGCTTCCGGGTTCGTCCCCGTAACATCGCATTCAACTACATCGTGAGGGCAGCATAATGAACGAACCGATCGTCATATGGGGAGAAGATGGGTTTGCTTCTTCTTCCGGTTGGGCCACGGTATTTGCCGCAAACCCGATTACTGGTGAATACCTGTCGCAACAGCAGGTCTGGGTATCCGTGGGAACGGGGCTCCCTGCTGGTGCCTATCTGGATGAACCGGATCAAACCGCACCAGGGAAAGCCATTGTTCGTAGACAGACAGGCTGGGAGTCCGTCGACGACTATCGTGGTCAGACTGCATACGACAAGAGCACCCGCCAACCCATTACCATCTATGAGCTCGGAGAGCTGCCGCTGGCCCTCACTCTCACCCCGCCGTCATCCCCATTCGACGTGTGGGATGCGGACCTGTTGCGTTGGGTGAAAGACCTGGAGCAGGAAGATGCAGTGCTGGCACAGCAAGCGCAGCAGAAACGTCTCACCTTGATGAGCGAAGCCAGTCAGGAGATCGCCGTGCTCACCGACGCACTGGATCCCAATGTCATCAGCGAACCGTCAGCCGATGACCAAGTGAAACTCATCGCCTGGAAGGCTTACCGCGTTGCCCTCTCCAAGGTCGACCAGCAGGCTGGCTATCCTCATACCATCACCTGGCCGACGCCCCCGGGGGATTCCGCCACCGAATAACCCTTGAGTCCGACCACCACCCCGCCCTGTGCGGGGTGTTTCGTGACTGCCGTCATCCGCCACCTTGTCACCGCTTCGCCAGTGTGTGCGGCCCTCACACACTGGCCACCGCTCGCCTGACATCCCCTACCCCTGCATCCTGACCCTGCTCGCATCACAGGCATTACCTACGCACAGAATGCTCCGTCCGGACAACAGGAGAACCTATGGCACTGGACCAATTTCACCACGGCGTGCGCGTCGTGGAAGCCAACGAGGGCACGCGCACCATCCGCACCGTCGCCACGGCGGTGATCGGCATCATCTGCACCAGCAGCGATGCGGATGCCGCTTACTTCCCCCTCAACAAACCCGTGCTGATTGCCAACCTGCCGGCGGCCATCGCCAAGGCGGGCAGCACCGGCAACCTCAAGCGCTCGCTGCAAACCATCTATGACACCGTCAACACCATCGTCATCGCCGTGCGCGTGGCCGATGGCGCCGACGCCGCCGAGCTGACCAGCAACATCATCGGCACCATCCTGCCGGATGGCAGCTATACCGGCCTCAAGGCACTCGAACGGGCCGCCCCGGTCACGGGCGTCAAGCCGCGCATCCTCTGCGTGCCGGACAACTGCACCCTCCCCATCGCCACCGCCCTGGCGGGCGCTGCCAAAAAGCTGCGCGCCTTCGCCTATGTGCCGACCATCGCCGACACCGTCGAGGCGGCGCTCGCCTACCGCGAGAATTTCTCCAGCCGCGAACTGATGCCGATCCACGGCGACTGGACCGCCTGGGACACCGCCGCCAATGCCAGCATCAAGCTCGATGCCTGCCTCAAGGCGGCCGCCATGCGGGCATTCATCGACAAGGAGATTGGCTGGCACAAGACCCTGTCGAACGTCGGCGTGACCGGGGTCGACGGCATGACCAAGGCCCTGTTCTGGGATCTGCAAGACCCCGATACCGAGGTCGGCCTGCTCAACGCCAACGAAATCACCGCTCTCATCCGGTCCGATGGTTTCCGGTACTGGGGTAACCGCACCTGTTCCGATGACCCGCTGTTCGCCTTCGAGAACTACACCCGCACCGCCCAGATACTGGCCGACACCATGGCCGAGGCGCACATGTGGGCCAACGACAAACCGCTTACCCCCACCCTGGTGAAAGACATCATCGAGGGCATCAAGGCCAAGGGCCGGGAACTGGTGGCGGGCGGTTACCTGCTCGGCTTTGACTGCTGGTACAACGAGGAGCTCAACGACAAAGACACCCTCAAGGCCGGCAAGCTGCGCATCGATTACAACTACACCCCGGTGCCGCCGCTCGAAGACCTCGGCTTCATCCAGCGCATCACCGACACCTACCTCATCGACTTCGGCGCCCGCGTCGCGGCCGCCGCATAAGGAGCCACCATGGCACTGCCACGCAAACTGAAACACGGCAACATCTTCATGGATGGCGAGAACTGGATTGGCGTCGCCGAAGACTTCACCCCGGCCAAGCTGAGCCAGAAATTCGAAGCCTATCGCGGCGGCGGCATGATGGGTGCCGCCAACATCCACATGGGGCTGGAAGATGGAGCCCTCGACACCTCCTTCACCTTCGGTGGCGCAGAGGCCGCGCTCGTCAAACGCATGGGTCTCGCCAAGATTGACGGCGTCGCCCTGCGCTTTGCCGGTTCTTTCCAGCGTGACGACACCGGCGAAATCGTCTCGGTCGAAATCGTGCAGCGCGGCCGCTTCAAAGAGCTGGACCGGGGCACCTTCAAGAGCGGCGACAACACCCAGAGCAAAGTCAGCATGGTCAACACCTACTACAAGGAGACCATGAACGGCGTCGTCCTGTGCGAAATCGACCTGCTCAACATGATCTGGATCGTCGACGGCGTCGACCTGATGGCCGAGCACCGCAAAGCCATCGGCCTCTAACCCACCCAACAACCCAACGGGCGGCCCTTATCCAAACAGAAAGTGCCGCCCTCACCACATCACCAGGACGCAACACCATGGAACACAAGACAGTGACTCTCGACCAAGCCATCCAACGCGGCGACACCACCATCACCGAGGTTCAACTGCGCAAGCCCAAGGCGGGCGAAATGCGCGGACTCAACATGGCCGATGTGCTGCAGATGGACGTTAACGCCCTCACCAAACTGCTGCCCCGCATCACCACCCCGATCCTGACCGAGCTCGAAATTGGCAATATGGACCCGGCTGACCTGCTGCAACTGGGTAGCGAGGTGGCCAGTTTTTTGATGCCGAAGAAAATGGGCTACCTGGCTGCATAGATGACCTGATGGCCGACATCGCCATCATCGCCCACTGGCCGCCCTCCGAGATGGCGGCCATGGAGATCAGCGAGCTGATGGGCTGGCACCAAAGCCTCGTTGAAACCCACAACCGCATCAACGGGGCAGACGAACAATGAACCCTCTCAAACTGCAAATCCTCCTCGGGGCGGTCGACAAGCTCACCGCCCCCCTCAAGGCCGCCAGCGGCCAGAGCAGAACCACGGCCAAAGACCTCGCCGAGACGAAAAAGCGCATCAAGGAGCTCGAGACCCAGAGCGGCCAGATTGACGGCTATCGCACCCTGGGAAGCCAAATTGGCGCTACCCGCGCCCAGCTCACTGCAGCCCAGCGCGATGCCCAGCAGATGGCCCAGCAACTTGCCCGGGTCGAGCAACCAACCAAGGCCATGACCCGCGCCATGGAGCAGGCAAAACAGAAGGTGCGCGACCTCTCCCAACAAGAGCGGGAAATGGTCGCCCGTCACGGCAGCCTGAAACGGGCCCTGGGCGAGGCAGGTATCAACACCAAGCAGCTCGGCGAACACCAGCGCCGCCTCAAGACCGATCTGGCTTCCGCCAATACCCAGCTCGACCAGCAGCGCGCCAAGCTGGGCCAACTGGCCGACCAGCAAAAGCGCCTCAACCAGGTCAAGGCCAGCTATGACAAGACCATGTCGATGCGCGGCACCATAGCGGGCTATGGCGCCGCAGGCATGGCAACCGGTGCTGCGGCCATCTACAAGGGCACCAACATAGCCAGCAAGGCCATGGGCTTTGATGTCGACATGTCCAAGGTGCAGGCGATCACCAGGCTGGACAAAGGCAGCAGCGAACTGGCCGCCTTGCGGGCTCAGGCCCGGGAGCTCGGCGCCAATACCGCCTTCACGGCGGGCGAAGCGGCGCAGGGCCAGGGCTTCCTCGCCATGGCTGGCTTCACACCCAAGGCGATCCGTGACGCCATGCCTGGGGTGCTCGACATCGCCAAGGCAGGGGGTGTCGAGATCGCTGCCGCAGCGGATATCGGCTCCAACATCCTGACCGGCTTCAAGCTGCCGGCAAACCAGATGACCCGACTCGGGGATGTGATGGTCGGCACCTTCACCCGCGCCAACGTCGACTTGCAGATGCTGGGGGAAACCATGAAGTACGTGGGCCCGGTAGCGGCGGGCCTTGGCGTGGATCTTGAAACTGCCTCCGCCATGGCGGGCAAGCTGGGGGATGCCGGTATCCAGGGCAGCATGGGCGGTACCGCCATGCGGGCCATTCTCGGCCGCCTCGCGGCGCCCCCCAAGGCCGCACATGACGCGCTCGCCGCCCTGAACGTGAAGACCGCCGATGCCGCCGGTAACCTGCGCGCCCTGCCCGATATTCTCGACGAGCTCTACAAGAAGACCAGCAAGATGGGGGACACCACCCGATCGGGCTACTTCAAGGCCATCGCCGGTGAGGAAGCCTTCGCCGCCCTGGCCGTACTGACCGAACAGGCGGGATCCGGCAAGCTGCAGGAGCTCATCGCCACCTTGAAGCAATCCCAGGGCGAGGCGGGCAAGGTCGCCAAGGTCATGGCTGATAACGCCATCGGTGATCTGGATAACCTCACCTCCGCGTGGGATGACGTGGGCATCCAGATGATGGAGACCGAGAACGGCCCGATGCGCGGGATCATCCAGCGCATCACCGAGATTATCCAGGTCACCGGCAACTGGATGCGGGCCAACCCTGAACTCACTTCCACCCTGACCCGCATCGCGGCCGTGACAGCCGTGGCCGCCGCCGCTGGCGGTTCACTGCTACTGGTCGTGGCTGGCCTGCTGGGTCCGCTGGCGGCCATCAAGATGGGAATGTCGATGCTGCTGGTCTATGGGAGCCCCCTGCTGACCTTCATCAAGGCACTGACCATGGGCATGGTCAGGCTCGGCATCGCCATGCTCACCAACCCCATTGGCTGGTTCATCATGGGCATTGTGGCCATCGCCGCTGGGGCTTACCTGCTCTACAAAAACTGGGATGGCGTCGCCGCATGGTTCAGCGGATTGTGGGCGCAGTGCCAGGCCCCTGCGCTCGCCTTCTGGGCGCTCCTGAAAGAACTCTTCTCATGGACCCCCATCGGCATGCTGACTATGCACTGGGGCGAGATCTGGGCCTTCTTCGACACCTTGCCAGCAGGGGCGGCCAACAAGGGCAAGGCCATCGTCGACGGTCTGATTGGTGGCATCACTGCGAAGTGGGAGAGCCTGAAAGCCAAGATAAAAGCCCTCACCGACCTGCTGCCGGACTGGATGAAAGGGGGTGGCTCGGTCACGGCCAACGTCAACCCGTCAGGCTACCTCACCGGAAACTACAACACTGCCGCCATGGCCGGGGGATCCGGCTACGGTCCGCGCATCGTGACGCCGCCGCGCCCAGTAGCCAGAGGCAGCACCACCACCGAGATCAACGCCCCTATCCACATCGTCCAGCAACCGGGGCAATCCGGCGCGGATGTGGCGCAAGAGGTGCGCCGCGAACTGGACAGACGCGAACGGCAGGCCGCTGCCAATGGCCGCGCCTCCCTGACCGACCGCAACTAAGGAGCAACAGCCATGATGATGACCCTGGGCTGGTTCGTGTTTATGCGCTCGACCCTCGCCCCCCTCTCACAACAAGACGAACGGGCATGGCGCCATCCGGGCAATAACCGGATCGGTGCTCGTCCTGCCTATCAGTTCCTCGGCCCAGATGATGAAACCACCACCCTGAGCGGGGTGCTGCTGCCCGAAGTGACCGGCGGCCCCGTCTCCCTCGACTTGCTCAACAATATGGCTGACAGCGGCCAGGCTTTCCCCCTGATCCAGGGGGATGGCGTCATGCGTGGGTCATTCGTGATCGAGGGCATCAGCACCACCCGCAGCGAGTTTTTCAGCGATGGCACCGCCCGCAAAATCGAGTTCACCATCAAGCTCAAGCGGGTCGATGACAACGACAGATCCCTTGTCCAAACCCTGCTGGGCCGCACCGCGGGCAACCTCTTTGGCCGCCTGGGCCTGGGCAAGCTGGTCGGCAGTATCGGCAACAAGCTCGGGGGGCTTCTCTGATGGGGGCTTTCGACCAGTTCGGCACGCGATTGGCCGAAAACTTGGGGCTGACCAATCCGCTCGACGCCTTGCGCCAAGGCCACCCGGTACCGGCTTACCAGGTACTGGTCGACGGCAAAGACATCTCGGCCGCCATCAGGCCGCGCCTGATGTCGATGACCATCACCGACAACCGGGGCTTCACCGCCGACACCATCGAGATCACCCTCGATGACAGCGACGGCCAGCTCGATATGCCACGCCGGGGCGCCACCCTGCGCGCCCTCATCGGCTGGCAAGGCCAGGCCCTGGTTGACAAGGGCACCTACAAGATCGACGAGGTGGAGCACGGCGGGGCCCCGGATGTGCTCACCATACGGGGCAAGTCAGCCGACCTGCGCGGCGGCATGAACAAACTACGTGAGCAAAGTTGGCACCAGACCACCGTGAGCGGCATCGTCAGCCAGGTCGCCGCCCGCTACCAGCTCACGCCCTGCGTGGGCGACTCACTCAAGGGCCAGCAGATCGACCACATCGACCAGGCCAACGAGAGCGATCTCGCCTTCCTCACCCGCCTGGCTGGTCAGTGCGATGGCATCGCCACTGTCAAGAATGGCCGCCTGCTGTTTATCAAAGCTGGCCAGGGCACCACCGCGAGTGGCCAGCCCCTGCCCGCCATCACCATCACCCGCCAAGATGGCGATCAGCATCGTTTCTCGGTTGCCGACCGGGATGCCTACACGGGCGTGACCGCCTACTGGCAAGACAACAAGGAGGCGGAAAAGAAGCGAGTCGAGGTGAAGCGCAAGAAGAAGAGCAAGCCGAAACAGGAACGGCCCTTGCCCCCGGGGGTCATGGTGAACAAGCAAGAGAACGAGCTGCTGGTCGGTAGCAGCGAGAACGTCAAAGAGTTGCGGCATGTCTATGCCAGCCAGGCAAATGCCATGCGGGCCGCCCGGGCTGAATGGGAGAAGCTGCAACGCGGCGTGGCCGACTTCCAGATCACCCTGGCGATGGGGCGCCCTGAACTCTACCCGGAGCAACCCACCACCGTCAGAGGGTTCAAGCCCCAGATTGACGAGGCCGACTGGCTGCTCACCCAGGTGGTGCACGACCTCACCAACCAAGGCTTCACCAACCGCCTGCAGCTCGAAGTGAAGCTTGAAAAACTCCCAGAATAAAAAATGGCGGCAGAGCTTACACTCTGCCGCCACTCTCGATCATCAAATCCCCTGCCGCCACTTTGCCGCCACCACGACCATTATCGCCTTAGCGAACAACAGTAAGCCATTGATTTACAACAAATAAAAAGACAATCAAGTCAACACGCCAAAGAGCATAGAACTTTTTTGGCATGCTATCGATCTCAACGAGTTATAAAGCAATCACTTATGAGGCGAGAACCCGGCAAAGAGACGGGTTCAGGTCAATTCTGGCACCCCGTTTCCCGAATTTTGCTTGCACTTTTTCGGCCTCGGGGCTGACGCCTCGGCGGCAAAAACGGATGCAATGCGAACAGGGATGGGGTGTAGCTGGCGGCCATCTCGGGTGGACTCCCGATCTCGGGCCGGCTGTTGGGCCGGTATGATAGCACTCTTTATGGATAAATTGAGCGGCAAACGTATGCGAAAAACAGGAAATGTCCGCCATCTTCCGCTCTGTCGCCCTTTTGGGAGGGCTCCGGCGACACCGACAGGTTAGCCGTTTGACACACATTCCATGACATTCGGGCAAAAAAATAGCAGGGGGAGGAGAGGATCCTCACGCACCTGCTGCTGTTACCTGTGACGCCTGCGAGCCTTAACGGCGGGTGGCGTAGGGATTCGGGTAGTTGAAGCCCTGGGTATAGAGAGATTGGGCAAACCAATAGGTTGAATTGCTGCCTGACATCATAAACTCCTGATTGCTTAACAAGTTACGTACCTTAATGCGGGTTCACATCCTTGAACTGACACTCGGTTCCATGGAGGCGCACTTGCTTTGCTTCGGTTCCCTGGAGGCATTGATTGTCATCCTGACAAGTGGGCTGGCCACGGCGGCTAATTTACCACCCGGCGCCAAAAAGACAATATTTTTGTGACCAACATCACATAATTGATGATGTGCTGACACGAATAAGGCAGGCAGTGAAGTTCGCCATCCATGCTCCCTTTCCCAGCACAAGCAGAGCGTCATTTGCGCTGATCGCTCACATTTTTGCGTGATTGACTGTATTATCGTTATCCTTTTCCCCGGCCCGCAGAGTGGGGCCCGACATTTTCCATGCTGGTAAGGAGTCCCGACGTGGCACAGCTCAGTTCTCTGTCTCCCAAGTTGATTTGGCAATTCTTCGAGCAGATCTGCTCCATCCCCCACCCCTCCAAGCACGAAGCCCAGCTGAGCGCCTGGATCGTCGCATGGGCCCAGGGAGAAGGCCTGGCGGTCAAGCAAGATGCCGTCGGCAACATCATCATCAAGAAACCGGCCACACCGGGGATGGAAAACCGCAAGGCCGTGGTGCTGCAAGCCCACATCGACATGGTGCCCCAGGCCAACGCCGACACCCAGCACGACTTCACCACCGATCCCATCGATGCCTACATCGATGGCGAATGGGTCACCGCCCGTGGTACCACCCTGGGTGCCGACAACGGCATGGGCATGGCGGGCTGCCTGGCCGTGCTGGCCGACAAGACCATCAAGCACGGCCCGCTGGAAGTGCTGCTGACCACCGACGAAGAGACCGGCATGACCGGCGCCTTCGGTCTGGAAGCGGGCTGGCTGGAAGGCGAGATCCTGCTAAACACCGACTCCGAAGAGGATGGCGAGGTCTACATGGGCTGCGCCGGCGGGGTGGATGCCAATATCCGCTTCCCCCTGGAGCTGGTCGCTGCCACCGAGGGTGAAGGTTTCGAGCTGCAGGTCAAGGGCCTGCGCGGCGGCCACTCCGGGGTCGACATCCATCGTGGCCGCGGCAACGCCAACAAGCTGCTGGTCCGTCTGCTCAAGGCCGCCGAACCGCTGGGGGTGCGCCTTGGCGATCTCAGCGGCGGCACCCTGCGCAACGCCATCCCCCGCGAGGCCCGCGCCAGCCTGCTGGTGCCCGCCGCCAGCGTGGCTGACTTCAAGGCTCTGGTAGACCGCTACGCCGGCATCTATCAGAGCGAGCTGGCCGCCACCGAGGCCAACCTCACCGTGCTGCTCACCGCCCGGGAGAAACCGGCCCAGCTCATGAGCGAGTCCCTGCAAAGCCGCCTGCTGGATGCCCTGATGGCCTGCCCGAACGGGGTGATGCGCATGAGCGACGCCATCCCGGGCGTGACCGAGACCTCCACCAACCTGGGTGTCATCAAGACACTCGAGGGGGAAGTCTATGTGCAGTGCCTGATCCGCTCCCTCATCGATTCCGGTCGCGAGAACATCGAGCAGATGACCCGCTCCCTGTTCACCCTGGCTGGCGCCAGCTGCGAGTTCACCGGCGCCTACCCGGGTTGGGCCCCGAACGTTGACTCACCGGTCATGGCGCTGGTGCGTAGCAGCTACCAGACCCTGTTTGGCGAGATGCCGAACGTCATGGTGATCCATGCAGGCCTCGAGTGCGGTCTGTTCAAGAGCGCCTACCCGGACTGGGACATGGTCTCCTTCGGCCCGACCATCCGTGGCGCCCACGCACCGGGGGAGAAGGTACACATCCCGGCGGTCGAGCGTTTCTGGCAACTGCTGGTTCACGTGCTGGAACATATCCCGGCCAAGTAAGCCAGCTCACGACCATATCGATGCCCCGCCCCGTGCGGGGCATCTTTTTTGTACTTCCTCCTCGGCCACCTCTCTCATATCCCCGACTCCATACGTGGCCCTGGCTTGAAATCGTATCCATGAACAGGTCTGCATTTGAAAACCCTTTCCATGATTTATGTAAATTTACAACACAAAAAGTTGATCCAGCTCACATATACCCCTAGGATCAGAACGTGACCAAGGTCACACAACCCATGAACCACAGAGAAACGAGGTCATCATATGTTCGAGAATCTGGCAGTGCTGTTCCACCTGAAGGGTGCAACCAGCAAGAAAGGTGCTGAAGAGAAAGACACTTATGCGCCTGCAACCCGCAATTACTACTTCCGTTATGGCGCCTGATATCGCCTGTCCGGAAGTTGAAATTAGCAACGTAATAAAACTACAAAACAACTCAGCAATCCACACAACAGCCACCCCCATCGGGGCGCTGTCCTGCCCGGGCCAGAATTTCCACGGCCAAACCTGAACTCCAACCATGAAGATGGGGCCTGCAGGCCCCATTTTTTTATTCCGTTTCCGCCTCTATTGCGCCTCCTCGGTGCCACCTTGCAGCGATGCCGGTCGCGACGCGGCGGGCGCCGGCATCATATCGCCTTTCCCAACGGGACCGCCTCCTGCACGGGCAAGGGGAAATGGCAGGCCACCTGATGCCCCTGCCCGCCACACGCCTCAAGGGCAGGCGAGCGGGTGCGGCACAGATCCGTTGCATGGGGGCAGCGCTGGTGAAAGTGGCAGCCACTCGGCGGCGAGATGGGGGACGGCACATCCCCCGTCAGCAGGATGCGCTGGCTGCGCCGCCGCGGATCCGGCACAGGAATGGCGGAGATGAGGGCCTGGGTATAGGGATGGCGCGGTGCCAGGTAGAGAGCCTGGGCCTCGGCCAGCTCGACGATCCGGCCCAGATACATCACCGCAATCCTGTCCGAGATGTGCTTGACCACCGACAGGTCATGGGCGATGAAGATGATGGCGAGGTTCATCTCCCGCTGCAGATTGAGCAGCAGGTTCACGATCTGGGACTGCACCGACACGTCGAGCGCCGACACCGCCTCGTCACACACCAGCAGCTTGGGCTTGAGGGCGATGGCGCGGGCGATGCCGATGCGCTGGCGCTGGCCGCCAGAGAACTCATGGGGATAGCGATCCACCACGCTGCCAGGCAAGCCGACTTTCTCCAGCAGCTCCTGCACCCATGTCCGGCGCTGTTCGGCGTTGCCCTTGCCGTGGATGATGAAGGGCTCCTCCAGGATCTGCCCCACCGTGTGGCGGCTGTTGAGGGATTCTGCGGGATCCTGGAACACGATCTGCATCTCCTGACGCAGGGATCGCATCTCCTTGGGCGAGAGGTGGGTGATGTCACGCCCCTCGAAGGTGATGGAGCCGGCGCTCGGCTCGAACAGCTTGAGCAACGAACGCCCCAAGGTGGATTTGCCGCATCCCGACTCTCCCACCAGGCCAAGGGTCTCCCCCTGCCTGAGATCAAAGCTGATGCCATCCACCGCGTAGACGGTGTATTGCTTGCGCAAGAAACCGCCACCCATCTTGAAATGCTGCTTTAAATTGCTTACCGACAACAAGCTGGTCATGACTTCCATCCCCGACGATTCATGGCAGCAGACGACCTGGTCGCCTTCCCGCCGCCAGGCTGCCCTACGACACCCCGTAACACCAGACCGTTCATAGGCTCACCTCCTTCCAGTGGTGGCAGGCCACCCCGTGGCGTTCGCTCAACTGCTCGGTCACCGGTATCGTCTCCACGCAAAGGGGCGTGGCATGGGGGCAGCGGTTGGAGAAACGGCACCCCGCCGGCATCTCGTGCAGGGCGGGCACCTGACCCTTGATGGTCTTGAGCAGGCTCTTTGGCACATCTTCCAGACGCGGGATCGAGGCCATCAGACCATGAGTATAGGGATGGCGCGGGTGGTCAAACAGTTCATAGATATCGGCCCGCTCCACCGCACGCCCGGCATACATCACCACCACCTCGTCGCACAGCTCCGCCACCACCCCGAGATCGTGGGTGATGAAGATGATGGCCATGCCGGTCTGGGCTTGCAGCTCCTTCATCAGATCCAGGATCTGGGCCTGGATGGTCACATCGAGCGCCGTGGTCGGCTCGTCGCAGATGAGCAGGGCCGGTTCGCAGGCCAGCGCCATGGCGATCATCACCCGCTGGCGCATGCCGCCGGAAAGATTGTGGGGATAAGCCGCGAAACGCTGGGCAGGCTCGGGGATCCCCACCTTCTTCAACATGGCAATGGCGGCGTCACGGCGCTGGGCCTTGCTGTAATCGGGGCGGTGGAGGCGAAACACCTCCATCAGCTGATCGCCGACCGTCTGCACCGGGTTGAGGGCCGTCATGGGCTCCTGAAAGATCATGGAGATACGGTTGCCGCGCACCTTGTACATCTGCTCCGGCGGCAGATTGAGCAGCTCCTCCCCCTGAAAGCGGATGGAGCCCCCTACCACCTGACCGTGAGGCCTTGGCAGCAACCCCATGATGGCCAGCGAGGTGACGCTCTTGCCGCAGCCGGACTCGCCGACTATCCCCAGGGTCTTGCCCGGGGCGACCTGGAAGCTGACCCCGTCGAGCACCTTGATCTTGCCGTCGTCGACGGCGAACTCCACCTCGAGATCCCGCACCTCGAGGATGGGGGACAGAGGCTGCCCCTCATGATCTCTGGTGCCGGGGGCGGTGGCCTGTGTGTTGGGCATGACTGCTGCTCCCTTCTGGGCCACATCAATGATGTGCATAGGTCTTGTCGATCAGGGTGATGGGGGCCAGCGCCTTGCCGTCAGACTTGGCCTTCTGGGTCTCCTCCTTCACCTTGGGATCGATCCAGAGCAGGCCGCCACTGCTGTGGGGGTAGCCATCCATGGGCCAGTAGAGCAGATCCGGCGTGTTCTTGGTGGCGGGCACCTCCGGCAGCATCACATAGCGCCAGCTGCTGGCTCGCACGTAGTTGAGCTGCACCCCGGGCACGAAGATGGCGAGATCATAGATGCGCTGCTGGATCTGGTGGGAAAGCGCGGCCCGCTTGTCCATGTCGAACTCGACGTTGTAGGCGTCGATCAGGCTGTCGAGCTCTTTGTCAGCCACGTTGAACAGGTTGTTGGTCTGGGGCTTGTTGGCGTTGTCGGAGTGGAAGGACTCCCAGTATTGCGGATAGAGACCGCCGCCCCCCCAGCCAAGCCAGGCCGCCTCGTGTTTCTTCTCCAGCATCACCTTGAAGCCGGTGGCGCCATCCACCAGATTGAGCTCCAGATCCAGGCCCGCCTTCTTGGCCTCTTCCTTGAGCACGGTCAGCCGCTTGGAGTGCTCCTGGCTGGTGTAGGTGAGGGCCAGGGTGAGCCGCTCTCCCTTGTCGTTTTGCAGGATGCCGTCCGGTCCCTGCTTGCCGTAACCGCCCTTGGCGAAGTAGTCGCGCGCCTTGGCGATGTCGTAGGCCCGCTCAGGGAGCGCGATGTCGGTGAAGGCCCCGAAGCCAGAGCCGAAGGTGGTAGCGCGGTCATAGTCGCCGTGCAGCACCGTCTCTATCATCTTGTCGATGTTGAAGGCGTGCTGGATGCCGAGCCGCACGTTGAGATCCGCCAGCTTGGGATTGGCCACGTTGAGGTGAACCCCCTGCCCCCCCTGCTTGGTGTCGGTCATGGCCATCACCTTCTGCACGTATCCCTGCTTGTACTCCGGGGTGACCGCCTTCTCATGCCACCAGTTGGGCAGGATCATCTCGAAGGTGTCCAGCTCCCCCTTGAGGAAGTGGCGGAACGCAATGTTGTGGTCGCGGATCACCTGCACCTTGATGGTGTCGAGGTTGAACCTGTGCTGGTTGTAGCGATCGTCTTTTGCCCACCACTCCTTCTGCTTGCTGAAGGTGACGGACTTGCCCTTTTTTACGTCGCTCATCACGTAGGGGCCCGTGGTGGGTACCACGGCCCAGTTGTACTGCTTCACCCAGTTCGGGCCCATCTTGTAGTAGTGCTTGGGCTGGGGCCACAGTTCGGTGGTGTTGAGGAGATCGAGCTTGGCCTTGCGGCTGCCCGCTTTGACCAGGATGGTGTGGTCGTCAATCTTCTCCACCGCCACCACCTCGGTGGTGTAGTAGTTGTTGAACCAGGGGCCCTTGATGTCCTTGGAGCGCATCATCTCGTAGCCGAAGGTGTAGTCATCGGCGGTGACCGGCTTGCCGTCGGACCACTTGGCGCGCGGGTCGAGCCTGAAATAGACGGTCTGGCTGTCCGGCGCGATGGCCCAGGCATTCGCCAGGGCCGGAATGGGGTTGCCCGTGTTGGGATGGAAGCTGATGAGCCTCATCTGGTTGTCGAGGATGAAGGAGCGGAACGAGCCGTTGGAATCCGGCCCCACGGTGCGAAACGTCAGCGGGAAGCTGTCGACGAAGAGATTGAGGTTGCCGCCGGGCAGCGCCTTGGGAGAGGCGAACACAGGGTCGGTGTCGTTGGTCTCCCACGTCAGATCCGCGGGCAGGCTGGCCGCCCACACCCAGGATCCGTTCAATAGCAGAAAGAGAGCACCTGTCCATTTGATTTTATTGTTCATGTTTGACTTCCTGGTCATGCCCCTGCACTGGGGGCGTCTTCATTAAGGGTCCTATCGATGTGCCCTGGCAAGGCGCCACCGCTCACTGATAACGGGTAAATTTGCGCGGATCGAACGCCTCCCGGATGGCCTCCCCGATGAAGGAGACCATGATGAGCACCAGGCTCACCGCCGCCACCACCGAACTCACGATCCAGATGGCGTCGAGGTTGTTGATCCCCTGGGAGAGCAACTCCCCCCAGCTCGGGGTCGGCGGCGCCAGGCCAAAACCCAGGTAGTCCAGCGCCGTCAGGGTGGAGATGTTGCCCACCACGGCAAACGGGGCCAGGGTGACGATCATCATCAGGGTATTGGGCAGAATGTGGTTGAAGATGATGCGCCTGGTGCTCGCCCCCTGGGCCCGCGCCGCCATCACGTAGTCCCGCGCCCGCTCCTTGTAGGTGAGGGTGCGCATGTACCAGGTGATCCCCATCCAGCCGAACAGCACGTTGATGCCGACGAACAGGCCGAAGTTCGGCTTGGCCAGGGAGACCAGGATCATGATGACGTAGAGGAAGGGCACCTGGGACCAGATCTCGATGAAACGCTGCATCAGGAGATCGAACCGACCGCCGAGGAACCCCATCATGCAGCCGATGCTGACCCCGATGACATAGCTCGCCACCAGCGCGATGAAAGCAAAGCCGATGGCGATGCGAAAGCCGTAGACCAGCCGTGCCAATACATCGCGACCGCTGGTGTCGGTGCCGAGGAAGTGGCGCTCCGCCAGGCTCGGGGCATAGGGCGGATAGGCTTCCTCCTTGAAGTCCTGCTCATAGGGGTTCCAGGGGACCAGGGGCAGCAACACCCAATCCCCCTTATCTTCCTTCGCAAATTGGCTCTTGAGCTGGCGGTAGTTGGTCTCGTACTCGTAGTCGAGCCCGAAGTGCTGGCCCGGGATCACGTCCCCATAGGTGGGGAAATAGAGCTCCCCCTGATAACTCACCGCCAGGGCCCGGCTGTTGACCAGCAGTTCCGCCAGCAGAGAGATGACCACCAGGACCGAAAAGATGACAAAGGAGTAGTAGCCGCGCTTTATCGACTTGAAGCGCTTGAGTTTTTTCAGCGTTACCGGATTCAGGTTCATGCTCACTCTCCAAACCGCACGCGGGGATCGACCAGGGCAACGCAGATGTCGGAGACAATGTTGCCCACCAGCATCAGCATGGAGGTGATGGCCAGAATGCCCATGACGGTGGGGTAATCCCGCTCGACAATGGCCTCATAACCGAGCAGGCCGATGCCGTCGATGTTGAAGATGGTCTCGATGAGGAAGGAGCCCCCGAAGAAGACGGTGAGCACCGACCCTAAGTGACTCGCGATGGGGATCAGGCTGTTGCGCATGGCGTGATCGGTCACCGCCTTGCGAAACGGCAGCCCCTTGGCCACGGCGGTGCGCACATAATCCGCCGACAGGTTTTCCATCAGGCTGTTCTTCATGGTCATGGTGAGGATGGCGAAATCCCCGATGGCGTAGGCGATGAGCGGCAGCAGGGCGTGGGCGAAGACGGTGCGGATCTGATCCCAGCTGCTCTCCATCCCGTCAAACTCGTCCCCCGGGAAGCCCCCCATGGGCAGCCACTCCAGATGGAACGCAAAGACGGTGATGAGGAAGATCCCCACCACGTAGGCGGGCAGCGCATAGGCCATGTAGATGAGCATGGAGCTCAGGGAATCGAAGCGGCTGTTGTGCCTGAGCGCCTTGGCCACTCCGAGCGGGATGGAGACGGCATAACTCAGCAGAAAGGTGGCGAGCCCGAAGAAGGCGGTTACCGGCAACCTCTCCTTGATGAGATCCCACACCGGCTCGTAATAACGGGTCGACTCCCCGAGATCCAACACCGCCAGCTTCTGCAACCAGTCCCAGTAGGCGACCAGCATGGGCTTGTCGAGGCCGTAGAACGCCTTGAGCTCTTCAATCTGTTCGTCGGAGAGTGCCTGCGCCCCCTTGCTGCCACTGGAGCGGCCGGACTCGTTTTGCGAGACCTGCGCCTGCAGCAGCATGCGCTCAACCGGGCCGCCCGGCACGAAGCGGGTGATGGTGAAGACGAGCAGGGTGATACCGAGAAACGTCGGGATGATCAAAAGCATCCGACGTAGGAAATACGACAGCATGGTGGAACCTCGTCCTTGTTGTTCTTTTATGGCCAGTCACATCCGGTGACGGGCCTATCCTTACCTGGCATTACTCACTGAATTGACTGGCATTGACAGACAATCCGGCTCGGTCACTGTAAAAGCTCTGCAACAAAAATCAAGTAGAACCCGGTCTGCGACCGGGAATGTCCCCCCGCAGCATATCCCGCGGATGATTTTTTCCAAAAAACCCAACTTCAATATAAAAAACTGCTACGCCGACCCGTCAAACTCGATTTTAATTATTAAAAAATTAATTACACAGGTGTTTTAATCCATACCAAGCAGAACAAAATCAACAAGTTAAGAACAAGTCGGGTTATTTTCTCATTTACCTATAAAAGAAGAGGGATAGCCGCCCCCACCCTCCGTTCCCCGGAAAACGCTCTCGCCACAAAAGCAGATGAAAATACTGCAAAAAACCGTTTTCTCGATATCGACACTGGAGTGACAAGCGACTTATCGATAAGTTCAAAAATAATCAATAAAATTGTAAAAATCGAACTTAACAACATCTTTACATAAGTTGACGCGACATTTACGGAATAAAACGCCAAAAATATTCCATCAAGTGCATATTCCCATCTAATTCCCTCTACTGCCCCCATCCCCGCCGCTCCATTTGACGTCCATCACCAAACCTTGATAAGCCTTACGCACCGCTCCAACGAGGGCGGTAATGGAAGCAAACAATAAACAATCAGGAAGGATACTAGCGATGCTTAGGAAAAGCAGACTCTCTGCTGCCGTAGCGTTTGCCTTGGCGAGCGCGGCAGTTGTGGCCACCCCTGTCCTGGCCGAAGAGGGCCAGAACGTAGAAAAACTGCAAAAAATCAAGGTCACCGGCTCGCGGATCTCCCGGGTCGATGTGGAAGGCGCCACCCCGGTCGTCTCCGTGACCAAGGCGAAAATCGAGCAATCCGGTCAGCAGACCGTCGCCGATTACCTCAAGCAAGCCTCCTACAACTCCTTTGGCGGCGTCTCCCCTGCCTCCGGCAGCTCCTTCCAGTCCCAATCCACCGTCGGCCTGCGCGGCCTGGGTTCCGAGCGTACCCTGGTTCTGCTGAACGGCAAGCGGGTAGCGGGTTCCCCCACCATGGGCGGCACCTCCATCAACCTCAACACCATCCCCATGGCCGCCGTTGAGCGGGTCGAGGTCAACCTGGACGGCGGCTCCGCCATCTATGGTTCCGACGCCATCGGTGGCGTGATCAACGTGGTGCTCAAAGAGGGCTACGAAGGGCTGGACTTCCAGGGCCGCATCGGCTCCCCGAGCGAAGAGGGCGGCGACGAGAAGAGCGGCTCCATCGTGGCAGGGGTGGCCGGCGAGAAGGGCTCCCTGATGGCGGTCTACGAGCACGACAAGAAGGACGTCATCTACGCCCGGGATCGTGACTATCTCTCCAAACAGGGCAACGACTCCCCCAGCCCCTACGGCCGCAACGTGGAAGGGATCACGGGTCTTGACGCCAACGGCGACCCCATCTGGAAATACGGCCCCCTGGCCGGCGCCACCAATGCCGACGGCTCATGCAAGGAGCCCTTCGTCGGGTTCGAGGGCGGCTGTAACTTCAACTACGGCCAGGTCGCGGCCACCACGGCCTCCCGCAGCCGTGACACCCTGTACGTGAACGGTCGCTACCACATCAACGACAACGTGGACTTCGTGCCGCAGATCATCGGCTCCCGGGTCGAGAGTTTCGGCCGCTTCGCCCCGGCCGCCGGTGCCTTCACCATTGACCCGGCCAACCCGAAGAACGCCCAGTTCTTCGCCGACAACGGCCTGGATGCCGCCGCCACCCAGGGTCTGGGTGAGGCTGCCTACGCCTACTACCGCTTCAGCAACGTCGGCCCCCGTGACAACTATGTCACCGACACCACCGGCAGCATGAACCTCGGCTTCGAAGGCACCATCGCCACCGAAAGCGTCGGCGACATGCAGTGGAACGCCGGCTACATGTACTCCAAGACCGACAACAAGGAGAACGGCACCGGTTACGTGCTGAAGTCCGCCGCCCAGCAGGCGGTCGCCGACGGCAAGTTCGTCGGTGGCGAGTTCGACGCCTCCACCACGGCCTCCATGGCCGCCGACACCAGCCGCCGCTCCACCATGGACTTCTACCAGTGGTACGCCGGTGTCCAGTGGGACATGGGTGAACTGCCGGCCGGTCCGGTCAGCTGGTACGCCGGTGCCGAGTACAACGACTGGGTCTATGCCGACAAATACGACGCCCAGTCCGAAGCCGGCAACATCATCGGCTCCTCCGGCAACTCCTCCGGTGGCGTGCGTGACGTGACTGCCGCCTACATCGAGTCCCTGGTGCCCATCACCGAGCAGATCGAGCTGAACGTGGCCGGTCGCTTCGACAAGTACAGCGACTTCGGCAGCGCCTTCTCCCCCAAGGCGAGCCTGCGTTACCAGCCGCTGGACAACCTGATGCTGCGCACCTCCTGGTCCCGTTCGTTCCGCGCCCCCAGCCTGAGCGATCTCTACTCGGCTGACTCCTTCTCTGCCGACTGGGCGAAGGATTACGTCTACTGCGAGGCCAACGGCATCTCCGCGGCTGACTGCCCGAACCGCCAGTACGACACCACCCGTACCTCCAACGAGGATCTGAAGGAAGAGACCGCGGACACCTGGAACTTCGGGGTGGCCTACAGCCCGGTGGATGACCTGAACCTCTCCCTGGACTACTACACCATCAAGATCGAGGACGTGATCCAGCTGAACTCCCTGCAGTCTCTCATCTATGACGAACTGAACAGCGGCAGCTCCAGCAGCATCACCCGCAACAGCCAGGGCAAGATCAGCAACGCCATCGCACCCATGGTCAACCTGGGGACCCTCGAGACCTCCGGCCTCGACCTGAAGGTGGATTACACCTACGACCTGAACTACGCCACCGTGCGTTATGACCTGGGCGGTACCTACATCCTGAAATACAAGGAAGGTCTGTACGCCGGTGGTCCCATCATCGACAAGATCGGCCAGAACGGTCTGCCCCAGATGCGCTTCAGCTCCGGTGTGGGTGTCAACGTTCCCCAATGGTGGAACATGGATACCTACCTGAGTGCGAACTACATCGACTCCCAGAGCCAGGACTACATCGCCGATACCGGTGAGGAAGTGGGCCACATCGCGTCCCAGACCACCTGGAACCTGAACGTCGGCGTGGAAGCGCCCTGGAACGGCAAGATCCAGGTCGGCGTGAAGAACATGTTCAACGTGGGCCCGTCCCTCGAGAGCGATGGCTTCACCTATGACGACGAGCTCTACAGCATCGACGGTCGCATCTACTACCTCGACTACAGCCAGAAGTTCTAATCCACCAGCAAACCACAAGCCGGCCCGTTCGGGCCGGCTTTGCCCAAGGTCCCAAGGAAGTTACGGAGATAGGGTAATCCTATGAAGACAAGGACAATTACAATGAAGAAAGCGCTCCTCGGCAGCCTGATTTCGGCTGCCTTGCTGACCAGCTTCAATCTGAGTGCCGCCTCTGCCAGCCAGGCCGTGGACGCTCAAGCCGCCACCGACAATGCATCCAAAGTTTCCCAGCAGAAGATCGACAGCTACGCCGAGTCTGCCGAGTCTGCCCTGGCCCAGTACAAGGCCGCCCTGCGCCAGGTGGACAGCCTGCGCGCCTACAACGAGCAAGTGGGCAAGATGGTCGACTCCCAGAGCGCCGAACTCGCCTCCATGCAAAAGCAGATCGCCCAGATCGACCAGACCAGCACCGAAGTGGTGCCCCTGATGCTCAAGATGATCGACTCCCTCGAGCAGTTCGTCTCCCTGGACCTGCCGTTCCAGAAGGTGGAGCGTGAGGACCGCGTGGCGGCCCTGACCGATCTCATGAACCGGGCCGACGTCACCATCTCCGAGAAGTACCGCAAGATCCTCGAGGCCTACCAGATCGAGGAGGGCTTCAGCCGCACCATCGAAGCCTACAAGGCGAGCCTGGACAAGGATGGGGACGAGAAGACCTACGAGTTCCTGCGCGTCGGCCGCATCGCCCTGCTCTACCAGTCCCCGGATGGCAACGAGACCGGCATGTGGAACAAGAAGACCCGCCAGTGGGAAGTACTGCCCCAGGAGTATCGCAGTGCGGTTGAACAAGGCCTTCGCATCGCGAAGAAGCAGGCGCCCCCCGCCCTCATCAAGCTGCCGGTTCAAACTGCGGAGAAAGCATCATGAAAGGAATCAAACTTGCCATCGCCTCGCTGATCGCGGGCGCTACCCTGGTCACCCTGCCGGTGACCGCCGCCGAGAAGCCGGTGGATCTCAACGCCCTGCTCAATCAGGTCAAGGCCGCCAGCACCAGCGAATCCCAGCTCAACAAGGAGCGGGAAGCCCGCTTCCTGGCTGACAAGAACGAACAAGGGGCCCTGCTCGCCAAGGCCAAGGCGGATCTCGCCGCCGAAGTCGCCAGGGGCGAAAAGCTCAAGGCCACCTTCGATGCCAACGACAAGCAGCTCACCGAGCTGACCGAAACCCTGCGCCAGCGCTCCGGCAACATGGGCGAGATGTTTGGCGTGCTGCGCCAGTTCGCCGGTGAATTCAAGGGGATCTTCAATGCCTCCGCCCGCCGGGTCGAACATCCCGAGCAGACCGCCCTGCTGACTCGCCTGGCCGAGAGCAAGGAGCTGCCCTCCAGCGATGACCTGACCGCCTTCTGGACCACCACCCTCAGCCGCATGGTCGACGGTGGCAAGGTAAGCCAGATCCCGGCCACCGTGGTCTACGGCGAGGGCAACCAGGCCCAGAAGACCGTGACCCAGATAGGCGAGTTCAACACCGTCTCCGAAGGCAAGTACCTCACCTTCGTGCCGGAGACCGGCAAGTTCGAGCAACTCTCCCGCCAGCCCGAGAACGCGGTGCTGGAACCGGTCGCCAAGTTTGAACAGGGTGGCGGCAGCGTCGAACCCATCTTCATCGACCCGTCCCGCGGCGTGATCCTCTCCCTGCTGGTGCAGTCGCCGACCCTCAAGGAGCGCATCGATCAGGGTGGCTCCGTGGGCTACGTGATCCTGGCGCTGGGTGTCATCGGTACCCTGCTGGCCCTGTTCTGCGGTGCCCGTCTCTCCCTCATCGGCGGTGCCATGCGCAAGCAACTGAAATCCGAGCAGATCATCAAGGGCAACCCCATCGGCGAGATGCTGGGAGCCTACCAGGATCACCGGGGTGACAACATCGAGGATCTGGAATCCAAGCTCGACGAGATCATCCTGCGCAACGTGCCCAAGCTGGAGAAGGGCATCAGCCTCATCAAGCTGATCGCCTCCGTCGCCCCGCTGCTGGGCCTGCTGGGTACCGTGGTCGGGATGATTGCCACCTTCCAGGCCATCACCCTGTTCGGTACCGGCGATCCCAAGCTGATGGCGGGGGGTATCTCCGAGGCCCTGGTGACCACCATGCAGGGTCTGGTCGTGGCCGTGCCCATGCTGTTCCTCTACACCATCGTGCAGACCCAGAGCCGCCGTCTGATCCAGGTACTGGAAGAGCAGAGCGCCGGTTTCGTTGCCCGTTATCAGGAACGTCTGCACGCCGCCAAAGCCGCAGCCTAAGGAGTCACCCATGTGGTTCTGGTTGATTGAAGAAGTCGAGTCGGTCCGCCGGTTTCTGGGATTGGGGGGCGACGTGCTGGTCGCCCTGTTCTTCCTGACCCTGATGATGTGGGCCCTACTGCTGGAGCGCTGGTTCTACTTCATGGCGGTCTATCCCCAGCAGGTGAAACAGACCAAGACGGCCTGGCTGGCCCGCACCGATCACCTCTCCTGGTCCGCCAGGCAGATCCGCCGCGAGCTGGTCTCCCGGGTCGCCATGGCGGTGGACAAGGGGATGCCGGTCATCAAGGTGCTGATCGCCCTCTGCCCGCTGATGGGGCTGCTCGGGACCGTGGTAGGCATGGTGCAGGTGTTCGACACCCTGGCCATCACCGGCACCGGCTCCCCCAGGGCGATGGCCTCGGGGATCTCCAAGGCGACGGTTCCGACCATGGCGGGCATGATTGCCGCCCTTTCCGGCCTGTTTTTTGTCAGCCGGCTCGATCACAAGGCCAAGCTGGCCGTGCAGAAGCTGGAAGACAACCTGAAACACGGCTGATGCAGGATGCACATCCCCGGCCGGGCCATGCCCGCCGGGGCACAGAACAAGCAAGGAGTTTTTGCCATGAGAAAACGTCACAGCGACAGCGGTGCTGACGAGGCGGCCATCGATTTGACACCCATGCTGGACATCGTGTTCATCATGCTGATCTTCTTCATCGTCACCACCTCGTTCGTCAAGGAGTCCGGCGTGGAGATCAACCGCCCGAGCGCCAGCACGGCCGAGACGGTGAAGAAGGGGAACATCATGGTCGCGGTCCGCGAGAACGGCCAGGTCTGGGTCGACAAGCGCATCGTCGAAGTGGGTGCCGTGCGTGCCAACATCGAGCGGCTGCGGGCGGAGAACCCGGAAAGCGCCGTGGTGATCCAGGCCGACAGCGAATCCCGTTCCGGTCTGGTGGTGCAGGTCATGGACCAGATCCGCATGGCCGGTGTCCAGAACATCTCCATCGCCGCCGACAAGAGCAGCTGATGCCGGAGCGAATGCCATGAGATACCTGATATCGTTAGCGGTCTCCTGCGTGGTGGTGTTCTTCCTGTTTCTGGGAATGAACAAGCTCATCACGCCGGATCACCGGGAGCTGACGGAGCGGGAGGACGTCACCATGACCGACTTCATCCGCCTCAAGCCTCAGGAGACCTTGCAAGAGAAACAACGGGAACTGCCCAAACCGCCGCCCCCGAAACGCCCGCCGCCCCCGCCCGAGATGGAGGTGGCGAGCACGGACAGGCCGAAGATGGAGAGCTCCCCCATGGACATGCCCAAACTCGACATCCCGGTCAACATCGGTGGCGGCAACGCCCTGGGTGCCTACAGCACCGGCGGCGGTGGCGGCGGCATGGGCGGCAACAACGGCGCCATCCCGATGGCGACCTTCGAGCCCATGATGCCCCGCAAGGCGGCCCTGGCCGGTCTTGCGTCCGGCAAGGTGCTGGTGGAGTTCACCGTCACCGAGCGCGGTACCGTGAGCAACATCCGCATCGTCAAGGAAGAGCCCCGCAGCTATGACCTCGGCAAGGCGGCGCGCCAGACCATCGCCAAGTGGACCTTCAAGCCGGCCATGGTGGACGGCAAGCCGCAGGCCAGTCGCATGCAGCAAGAGATCGAGTTTGCGACCAACTAAGGAGGGTGGCGATGAAAAAGTTACATACCCTGATCCTCGCCCCGGTGGCCATGGCGGTGCTGCTAAGCACCGCCACCTGGGCCGCCGAACAACCCGCCCTGTCTGACCGCGCCTACCGCGCGGTCAACAAGGCCCAGGCGTTGATCACCGAGAAGAAATACGGCGAGGCCAATGCCAAGCTGCAGGAGGCGCTGTCCGGCGCCGGCGAGCGGGTCTACGACAAGGGGGTCATTTTGCAGACCCTGGGCTTCGTGGCGGCGCAGCAGGAGAAGTACGGTCAGGCGACCAAGTACTTCGCCGACGCCATCGCCACCGGCGGCCTGCCGCCCCCGGTGGCCCAGCAGGTGCGCTACAACCTGGCCCAGCTCTACATGGCGGAGGGGAACTTCAAGGGTTCCATCAACACCATGAAGGAGTGGTTCGCAAACCTCGGCAAGGACGAGAAGCCGACCCCGCACGCCTACATCACCCTGGCCAACGCCCATGTGCAGCTCAAGCAGTACCGGGAAGCCATTCCGGCAGTGGACAACGCGATCAAGCTCTCCGCGGGCAAGGCGCCGGAGTCCTGGTACCTGCTGAAGATGGCGGCCCACTACGAGCTGAAACAGTACAAGCCGGCCACCGAGGTGCTGACCGCCCTGGTGGACCGCTACCCGGAGAAGAAGAAGTACTGGACCCAGCTCTCGGCCATGCACATGCAGGCGGGCAACGATGCCAAGGCCCTGGCGGCACTGGAAGGGGCCTACAACCTCGGCATGCTGACCGAGGCCAACGAGTTGCAGCGGCTCGCCAACTACCTCGCCTTCGCCGGCATTCCCCACCGCGCCGCCCGCGTGATGGAGAAGGCCATGAAGGAGGGGCAGATCGAGAGCACCGCGGCCAACTACAAGACGCTGGCCAACTACTGGCATCAGGCCAAGGAGCTGGACCCGGCCATCGACACCCTGGCCAAGTCCTACAAGCTGGCCCCCAATGCCGAGCTGCAGCTCAAGATGGCGCGCATGATGATCCAGAGCAAGCGCTACCAGGATCTGGTGGCCTTCGCCGCCAAGCCTGCCGCCAACGCCAGCGGCGAGCAACGGGCGGATCTGAAGTTCCTGACCGGGGTCGCCTATTTTGAGCAGCAAAAGCCCAAGGAGGCGCTCTCTGCCTTCACTCAGGCTGCCCAGAATGGCAACGTCAGTGGTCGCGCTTCCCCCTGGATCAGCTTCTTGAAAGAGCAGCAGGGCGGCGCCGTCACCCAATAAAGCTGCGCGGCCCGGCTGGCGGGGTGGGGATCTCCCCGACTCGGCATCCGGGCCGCGACACATCGACAAGGGGGTCACCCCGCAGATTGCCTTGGTGGCAATTGGCCGCTCTTCGGAGCGGTCTTTTTTATGGCACCGCCCCTGCCATTTTCCCCTCCTTCTCCTGATACAAGGCACAAAAAAATCCGGAGCCTGGGCTCCGGATTGGGTCATTGCCTTGCGAGAGAACAGGCCATGCAAAGTGCCGGCCTGCCGCTCAAACGGTCATCAGTAGCTGCACACCAGCTTCCAGCTGCCATCGCCCGCCTTGGGCTCGCTGCTGGTCCACCAGTTGGCCTGCCACACCGCCTTGCCGTTGGTCATGCGGTCGTTGCCATTGGCGTGATCCCCGCGCGGCCAGGTCGGATAGGCATTGTAGTCCGCCGGGTTGACGTTCTGGCTGGCACAGGTGGTGCCACCGCTGCCGCCGTCACCACCGCCACTGCTGCCCAGCACCGCCTCGGCCAGGGCCGGGAAGTCGGACTTCAGGCCTATGGTCTGACTGCCGGCAATCAGGCGCATGCCACTCGGCACGCCGGCGGCCGGCAGGTAGTAGGTCATGGCCACTTCCACGTCGGTGCCCGGCGTCCAGGCTTTCCAGGCCGGCAGCGTCAGAGCCACCTTGTGGAAGTCCTTCTCATTGGCGATGCCGTCCGAGTTCTGGTTGCCACCGCTCTCCACCACTTTCAGCCCCATGCCGCTCTGGTCGGTGATGGTGTCTGAGGTGGAGGTGGGGACCAGGAACTCGATGCGGGTGCCGCCCGGAATGGTCTGGGTCGACTTGTTGGTGAGCTTGAGGGTCGGGTTGATCGGGTAGTTGGAGTCCCCTTCCTTGAAGCCGGAGAGGCTCACGCCGATGTCGAGCTGGGCGGCCGGAGCCGGCAGATCATTCTGCTTCAGGGCCGCCTTGTCGGCCTTGCTGAACTTCTCGTAGGCGAGGCTGGTGAGGGTGCTGCCCATCACGTACTCGTTCTTCGCGGCGTCGAAGTCATAGTCCCCCGCCATCTCCCAGAACATGACGCCCCCCAGGCCCCGCTTGACGATGTAGTCGAGCTTGTGACCCATGGACTCTTCATCTTCGGTGGAGAGGAACACCTTCTTCTGCTCGTTCCAGAGCCAGGGCGCATGAGCCTTGTCGTCGTAGTAACGCACATACTGGCCTTGCATCACGTGGGCCGGGTTGTTGGGATCCAGACCCCAGGCCTGGCCGTAGCTCGGCAGGGTGGTGATGCCGAGGCTGGCCGCGTGCTCCAGGTTCTTGGCATGCCACATGGGCACGGCGCCACCGCCAATCTCCTTGCCGTTCTTGTCAAGGTCATGCCAGATGTTGTCGATGCCCACCGCCCCGTTGCCGCACGGAATGGTGCTGCCACCGGTGCCCGGCTGGCAATCGCTCTGGCTCGGCAGCGCCGCCTTGCCACCCAGACCGTGGGTGCCACCGGTGACCCCCTGCCAGCCACGGGTGTAATAGGGCACTCCTATGTTGATCTTGCCCGCCGCCATGGCACCACGGAAGTAGTGGGCCGCCCAGGCGGAGTTGAGATAACCGATGCCGCCAAACTGGGCCTGGGTGTAGACACCCCACTGGGACAACTCGGGATCCGCCTTGTTGTCGAACAGGGCGGCGTTGTGACCGACGAAGTGGTTCCAGGCACCGTGGAAGTCATAGGTCATCAGGTTGACGTAGTCGAGGTACTGGGTGACCTGGAAGTTCTCCATGCCGCGCAGCAGGTAGGCCGAGGCCGGCGAGGCGATGGTCAGCATGTACTTGCGACCGTCCTCGGTGCCGGCGCTGTCGAGCTTGTTGCGCAGGGTCTTCATCAGCACTTCATAGTTCGCAAAGAGCTTGCCGCGACACTGGTTGGAGAGCGGGAAGTCGTTGGGGTTGCCCGCATCCTTCATGGAGGTGGGGTACTCGTAGTCGATATCCACCCCATCGAAGCCGTACTGGCGGATGAAGCCCACGGCCGAGTCGGCAAAGGCGTTGATGCCGGCGGTGTTGACCGAGCAGTCGCCCTTGGTGGTGGCGGCGTAGAAGCCGCGGGTATCGGCCCAGCCCCCGACGGAGATGAGGGTCTTCACGTCCGGGTACTGCTTCTTGTACTTGGACAGCAGGTTGAAGTGACCCTGATAGGCGAACTCCGGATCCATCTCGGCGCCCGGCACCCCGTTCCAGGTCAGCTTGGTAGCGGCGTCATCCACCTTGATGGTGTGACTCTGCTCGTCCACCGCCGCGAAGGCGTAGTTGATGTGGGTGATCTTGTCCCAGGGAATGTCGCTCACCAGGTAGGCGGGCAGGCCGTTCTTGCCGGTGCGCCAGGAGGTGAAATACCCGATGACGCGGCGGCCGTGGTCATCCCCCATGCACTCGCTGCCGTCGGCGCGGTAAATCTGGCGCACGTCGCAGGAGAGGTTGCCGCCGGTGGGGGGCAGCGCCGCCTCTTCCACCTGCACGTCCACCTGGGCCGACTCGCCAGAGAGGTTGGTCTTGTCGGTCGCCACCAGCTTGAGGCCGGTCAGCCCCTTGTTCTGGGGCGTCCAGCTCAGTTGCCAGGGGGCGCTGGTGTCCTCGCCCACCTTCTGGCCATTCACGAAGAGCTCGACCTTGGCGACGTCGTCATTGGCGTCGGTGACATTGCCGCTCACGGTGAGGGCGCGGCCCAGGGTTACCCTGGCACCGGCGGCGGGGCTTGCGATGCTCACCCTGGGCGCCTCTGGCGCCACCACGGCGGCGACCTTGAAGCTCGAATCCGCCTCGCTCAGCACCTTGCCGTCTTTATCCAGCGCCCGTGCCTTGAGGGCGTGAGCGCCCGCACCGGCGGCAGACCAGCTGGCACTCCAGGGAGAAGCCGTGGCGGTGGCGACCAGGGTGCCGTCGATGAGGTATTCCACCCGGGCGAGCGCCGTGACCGGGCCGCTCAGCGTCACCGCCAGGGCCACACTGGCCCCCTCGCTGACGCTGGCACCCACGGCGGGGGAGCCGATGGCGACGACCAGGGCCGGCGGCGGCACCTCACCACCATACAGCTTCCAGGCATCAGCCCAGACCACCCCCACCCCGGGGGCGTAGTGATAGGGGGACGCGCCGCACCAGCCGGAGTAAGGGAATTCCTTGCATTCATAGAGGGCGCCTGCGTTGCTGACGATGTCGCCAGCCTTGTAGGCGGTGCCGGCCTGATAGGCGGGGTAAGCGGCCTGCGCCCAGGCAGGGACGGCCGCAAGGGCGACCAGCATGGCAAGCCTGCTGGGCCTCAAGATCTGTTGCATATTGTTATCTTCCTTGTTTTGTCTTGGCTTCAATACCGGGAAAAGCGCAATCGCAACAGGGAACAAGGGAGCGACAACAGGCCATGGACGGGCCACAAACCCTCAAGTCACCCTGGGTAACCCCGCTGTCTGGCCCGGATGGGACAGATCGGAGGCTTTGCGTCCCGGCATCACTGCCGGTTTGCCCTTTGCCTGGGTTCCGTGAGGAACGGCTCGAGTATAGGAAGCAAGTGACCACTGCTCAATCTTTATTCTCGAAGGAAAATATGTGAATGCTGGCCGCCTCACACTTTTCGCTCCCACCTGATGACAAATAGATCATCAATATCAAACTGTTAGCCACGTCAAAAAATGGCAGATGGGCTCCTTTGTCTCCTCATAATGTGCGTTGGTTCACTGGTCAGAGCTGCCAGAAATGTGACAATGCGCGCCCTTGGCCACGATGCCAAGGCTATGGAAACACTGGCAAAAATAAAAAAAGGAATACCCATGAAAGGAACACCTACCCTGCTGTCGCTGGCCGTGGGGCTCGCGCTCGCGTCCCCGTCTCTCTACGCCGCCGGCTTCAGTTGCCCGGCCGACAGTGCCCTCACCCCCATCCCCGCCATCCAGGGCAGTGGCGACAAGAGCCCCCTCGTCCCGGACGATCAGTTCGAAAGCGCCCAGAGCGTCTCGGTCAAGGCAGTAGTCTCGGGTCTGGGGGAAAGCCTCAACAAGGGCTTCTACCTGCTGGATGTGCAGGGGGACGGCAACCCCGAGACGTCGGACGGCATTTTCGTCTACCTCAATGACAAGAACTTCGCCAGCAAGTACCCGGACATCCAGCCGGGCGCCCTGGTCTGTCTGGAGGCCAAGGTCGAGGAGTATTACGGCCACACCCAGCTCAAGCCCCTGTTTGACGGCAGCACGCCGCGCCTGACAACCCTGGCCCAGGGCGACGCCCCGGCCGCCACGGCGCTGCGGGTACTGGAGGGGGAAACCCTGGCCCGAGCCCTGGAGCGTCACGAAGGGATGCGGGTGCGCCTCGACGCCGACAGCGCCCTCAAAATAAGCCGCAACTTCAGCTACGACTATGCCGCCCGGCGCAACAACCTGGTGCTCGCTCACGGCGCCCCGCTGATGAAGCCGACCCAGCGCCATGTGGCGAGCAGCCCCGAGGCCGTGGCGCTGGCCGAGGCCAACGCCAGCAACCGCGTCTTCCTCGAGTCGGACTTCAAGGCGGGGGACGGCAAGCTCCCCTGGCTGCCCGCCTGGGAGCCGGAGCAGGGTTACCTGCGCATCGGCGATGCCCCGATCAATCTGGAGGCCATGGTCGGCTACAGCTACAACGAGTACCGCCTGATCGTGCCCCGGGATCAGACCATCACCGCGGGGGATCTGCTGCGCACCGGCGACAACGACCGCCAGAGCGCCCCGGCCCGCGTGGATGGCACTGACCTGCGCATCGGCAGCTTCAACGTGCTCAACTACTTCACCAGCCACTCCAGCGTGGGGGGCGCCCTCAACGTGCTCTGTGCGGATCAGGCGGATGCGGACAGCGCCAAGGGTTGCAACCGCGGCGCCAAGAGCCTGGAGGAGTTCCAGTTGCAGCGCGCCAAGATCGTCAACGCCATCACCGAGATGGACGCCGACCTGCTCGGCCTGATGGAGATGGAGAACAACGGCTTTGACGAGCACGCCGCCCTCCACGATCTGGTGGAGAGCCTCAACGCCAGGCAGAAGGAGGCGAGCAAGCACTACGCCTTCGTCACCCTGCCCAAGGCCCTGCTCACGGAGGATCGCTTCTTTGGCGGCGACGCCATCATGGTGGCCATGATCTACCGCCCCGCCCTGCTCACCCCGAGCGGGGATGCCGACGTCATCCCCCTGCCCCAGCAGCGCTACACCACGGGCGGCGTCACCAAGAGCGCCGGTCAGCGGGACTCCCTGGTCCAGCGCTTCACCGTGGCGGGCAGCGACGCCCCCCTGACCCTGGTGGTTAACCACCTCAAGTCCAAGGGGTCGGGCTGCTATGAAAACGGGGATGGCAAGACGGAGCCTGCGGATCTGCAGGGCAAGTGCACCGAGTTTCGGGTGAGCGCGGCCAAGGTGCTGGGGGAGGCGGTGAGCAAGATGCCGGGCCAGGTGCTGCTGGTGGGGGACTTCAACTCCTACGCCAAGGAGGATCCCATCCGGGTGCTGACCGACTATGTGCCGATCGCGGGGGAGCGCCAGATCCGCTCCGCCTCCCACACCTACATCGGCGACAAGCCCTATGAACAGATGGGCCAGACGGTGGCCAAGGGTTACGGCTTGGTGGATCTGAACGTCAAGTTCAACCAGGAGAAGGCCATCTCCTACAGCTACGAGGCCGAGCTCGGCACCCTGGACTACGCCCTCGCCAACCCGGCGCTGGCTGACAAGGTGGTGGCGGTAGCCGACTGGCACATCAACTCCTTCGAGAGCAACCTGTTCGAATATGGCAGCGCCTACACCGGCGATCTCATCAAGTCGGACAACCCCTTCAGCGCCTCGGACCACGACCCCGTCATCGTCGACCTCAAGCTCAAGGAAGCGAGCAAGGGGGGTGGCGGCGCCATGGGCGCCCTGCTGCTGGCCCTGTTGCCGCTCGCCTGGCGGCGTCGTCGCTAAGACGCGGCATCTTCGATGCCAGGTGCAAAGCCCGCGATGATCGCGGGCTTTTTTTGTGCCATGGCCATTTGAAAAACAAATGCAAAGGGCCACATCATGGGATTAATAAATGCCCTGTTGCCCCACCCGCCCCTTTCCCGGGGGGCTGGCACCCTGTCGATGGGGAAACCCGGTGCTGACACCAGGGGCCGGATAGCGTATCCCGCAGGCTGCCGAACGAGCCAACCGCCACGCGGCAGAGGATGGCATCGCGCAGCCCGCGCCATGGCCATGGCGGCATCGGCGCCAATCCCCGTCAGCAGCGGCCAGAGCCGCTGATGCCCTCGCGGACAGGGTGAAGCGCCATCGCAGGCTACCGAACGAGCCAACCGCCGCACGGCAGAGGATGGCATCGCACAGCCCGCGCCGTGGCCATGGCGGCATCGGCGCCAATCCCCACCCTCATCCCCGTCAGCGGCGGCCAGGGCCGCTGATGCCCTCGCGGACAGGGTGAAGCACCATCGCAGGTTGCCGAACGAACCAACCACCACACGGCAGAGGATGGCGTCGCGCAGCCCGCGCCATGGCCATGGCGGCATCGGCGCCAATCCCCACCCTCACCCCCGTCAGCGGCGGCCAGGACCGCTGATGCCCTCGCGGACAGGGTGAAACGCCATTTGCCAGACAAATGCAAAGGGCGAGATCATGGGAGATCCAAATGACAGGTAAATAAAAAGGCCACCGCGATGCGGTGGCCTTGGTGCTTTCTTGCGAAAGATGGTGGAGCTACGCGGGATCGAACCGCGGACCTCTTGCATGCCATGCAAGCGCTCTCCCAGCTGAGCTATAACCCCGATGTGTGTGAGTGACACTGAATCACTCTGAATTTGGTGGAGCTACGCGGGATCGAACCGCGGACCTCTTGCATGCCATGCAAGCGCTCTCCCAGCTGAGCTATAACCCCAAATTCGGTACTGAATGAATGGTTCTGGCAGCCATTCACCCTCAATAATGGTGGAGCTACGCGGGATCGAACCGCGGACCTCTTGCATGCCATGCAAGCGCTCTCCCAGCTGAGCTATAACCCCACAAAGGTCGGCCTGGGTGATACACACCGCACTGCCCTGGGTACTTCATGCCAATCGGGAACCTGGTGGAGCTACGCGGGATCGAACCGCGGACCTCTTGCATGCCATGCAAGCGCTCTCCCAGCTGAGCTATAACCCCTTGGATTCCAGATTGTACGAGGAGAATTTGGTGGAGCTACGCGGGATCGAACCGCGGACCTCTTGCATGCCATGCAAGCGCTCTCCCAGCTGAGCTATAACCCCAACTCACCTCGGCGCTACCAAAGTTATCTCTGGCAACGGAGGCGCATGATAGGCATCACCCGCTTTGCTGTCAACCCAAAATTCTCGCCCGCTGGAGCGTTTAGTCAAAATTCAGACAGTTAGCTGTTTTTATCGCCAACCTCGTCGCTATGTCGCTGTTTTACGTCGCAAATCCGCTTGAGGCCAAAATACGAAGGGCCCCCGTCAGGGAGCCCTTTTCATGCCATGGCCGATGTTTATTCAGCGGCCATGCGCGCGTCGATATACGCCAAAGCGCGGTCGATACGGGCGAGGACCCGCTCCTTGCCCACCAGCGCCATCACTGCGTCGATGGCAGGGGAAAGATTACCCCAGACCGGTGACGGCAATGTGCGGCGGCAAGCTTACTCGGCGGCCATGCGCGCTTCGATATACGCCAGGGCGCGGTCGATGCGGGCGAGGACCCGCTCCTTGCCCACCAGCGCCATCACTGCGTCGATGGCAGGAGACTGACCCAGACCGGTGACGGCCACACGCAGCGGCATGCCGACCTTGCCCATGCCCTGACCCAGCTCGGCAGCGGTCGCTTCAATCAGCTCGTGCAGCGCCTCGGTGGTCCAGGTCTCCAGGGCCGCCAGCTTGGCCTTGGCCAGAGCCAACGGCTCGGCAGCCACACCGCGCAGGTGCTTCTTGGCAGCGGCTTCGTCGATGGCCTCGTACTCTTCGAACAGGTAGCGGCTCTGGGCAGCCACCTCCACCAGGGTGTTGCAGCGCTCGGCCAGCAGGGTGACCACATCGGCCAGCGCCGGGCCATTGCTGGTGTCGATCTGCTGGTGTTCCATGTGCCAGGCCAGGTGCTTGGCCACATAGGCCGGATCCAGGCTGCGCATGTAGTGGTTGTTCAGCCACAAGAGCTTGTCGGTGTTGAAGGCGGAGGCGGACTTGGAGATGGCATCCAGGCTGAACAGCTTGATCATCTCGTTCAGAGTGAAGATCTCCTGATCCCCGTGGGACCAGCCCAGACGCACCAGATAGTTCAGCAGCGCTTCCGGCAGGTAACCGTCGTCGCGGTACTGCATGACGGAGACGGCGCCGTGGCGCTTGGAGAGCTTGGCGCCGTCGTCACCCAGGATCATGGAGACGTGGGCAAACTCCGGCACCGGCGCGTTCAGCGCCTTGTAGATGTTGATCTGGCGCGGGGTGTTGTTGATGTGGTCTTCGCCACGCACCACGTGGGTGATCTCCATGTCCCAGTCATCCACCACCACGCAGAAGTTGTAGGTCGGCGCGCCGTCGGTACGGCGGATGATGAGATCGTCCAGCTCGGTGTTGGCGAACTCGATGCGGCCACGGACGTGGTCATCGAACACCACGGAGCCTTCGGTCGGGTTGCGGAAGCGAATCACGTGCGGCGCATCGGCAGGGTGATCGTGGGCGCCATCCCGGCACTTGCCGTCATAGCGGGGCTTCTCGCCGTTGGCCATCTGGCCTTCACGCAGCGCTTCCAGCCGCTCCTTGGAGCAGTAGCACTTGTAGGCACGGCCGTCGGCCAGCATCTCGTCGATGAGGCCGTTGTAGCGATCGAAGCGCTTGGTCTGGTAGTAGGGGCCCTCATCCCAGTTCAGCTCCAGCCATTCCATGCCCTCAATGATGGCGTCGATGGCCTCCTGAGTGGAACGTTCCAGATCGGTATCCTCGATACGCAGCACAAACTCACCGCCCTGGTTCTTTGCAAACAACCAGGAATAGAGTGCGGTACGGGCACCGCCGACATGCAAAAAGCCGGTCGGGCTGGGAGCAAAACGGGTTTTGACTTTCATCTTTAAGCCTTGTGTAGAGGGCCTTGGGCCAATTCGTTAAAAAAACCGTCGCATTTTAGCACCGACAATGACGGATGGGAAAACCATGGCGAGGCAGAGGGGAAAATAGGGTCTATTCCCGCAAAAACCGCTGTTTTAGAGTGATGTCTCAGAATTTTCCCTTTTTTCCCGCTTAGCTAGGCGAGGTTGCTGGAGAGATCTCCCGCACAGCCGATACTTCAGTCACCCCGTCAACGAACCCTCAACGATACAAGGAACGCGCGATGCAGTTTCGTTCTATCCAGAATCGTATCCTGGTACTGGCCGGTGTCGCCATGACCACGGCCCTGGTCATCCTGATCCTGCTCAACCAGTATTCAGGCCGGCAGACCCAGCAGCTCACCATCGACTCCAGCCGCGCAGCCCTGCAACAGGAGGCGTGGCAGAAGGTGAGCGCCAACGCCCGCGCCGAGGCCGCCACCATCACCCAGCTGCTGCAAAAGGGGCTCTCCTACACCCAGCAGATGGCCAGCGTTTTCGCCCGCCAGCAGGAGGGAAAACTGCCGCTGGATCGCCAGCAGGCCACCGATCTGCTCAAGGCCCAGCTTGCTTTGGAGCCCCAGCTCTATGGCGCCTTCGCGGGCTTCGAGCCCAACGGCTTCGACGGCCAGGACGAAAGCTTCGCAGGCCAGAGCGCGCTCGGCAGTGACGACAAGGGGCGCTTCGTTCCCTACTTCTACCGCGACAAGGATCAGATCGGCAGCGATCTGCTGCTCTCCATCGAGAAGAGCGATCCGGACGAGTTCGGCAACCCGGCCAACGACTACTACGCCTGCCCGAAACGGGAGGGGCGCCCCTGCCTCATCGATCCCTTCAAGGTGGACATCAACGGCCAGCAGGTGCTGGTGAGCACCATCACCACCCCCATCCTGGTGGATGGCCGGTTCAAGGGCATCGCCGCGCTGGATCTGGCGGTGGACTCCATCAGCCGTCAGGCCCAGTCTCTCAACAGCAACATCTATGACGGCAAGGGGGAAACCCTGATCGTCAGCGCCGCCGGCGTCATCACCGGTACCAGCGGCGACGCCAGCCTGCTCGGCAGCCGCGCCGACAAGGTGCTCGGCAACGGCTGGCAGCAGTACCTCAAACCGGACGTGCAGCGCCAGGAGCTCACCGACGCGTTCCGTATCTCGGTGCCCATCGCGGTGCCCGGCATGGCCCGCAACTGGGCCATCATCGTCACCCTGCCCTACAAGGTGGTGCTGGCGGGAGCGGACGAGCTGGCACGCCAGCTCACCGACATGAACCGCGCCGCCATGACCCAGCAGCTCATCGGTGCCCTGCTGGTGCTGGTGCTGGCCCTTGGCACCATGCTGGTCATTGCCCGCAGCATCACGGGCCCCATCCGTCAGATGGTGAGCCTGGTGGATGACATCGCCGACGGCGACGGGGATCTCACCAAGCGCCTGGAAACCCGCTCCCGGGACGAGCTGGGGGCCCTGGCCCGGGGCATCAATCGCTTCATCGACAAGCTGCAGGCCTTGCTCGGGGATGTGCAGAAGACCGCGAGCGAGGTCCATCGCCACGCCGGGGATACCGATCGCATCGCCGGACAGACCGACAACAACCTGCAGCATCACCAGGCGGAAATGGAGCAGATGCTGACCGCGGTGCAGGAGATGTCCTATGTCAGCCAGGAGGTGGCCACCCACGCCAACAACACCGCCGACTCCGCCAAGCAAGCCCAGAGCGCGGCGGACGAGGGCAAGGTACGCTTCCAGCGGGTGATCCACTCCATGCACAAGGTGGCCGCCGAGGCAGGCAAGGGAGCCGAAGTGGTGGAAGGGCTGGCTCACGACAGCGAGCAGATCACCAGCATCCTCACCGTCATCCAGGGGATCGCCGATCAGACCAACCTGCTGGCGCTCAACGCCGCCATCGAGGCGGCTCGGGCCGGGGAGCAGGGGCGCGGTTTTGCGGTGGTGGCCGACGAGGTGCGCAAGCTGGCGGGCAACACCCAGCAGGCGGTGCAGAATACCCAGGAGCTGATCGACAAGATCCGCCACAGCTCCACCAACGCGGTCAACGCCATCCAGCAGAGCCAGCAGCTGACCCATCAGGCGGTGGGGGAAGCGGATCAGGCGGAGGCGGCCCTCGGCAGCATCTTCCAGGCCATCGCCACCATCAACGACATGACCTACCA
Organism: Aeromonas sp. s4; assembly: GCF_040907855.1. Taxonomy (NCBI): domain Bacteria; kingdom Pseudomonadati; phylum Pseudomonadota; class Gammaproteobacteria; order Aeromonadales; family Aeromonadaceae; genus Aeromonas; species Aeromonas sp. s4. The sequence continues at coordinate 2,392 of NZ_JBFOCP010000047.1, read as the reverse complement.
GATCGCCTCCGCCGCCGAGGAGCAGAGCTCGGTTTCCGAGACCGTCTCCGGCAATCTGTCAAAAACCAGCGCACTGGCCAACGACATCGCCAGGGACGCCACCAGCACGGCCAACGCCAGTCAGGCCTTGCGTCAGGCGGCGGAACGTTTGCAGCAATTGTTGGGTCAGTTTCGTCTCAGCTGATAATTTTCATGCTCCGGACTCTCCCCCTCGGGGGCGAGTCCGTTTACCATAGGCGGCATATTTGCCTGATGGCAGGCAATGTAGTGAGAGGTAAATGCCGTGCCCACCCCGGACCGTCGCCCACGTGGCCATAACAGACGAGCCCAGCAGCGTCGCCAAGACGAATCACAAGGAACCCTGCTCCAACGTATCAACGCGGCTACCCTGCCCCTGCGCCAGCGTCTCGGCCAGGGTATGAGTGGCCTGGGTCAGCGCAACAAGGAGCCGAAGGCGGCCTCGTTCAAGCTGGCAAGCCCCCTGCCCCGCAAACACACCATAGGGTTGCTGGTGCTGATCCCGCTCTGGCTGCTGGTGCTGGCCTGGGAGCCCGCCCCCGCCGCCCCGACCACGGCGCCGTCAGGCTCCCTGGCGGTCCCCCTGGCCGTGCCGGCCCAGGCCCTGACCGTCGGCAACGCCGGTGAGCCCCAGGCCGCCAAGCCCGTCGAGGAGAAAGTGGATGGCACCTGGTTGCAGCACGACGTGCAGGCCGGCGAGACCCTCTACTCCATCTTCCGCAAGTTCGAGTTGCCGGGGGCCGAGCTCAGCCGGCTCATCGCCATCGAAGGGCCGGACAGGCCGCTGACCCGGCTGCAGTCGGGCAAGTCGGTGTTCATCCTGGTGGACACCAGCCGCCGCATCCAGCGGGTCGAGGTCCGCTCTCTGGGTCAGGTCAGCTACCGCTACGACCGCCAGGGGGAAGGGTTCGCCCTCAAGGAATAAGGGGGCTCGACCACTTCCCCTTATGCAGACGGGAGGCCATGGCCTCCCGTTTTTTTTGATGTGAAGCATGAAACAAACTGCTGACTTCACAATACTTTTAGCTCGCTCAAAAAATGAAAAGTGCCAAATTGACAAGGGATCGGGCTCCAGTACAATCGGTCAGGCTTTAGACAGGGATTGTGCTACATGCTACTGGGACAAAGAGACGTGGTCAGTCATGCTTCAACCCCTGACTTCCAGGCAAATGCTGCCCAACCAGGCTTAGTTTCATTTTGTTATAGATAGGACTTACCACATGTCTGACATTCGCACCGGCCAAGTAAAATGGTTCAACGAAACCAAGGGTTTTGGCTTCATCGAGCAATCCCAGGGACCGGACGTTTTCGTTCACTTCTCCTCCATCCAGAGCGCAGGTTTCAAGACCCTGGCTGAAGGTCAAAAAGTCCAGTTCACTGTGACCCAGGGCAAAAAAGGCCCTCAGGCCGAGAACGTCACCGTTATCTGAGCCAGCGCCAGTGAACCCGTAGGAGGAGCCATCGCCCCTCCTATTTTTTGCCCGCGATTTCCCCTCCCCGATCGACAGAGCTCTTGCCGGGCTTGCCATCCCCACCTGCAAGCCGTTTATGGCCGCCACCAGCCGCTATAAATCAAAATTATGAGCTTTGGTTAAATGCCCCGGTTTTAACTTATAGCGAGCCACTGTCTGTCATTCAGGCCCTGCCAAGCCTGTTAGCCGACCGCAAAGGGTTGTGCCCGATCTCCGGGAGGCTATTAGCAAGCAATACATTTTGGTCTTATGACTTGGGATGTGCGGGGAAGAGAGAAAACAGGCAAACGCCGGATACGACAAATCATCGCGGCGCGATGTGATGGGGAATTCAAAGGGATTATGAGGACGTCGAAGAGAAATTGGAGCGGGAAACGAGACTCGAACTCGCGACCCCAGCCTTGGCAAGCACGGATCATGCTCTACCAACAGGACGCGGCAGTGATGGTACTGAGAAACTGGATTCGTGTACTTGGGGGAGAGATTGAATTCGAAGGGTTCGAAGAGAGATTGGAGCGGGAAACGAGACTCGAACTCGCGACCCCGACCTTGGCAAGGTCGTGCTCTACCAACTGAGCTATTCCCGCAACAGGATGTCATCTGCAAGTGATTGGAGCGGGAAACGAGACTCGAACTCGCGACCCCGACCTTGGCAAGGTCGTGCTCTACCAACTGAGCTATTCCCGCAACGGAATATCACTTACACATATCTACTGGACACTGTTTGGAGCGGGAAACGAGACTCGAACTCGCGACCCCGACCTTGGCAAGGTCGTGCTCTACCAACTGAGCTATTCCCGCAACAGAATGTCATCTGCAAGTGATTGGAGCGGGAAACGAGACTCGAACTCGCGACCCCGACCTTGGCAAGGTCGTGCTCTACCAACTGAGCTATTCCCGCA